>CAVJHQ010000054.1:0-15741 GCA_963649365.1 Alloprevotella sp.
CAACGGCAAGATCGCGTCCATGCGCCACTACAAGGACGAGGCCAAGAGCCTGCGCGGCGGCATGGAGGGCGGCATCGGCCTCGAGAACTTCCAGGACGTCAAGCCCGGCGACCAGATCGAGGCCTACCGCATCGACCAGGTCGCGCGTACGGAGTAGCCGATGAAGCAGAACCGCAATTCCCGCAGGGTCAACGAGCAGGCGCGCGAGAAGCTCGCCAACATCCTGCTGTTCGAGATCTCCGACCCCGACCTCGCGCTCGTCACCGTGACGGGCGTGGAGGTCTCGGTCGACAAGTCCTTCATGCGCGCGTTCGTCACCTGCGAGGCGGACCGCTACGAGGAGGTCGAGGGCGCGCTCGGCCGCGCCAAGGGCCGCATCCGCAGCCTGCTCGGCCGCGCGCTCCAGTGGCGCGTGACGCCCGAGCTCGACTTCCGCATCGACACCTCGACCGACGAGGCCGAGCGCATCGCGCGCGCCCTCGAGGTCGTCCCCCCGACCATCGGGGTCGAGAAGGACGAGTTCGGTTATCCCATCGAGCCCGAGGGGGACCCCGAGGCTCCCGAGGCGGAGGAGTAGGCGCTTCACCGTGGTTCTTATGTCCAACATGGGCGGGGAGGCCGAGGAGTTCGACCGCGTCTCCGCCCTCATCGACGGGGCCGAAACCATCGCCGTCTGCGCGCACACGTCGCCGGACGGCGACGCTATCGGCTCGTGCCTGGCCCTGGCCGAGCTCATCGAGGGCCGCTGGGAGGGGAAGAAGGTCACGTGCCTGCTGCCCGACGACGACGTCGTGCCCCGCACGTACCTCTTCCTGCCCGGAACCGACCGCTTCGTGCCCGCCGCCTCCTACGACGGCTCGCCCGACCTCTTCATCTGCGTCGACCTCTCGCAGGCCTCGCGGCTGAACGAGGCCGCGGCGGTTCTCGAGCGCTCGCGCGCGGTCGCCGTGCTGGACCACCACCCGTGCTCGGAGCGTTTCTGGGACGCGGGCGTCGTCCGCACCGACGCCGCCGCGGCGGGCGTCATCGTGACCGAGTTCGCCCTGCACCTGGGCGTCGCGATCACCCCGTCGATGGCGCAGTGCCTGCTGTGCGCCATCGTCACCGACACGGGGCGTTTCCAGTACCAGAACGCCGACGGCGAGGCCTTCGAGGCGGCGAGCCTGCTCGTCGACGCGGGCGCCTCTCCCTCCGAGGTCGCCCTGCACGTCTACCAGAGCGACCGTCTTTCCTACATCCACCTGTGCGCCGTGGTCATGGCCCGCATCTCGACCTTCGAGCAGGGCAGGCTCTCGTACAGCTACGCCACCACCGCCGACTTCAAGGCCAACGAGGTGCCCATCGCGGAGTGCGACGGCCTCATCGACCTCGTTCGCTGCGTCGACGGGACGCAGGTGGCGCTCTTCCTCAAGGAGGTCCCGGGCGGCAAGGTCCGCGGCAACCTTCGCTCTAAGTGCGGCCTCGACATCTCCGGGATCGCCCGCGAGCTCGGCGGCGGCGGCCACAAGGCCGCGGCCGGCTTCACCGTCGAGGGGACCATCGACGACGCGCTCTCCGCGGCGCTCCCGAAGATCCACGCGCTCTTCGAGGCGTCCGACGCCGTCGCGGGGGCGGCCCGTTGAGGCGCGGCCCGAGCGCGGTGAACGCGCTCATCGCCGTTAACAAGCCTCTGGGGCTGACCAGCCACGACGTCGTCTCGCGCGTCCGTCGCGCCGTCGGCGAGAAGCGCGTCGGCCACGCCGGAACGCTCGACCCGGCGGCCACGGGCGTGCTCGTCGTCGGCATCGGCCAGGCGACCAAGCTCCTCGGGCTTCTCACCCTCGACCGCAAGGCCTATAGGGCGCGCGTCGAGTTCGGCTCGCAGACCGACACCGACGACGCGGAGGGCACGGTCGTGGCCGCGTCCGAGGTGCCGGCGCGCCTGGCCGACCCCGACTTCGCGCGGGAGCGCCTCTCTTCGCTCGTCGGCACCTTCGACCAGATGCCGCCCGCCTACTCCGCGATCAGCGTCGGGGGCCGGCGAGCCTATGCGCTCGCCCGGGAGGGCAAGCAGGTCGAGCTCGAGCCCCGCCGCGTGACCGTCCACGCGGCCGAGCTCATCGACGTCGAGGGGGAGGGGACTGAGGCCTCACCCCTGGTGTGGACCTGCGACTTCGACGTGTCGAAGGGTACCTATATCCGCAGCATCGCGCGCGACCTCGGGCTTTCCGCGGGGACGCATGCCCACCTGTGCGGGCTCGAGCGCACGGCGGCCGGCTCGGTCAGGCTGTCCGACTGCGTCGACCTCGACGAGCTCTCCGAGCGCGGCATGGCCGCGGCCGAGGGGCGCCTGCTCGACCCCGTCTTTGCCCTGGGGCTGCCCGTGCGCGACGTCGCCGTCGAGGAGATAGCCGACATCTCGTGCGGCAGGAGGATCGAGGTCGGGCACGTGGTCGCCGAGGGCGGCCCCCGCGAGCCGAGGCCCGGCGAGAAGGTCGCCCTCGTGTGGGACCATGCCCTGGTGGGCGTCTGGGAGCGGCGCGGCCTCGAGCTCGCCTGCTCCGTCAATTTCCCGCAGGCCATCGAGGGGGTTCGCTGATGCTCCGGGGCGAGCTGCTCGCATACGGGCCGGACGCGCCCCTCTCGCCCGGGCGCGCGGCGGAGCTCGTCCGCGCTGAGCGCCTCGGGGCCGTGCCTTGCCCCGCCCGGCGCTTCTCCGCCTTCGGCGGGCGGGCCGCCGGGTCGGTCTTCGGCGAGGACGTCGATGCCGGCGAGGCGTGCGTCTGCGCCGTCGGAGCCTTCGACGGGGTGCACCTGGGGCACCGGGAGCTTCTCGCCCGGGCTCGGCGGGAGGCGTCCGCGCGCGGCGCCCGCGCCGTGGCCGTGACCTTCTCTCCCGACCCGGCCGACGTCCTCGGGGACCCGCTTCCCTCGTCGAGGCTTCTTCACGTCGAGGACCGCGTGGCCCTCATATTGGCTTCCGGCGTCCGCACGGTCGTCGTCTTCGACTTCGACAAGGCGTTCGCCTCCCTCACCTACGAGGAGTTCGCGGCGCATGCCCTTCGCGAGGTCCTCGACCCCGCGTGCCTTGTCGTGGGCTCCGATTTCCGCCTCGGCGCGAAGGGCGCCGGGACGGTGGGTGCCCTCTCGGAGCTGGGCCGCGACCACGGCTTCGGCGTCGTCGGCGTCGACCTTCTTTCCAGCGGCGGCGCCCCGGTGAGCGCCACGCGCATCCGCGGCCTCGTGCGCGAGGGTCGCGTCGAGCGCGCGGCGGGGCTGCTGTCCCGGCCGCACCGCGTCGTCGGGCGCGTCGCCCACGGCCGCGGCGAGGGCTCGGCCTTCGGCTTTCCCACGGCCAACATCGAGCTCGACGCCGTCGACTGCCTGCCTGAGCAGGGCGTCTACGCCGCGCTCTGCGTGCCGCTGGGCGGCCGGGACATCCGTGCCTTCCCCGCGGCGGTCAACGTCGGGGCGCCGCCCACGTTCGGCGGCTCAGAGGGCGCCCCGGCCTTCCTGGAGGCGAACCTGCTCGGCTTTTCCGGGGACCTCTACGGCTCTGAGGTCGCGTGCCTCTTTATGCGGTGGCTGCGCGACTCGCGCCCGTTCGCGTCGCTCGACGAGCTCAGGGCGACGGTGCTGGGCAACATCGATTGGGTCGCCCGCACGTTCGGCGACCAGGGGATTTCCCTGTAGGACCACGAGGAGGGGAGGGACGGCTTGATCACCGACGAGGACAAGGAGAAGGTCCGCCAGGCGACCGATTTCGTGCAGCTCGTGGCCGAGACGGTCGAGCTGCGCCAGCGAGGCCAGGAGTTCTGGGGCTGCTGCCCCTTCCATGGCGAGAAGAGCCCCTCCTTCAAGGTCAACCCGGGCACGGGCCTGTGGCACTGCTTCGGCTGCGGCGAGGGGGGCGACGTCTTCAGCTACGTGCAGAAGCGCGAGAACCTGGAGTTCCCGGACGCCATCCGCTACCTGGCCGACCGCGCGGGCATCGAGCTCGCGGAGGAGCGCGGGGGCCGCCGCGGCCCCAAGCGCAACCGCCTCATCGACTGCCTCTCGGAGGCGCAGGCCTTCTACGCGACCATGCTCATGCGCGGGCGCGGCGAGGGGCCGGACGCCGCGCGCGCCTACTTCGCGTCGCGCGGCTTCGGCGGAGACGTCTGCCGCCGCTGGGGGCTCGGCTACGCGCCGGGCCGCGGCGCGCTCGTGCGCGAGCTGCGGCAGAAGGGCTTCTCTCCCGCCGAGATGATCGCCGCCGACCTCGCCCTCGACCGCAACGGGAGGCCCTCGGACCGCTTCTACGAGCGGGTCATGTTCCCGATCAACGACGAGATGGGCCGCACGATCGCGTTCGGCGGCCGCGTCATCGGCGCGAAGAAGGACACGGCCAAGTACGTGAACACCCGCGACACCGCCGTGTTCAACAAGGGCAAGCACCTCTTCGCGTACGACAGGGCCAAGGAGACGATGGCCGCCACCGGCGAGGCGGTCGTCTGCGAGGGCTATACCGACGTCATCGCCATGCACGAGAACGGCTTCACCAACGCGGTGGCCGCCCTGGGCACGGCCTTCAGGCTCGACCACATCAAGCTGATGGAGCGCCAGCGGGTGAACCGGATCGTCTGCATGTTCGACGGCGACGCGGCGGGCCAGCGGGCGGCGGAGCGCGCCGTCCAGTTCATCGACAAGACCTCGGCCGAGCTGCGCTGCGTCGTCTTGCCGGACAACCAGGACCCCATGGAGTTCCTCGCCGCCCACCCGGCCTCCGAGCTGCGCGCCATTCTCGATGCGGCCCGCCCCCTCATGGACTTCGTCTTCGACAAGCGCCTCGAGGGCGTCCAGACGGGCGTCCCCGGCCAGCGCGTGGCGGCCCTGGAGTCGATGGCGCGCGTGCTCGCGCCGCTCAAGAAGTCGGTGCTCATGCCCGAGTACGCGGCGCGGCTCGCCGACCTTCTCTCCATGGACGCGGAGGACGTCAAGCGCGCCATCCGGGAGGCCCCGCTTCCCAAGGACCAGGACGCCTCCGCGCCGGGGCGCCGATCTGCCTCCGCGGGCCGGCCCTCCGGCGGCGCGGCGCGCGCGTCGGCGCCGTCGGCGTCGTCGGGCCGGGGCTTCTCGACGTGGGACGACGGGGCCGACGAGGTGCCGGCGGACGCCTACGGCTACGTGCCCGACGAGGCCTATGCGGACGGCTACTACGACGCCCCGCCGGCCCCGTCGCCGGCTCCTGCGGGCCTCGCCGCGCCCGACGCGCGCGGGGTCTCGGAGGACGAGCGGCGCCAGCTCGTCTCCGAACGCGAGCTCCTCTGCGCGCTCGCCGCGAGGCCGGACGAGGTCAAGGCCCTGGGCGGGCGCCTGGCGGACATCCAGTGGGCCGACTCCCGCCACGAGGCGATGGCCTGGGCCATGCTCTCCACCCCCGACGGGGCGACCCCTGCCGAGGTGGTGGCCGCGGCGACGGCCGTGGAGCCGTCCGCCCCGCAGGTTCTTTCCGGCGGCCGCGTCATGGGCGAGGAGGGCATGGGGGACGCCGAGAAGCTCGAGCTCATCGTCGACACCCTCGAGTTCTTCTCGTGCCGCAGGCGGATCCGGCAGATCCGCGGCCGCCTGCGCCAGGGGAGCGGCATCCCCGACGAGCAGGCCCGCGAGCTCTTCGCCGAGGCCACGAGCCTCCAGGCCCGTGCGAACGAGCTGCGAAATCGCCTCTCATCGAGTTCATTCGATTGATATTCGGGTATAGTAAGAAAGTTCATGCGTCGAAGGGATATACGTGGCAGCAAAGAAGACCAAGGACGAGGTCAGGCTCTCCGACGAGCTCGAGAAGGTCGTCGAGGACCTCGTGGGCGACGCCAAGGACGGAAGCGTCTCCGAGGACGACGTCCAGCTCGCCCTGCAGGAGATCGACGTCGACGGCGACGAGCTCGACGACGTCTACGAGAGCCTCCGCTCCAAGGGCGTCGAGGTGGTCGAGTCCGAGGGGGACGCCTCCCAGGGGTACTCGTCTTCCGACGGCTCCGGCGCCGACGACTTCGCGGACGACGACGATGACGATGACGACGAGGATGACGACGACTCCGACGACGACGGCTTCGACGACGAGGACCGCGACGCCGAGGCGGTCAACGAGGCCAAGGCGGTCAAGGAGGCCCTCCGCTCGGTCCCCAAGGCCAAGGCGTCCAAGCCCAAGCGCTCGAGCCGCGCCCGCGCCCGCCGCACCGACACCTCCACCGTCATGCTCACCGGCGACCCGGTCCGCATGTATCTTAAGGAGATCGGCAAGGTCGACCTTCTCACCGCCTCCGAAGAGGTGAACCTGGCCATGAAGATCGAGGCCGGCACCGAGGCGACCGAGAAGCTCGAGGCCGCCGAGGCCGGCGAGATCGAGCTTACCCGCTCCGAGCAGCGCCGCCTCATGCGCGTCGAGGCGGTCGGCCTCGACGCCAAGCAGCAGCTCATCTCCGCGAACCTGCGCCTCGTGGTCTCCATCGCCAAGCGCTACGTCGGCCGCGGCATGCTGTTCCTCGACCTCATCCAGGAGGGCAACCTCGGCCTTATCCGCGCCGTCGAGAAGTTCGACTACACCAAGGGCTTCAAGTTCTCCACCTACGCCACGTGGTGGATCCGCCAGGCCATCACCCGCGCCATCGCCGACCAGGCCCGCACCATCCGCATCCCGGTCCACATGGTCGAGACCATCAACAAGCTTATCCGCGTCCAGCGCCAGCTGCTCCAGGACCTCGGCCGGGACCCGACCCCCGAGGAGATCGGCAAGGAGATGGGCATGAGCCCGGACCGCGTGCGCGAGATCCAGAAGATCTCCCAGGAGCCCGTCTCGCTCGAGACCCCCATCGGCGAGGAGGAGGACTCCCAGCTCGGCGACTTCATCGAGGACTCGAGCGCGGTCGCGCCCCCCGAGGCGGCCTCCGACTCCATGCTGCGCGAGCAGCTCGACCAGGTGCTCGATTCTCTCGCCGACCGTGAGCGCAAGGTCATCAAGTTCCGCTTCGGCCTCGAGGACGGCCACCCGCGCACCCTCGAGGAGGTCGGCCGCGAGTTCGGCGTCACGCGCGAGCGCATCCGCCAGATCGAGAGCAAGACCCTGGCCAAGCTCCGCCACCCGAGCCGCTCCGGCCGCCTGAAGGATTACATGGAGGACTAGCCTGCTGCATCGGACCCCGGCCTCGGCCGGGGTCTTTCTCTTTAAGGCGATCGCCGTGCCCGCCATCTTTCGGCAAGGCGATTCCCGGTGCGTGGCGACACTTTGTCGCACGGTCTGCGGAGAGCTTGCCTATAATTCCTCTATTCAATTTCGCCGAAAGGGGACCCATGGGAAAAATCGACGTCCACGCTCACTATCTGCCGCCCGCGTACCGGGAGCTTCTGGAAAGGCACGGCCTGAAGACGCTTGACGGGGGCTTCCCGATCCCGGACTGGTCCGTCGAGGCCCACCTGGCGGCGATGGCCGAGCTCGGCGTCGACTTCTCCGTGATGAGCGTCTCCTCGCCGCACGTTCACATGGGCGACGACGCCGAGGCGGCCGAGGTCGCCGCCGCCTGCAACGACTTCGGCTCCCAGGCCTCCCGCGAGCACCCTCAGAGCCTCGCGTTCCTCGGCTGCCTGCCCGTGCCCGACGTCGACGCCGCCGCGCGCGAGGCCGGCCGCTGCGCCGCCCTCGCCGGCTGCAAGGGCTTCTGCCTCCCCACGAACGCGCGCGGCGCCTATCTCGGCGACAGCCGCCTCGAGCCGCTTATGGAGAAGCTCGACGAGCTCGGGGCGGTGGTGCTCATCCACCCCACCGCGCCGGCGGCCATCCCCTCCGGCGTGTGCGAGAGCGTTCCCTACCCCATGATGGAGTTCTTCTTCGATACCTGCCGCGCCGTCGTCAACATGGTGGTCGCGGGCGTGCCCGACCGCTATCCGCGCATCAAGTGGGTCGTGCCGCACGCGGGCGCCTACCTGCCCATCATCTGCGACCGCATCGCGCCGATGTCCGAGATGCTCGCCCCGGGCCGCGGCCTCGACGTGGAGGCGTCGCTTAAGCGCCTCTACTTCGACCTTGCCGGCACGGTCGTGCCCAAGCAGCTCGCCAACGTGCTCGGCCTCGCCGACCCGACGCACCTGCTCTATGCCTCGGACTTCCCGTTCACCCCGCTTGAGCTCGCCGTGGGCCTTGGCAAGAAGCTCGAGTCCGCGCTTCCCGAGGACCTTCGCGCCTCCGTGGCGCGCGACAACGCGGCCGCGCTTCTCGGCCTCGACGGGGCGGGGGAGCGATGAGGGGCGCGGCCCTCGCCGAGGCGGCGCTGAGCCGGCGCGCGGCGCTGCGCCTTGCCGCCTCGGCCGCCGGCGCCTGCGCGCTCTCGGCCGTCGCGCTTTCCGGCTGCGGCGACTCCGAGGGCGACCGTCAGGCCGTGCGCGACTCCGTCGACGCGGAGCTCACGCAGCTCACGACCCTCTCCGCCGCAGACCTTCTCGGCGATTCCCTGGCGGGCGTCGAGAAGCTCGGCGTCTCGGGCGACGATTTTCTCGGCGCCTTCTTCGACGGCTGCTCCTGGGAGGTCGGCGAGGTCGCCTTCGACGGCGAGGCGGCGACGGCGGGCGTCACGCTGCGGTGCCGCTCGCTTAGCGCGGTCCTCGACGCCCTCAACGAGGCCTACACGTCGCAGACGCTCGAGGACGGCGGGCACCCGGACGAGAGCTCGCTGTACGCGACGGCCGGGGCCGCGCTTCTCGACTGCGTCCACGCGGCCTCGCTGGAATCACGCTCCGCGGACGTGACCCTGTCCAAACAGAACGGGTCCTGGGTCATCGACGATGCGGGCCGCACGGCCTTAATTTCCGCCTTTATCGGCTCCTGACCTGCACGTTCTTAATTCGCCCAAATTTTTTTGAGATTTTGGGTTGCGCTGTCGGGGCAATGTGCGTATAGTTCTTTCTTGCGCGAAGGCAGCGCAGAACATATTCCCCGGTGGCGCAGTGGTAGCGCAGCTGACTGTTAATCAGCGTGTCGCAGGTTCGAATCCTGCCCGGGGAGCCAGAACTTTCAAACCCGGCATCAGCCGGGTTTTTTCTTATCGAACTGCGAGGTCTTTACGGCTTTTTACGTGGGGCGCTGCGCCCTGTGTTAGCATTTTTCCCCGAACGAATACCGACCTATTGTCGAGTTCCCTTTTGGGAGGAACCTTGGCTCAAGCATCCAGCGATTCCAAGTCCCTCGCGAAGGCCCACGTCAGGGGCCGCTTCTCGAAGGACGTCTTCATTCTCCAGCAGCTCGTCACGAAGGACTTCAAGCTGCGCTACCGCCGCAGCGTCCTCGGCGTCGTGTGGAGCGTCCTCAACCCGCTGCTCATGATGGTCATCATGAGCTTCGTCTTCCAGTACGTCTTCAAGAGCGGCGACGTCGTCAACTACCCGCTTTACCTGATCGTCGGCAACATCACCTTCCAGCTCATGAGCGAGGCCACCAACGGCGGCCTCAACTCCATCATCGGCGCGGCCTCGCTTCTTAAGAAGGTCAAGATCGACCGATGGGTTTTCCCGGTGCAGAAGGTCTTCTCGGCCGTGGTCAACTTCCTGTTCAGCCTTATCGCCGTCGCCGTCGTCATGGCGTTCTTCCGGATCGCCCCCACCTACCACATGGCGTGGATGCTCTACGCCATCGCGACCCTCATGGTCTTCTGCATCGGCATCGGCATGCTCATCGGCGCCCTCGCGGTCTTCTTCCGGGACATGCTGCACCTGTGGAGCGTGCTTCTCACCGCATGGACCTACCTCACCCCGATCTTCTGGAGCCTGAAGCTCCTCACCGACAACCCCGAGGTGCCCTCCTTCGTCATCACCGTCGTGAAGATCAACCCGATGTTCAATTACCTCGAGGTCATGCGCAGCGCGATCGTGTACCAGTCGACGCCTTCCCGCATGTGCCTTCTGCTCTGCGCGGTCTGGGCCGTCGTCGCGCTCATCGCCGGCATCCTCGTCTTCAAGAAGACCGAGCACAAGTTCATCCTCTACATCTAGGGAAGGCGTACCACCGTGGCCTACTACTCTTTGCCCGCGACTCCCGACGAGGAGTACTCGATCGAGGTCGAGGACGTCTCGATGATCTTCAACATGGCCTCCGAGGTGCTCACCAACCTCAAGGAGTACTTCATCAAGGCCATGAAGCACGAGCTCTTCTTCAAGGAGTTCCGTGCGCTCAACCACATCTCGTTCAAGGTCAGGCGCGGCGAGATCGTCGGCCTCGTGGGCACGAACGGCTCCGGCAAGTCCACGATGCTCAAGTGCATCGCCGGCGTCCTCGACCCCTCCGAGGGCACGATCAAGGTCCACGGCAACATCGCGCCCCTGATCGAGCTCGGCGCGGGCTTCGACCCCGAGCTCACGGCGCTCGAGAACATCTACCTCAACGGCGCCCTTCTCGGCTACTCGCACGACTTCATCGACGAGCACCTGCAGGACATCGTCGACTTCGCCGAGCTCCAGGACTTCCTCGAGATGCCCCTTAAGAACTACTCGAGCGGCATGGTCGCGCGCATCGCGTTCGCCATCGCCACCGTCACGGAGCCCGACCTGCTCATCGTCGACGAGACGCTCTCCGTCGGCGACGTCTTCTTCCAGGAGAAGTGCCTCAGGCGCATCCGGTCGTTCATCGACTCCGGCAAGGTCACGGTCCTCTTCGTGAGCCACTCCATGGAGCAGGTCGCGCAGATCTGCGACCGCTGCGTCTGGATCGAGAAGGGCGAGCAGCGCATGGACGGCCCCTCGGCCGAGGTCCTCGAGGCGTACGAGAACCAGTTCAAGTAGGGAAGAGGCACGCTCGCGCCTCTTGCCGGCCCGCTTCCGCGGTTTAACCCTTGCCACTTTGCCTGCCCAGGCGTATCGTAGCCAGCGAACCTTTAAAGCGCGGTACGAGAGACCAGCAAGGTGAGACACGCCCGGGACCCGGGCATTCCCATAGACTCAGCTGATGTCCTGGCCCGCGCTCACGGTCAGGGCATCTTTTTTGTCGAAGGGAGTCCCATGGAGGAGGCCAAGCTCAAAGCCCAGATCATGGACGAGCAGGCTATGGGCCGCGCGCTCACGCGCATCGCCCACGAGGTCATCGAGCGCAACGAGGGCGCCGAGGGCATCGGCATCGTCGGCATCGTGAGCAGGGGAGCCGTCATCGCGCCGCTGCTCGCCGACGAGATCGAGAAGATCGAGGGGGTCCGCCCGCCGGTGGGCACGCTCGACATCAGCTTCTACCGCGACGACGTCAGCCGCATGATCGCGCCGGTGCTCCACAGCACGAACATCCCGTTCAACGTCGACGACCACGACATCGTCCTCGTCGACGACGTGCTCTACACGGGCCGCACCATCCGCTCCGCGCTGGACGCCCTCATCGACTACGGCCGCCCGAAGACCGTGCAGCTCGCCGTCATGGTCGACCGCGGCCACCGCGAGCTGCCCATCCGCGCCGACTACGTGGGCAAGAACGTCCCCTCCAGCCGCGACGAGGACGTCCGCGTGAACATCAAGCCCAGCGACGACACGACGTCCGTCGAGATCTGGACCAAGCCGAGCAAGCACAACGGAGGTGCGAACTAAATGCTCTCTGTCAAGCACCTGATCGACACCACGAGCCTTACCCAGGACGACATCTACCAGATCCTGGACACCGCCCGCGCGTTCGAGGACGTGAACAACCGCGCGATCAAGAAGGTCCCGGCGCTCCGCGGCCGCACGATCGTGAACCTCTTCCTCGAGCCCTCCACCCGCACGAAGTCGTCCTTCGAGCTCGCGGAGAAGCGCCTCTCGGCCGACTCCCTCTCCATGGGCGGGGCCACCTCCTCGGTCGTCAAGGGCGAGTCGCTCGCCGACACCATCCAGACGATCGACGCCATGAACGTCGACATGTTCGTCTGCCGCGCCAAGCTCGCGGGCACCCCGCAGAAGATCACCGAGCACACCGACGCCATCGTCATCAACGCCGGCGACGGCAAGCACCAGCACCCGACCCAGGCCATGCTGGACCTCTACACCATCCGCAAGCACTTCGGCCACCTCGACGGCCTCAAGGTCGCCATCGTCGGCGACCTCTCGCACAGCCGCGTGTGCGGCTCGCTCGTGCCCGCGCTCAAGACCGTGGGCGCCGAGGTCACGCTCGTCGGCCCGCCGACCTTCCAGGTCGACGACCCCGACTACTACGGCGTGCCCCAGACCTCCGACTTCGACTCCGTGATCCCCGAGATGGACGTCGTCTACATGCTGCGCGTCCAGCTCGAGCGCATGGAGGGCGCCTCGATCCCGTCGCGCCGCGAGTACAACCGCCTCTGGGGCCTCGACATGAGCCGCGTTGACCGCATGAAGCCCAACGCGATCATCTGCCACCCGGGCCCGATGAACCGCGGCATGGAGATCAACGCCGACGTCGCCGACTGCGCGCGCTCGAGGATTCTGACCCAGGTCAACGCCGGCGTGCTCACCCGCATGGCCGAGATGTACCTGCTGCTGGGAGGAGAGAACAATGGCATTTCTGCTTAAGGGCGCCCACGTCGTCGACCCGCAGGTCGGGCTCGACGGCTTCCGCGACGTCTTGATCGAGGGCGACAAGGTCGCCGCAGTCGCCGAGGCGCTCGAGGCCCCCGAGGGCGCGACCGTCATCGACGCGCACGACAAGTACCTCGTGCCCGGCCTCGTGGACATGCACGTCCACTTCCGCGACCCCGGCTTCGAGTACAAGGAGACCATCGAGACGGGCTCCGCCGCGGCCGTCCACGGCGGCTTCACCGACGTGGCCACCATGCCCAACACCGACCCCGTGACCGACACGGGCGCCGAGATCCGCTACCAGATCGAGCGCGGCGACGCCTGCGGCCTGTGCCACGTGCGCCCCATCGGCGCCATGACGCGCGGCGAGAAGGGCGAGTCGCTTGCCGAGATCGGCGACATGGCCTACGCCGGCGCCGCGGCCTTCTCCGACGACGGCCACGGCGTGCAGTCCGCCGGCATGATGCGCACCTGCATGGAGTACATCGCCCAGTTCGACCGCGTCGCGCTCGCGCACTGCGAGATCGAGTCGCTCTCGGGCCACGGCGTCATCAACGAGGGCCGCGCCTCCACGCGCCTGGGCATGTTCGGCTGGCCGGCGCTCGCCGAGGAGCTCGAGATCTACCGCGACATCGAGCTCGTCCGTCTCACCAAGTGCCCGCTGCACATCTGCCACATCTCCACGAAGAAGGGCCTCGACCTCGTGCGCGCCGCCAAGGCCGACGGCCTGCCCGTGACCTGCGAGGTCACCCCGCACCACCTGTTCCTCTGCGAGGACGACATCACCGACACCTACGACACGAACCTCAAGATGAACCCGCCCCTGCGCACGGCCGCCGACGCCGCCGCGCTGCGCGAGGGCGTGCTCGACGGCTCGGTCGACTGCGTCGTCACCGACCACGCGCCGCACGCCCCGCACGAGAAGGACTGCGAGTGGGAGATCAGCTTCTTCGGCATCGTGGGCCTCGAGACCTCGCTGCCCCTCATGGTCCAGAACCTCGTGGCCACCGGCAAGATGAGCTGGGCGCGCCTCGTCGAGGTCATGGCCGTGAACCCGCGCCGCGTGCTTCGCCTCGAGCCCGTCACCGTGTCCGAGGGCTCCGTGGCCGACCTCACCCTCATCGACCCCGCCAAGACCGTCGAGATCACGCCCGACTACCTGCAGAGCCGCTCCAAGAACTCCGCATGGCTCGGCAAGAGGCTCACCGGCGTGGCGACCGACGTCTTCGTGGGCGGCAAGCGCACGCTCACCGACGGCGCCGTGACCCCGCAGAACTAGGGGCCGGCGATGATCCTCAAGTCCAACGTGCGCGAGCACGTCTTCACGGTCGCCGAGAACGCCGCCGTGGGCGACGGCATCTGGCGCATGGTCTTCTCGGCGCCTGAGCTCGCCGCGTCGCTCGCGCCCGGGCAGTTCATGAACTTCCTCGTCCCGGGCGCCAAGCAGATCCTGCGCGTGCCGCTCTCGTTCGCCTCGGCGGACGCAAGCGCCGGCACGGTCGAGATCGTCTACGCCGTGGTGGGCGACGCCACGCGGGCCCTCACCCGCATGGCCGCGGGCGACTCCTCCTCGGTCCTCGGCCCCTCCGGCAACGGCTGGGCGGTGCGCGAGGGCCAGGGCCGCTCGGTCGTCGTCGGCGGCGGCGTGGGCGCGCCTCCCGCCGTGGCCGCGGCGGGGCTTCTCGCCAAGAACGGCGTCGCGTTCGACGGCGTCCTCGGCGCCCAGACCGCGAGCCGGCTCTGGGGCGTCGATCGACTGCGCGAGCTCGGCGCGGGCCAGGCCGTGTTCATGACCGACGACGGCTCGGCCGGCGGCAAGGGGTTCACCACCGACGCCCTGCGCGTGCTTCTCTCCGAGCGCGAGTACGACACCGTCTACACCTGCGGCCCGCAGGTCATGATGCGCGGCGTCGCCGCCATCTGCCGCGAGGCCGGCGTTTCTTGCCAGGTGTCCATGGAGCGGATGATGTCCTGCGCGTTCGGCGCGTGCAACACCTGCAACGTCTCCATGGCCGACGGCACCTTCAAGTCCTGCTGCATGTACGGCCCCGTCTTCGACGCCGAGGAGGTGGCGTGGTAATGGCCGAGAAGAACGTCTCCATGGCCGTCGACCTCGGCGGCGTCAAGATGAGCAACCCCGTGAACACCGCCTCCGGCACCTTCGGTTTCGGCTGGCAGTTCGAGGGCTTCTTCGACGTGGCGCGCCTGGGCGCGATCACGACGAAGGGCTGCTCGGCCGAGCCGTGGCTCGGCAACCCCGAGCCCCGCATGTGCGAGGTCCCCTCGGGCATGATGAACACCGTCGGCCTCGCCAACCCCGGCGTGGCCGGCATGCTCGCCTCGTACGGCGAGTACCTGCAGGGGCTTCAGCGGCGCGGCTGCCAGGTCATCCTTCAGGCGGCCGGCCACTCCGTCGAGGAGTACGTCGCCGCCGTCGAGAAGATCGAGGAGCTCGCCCCCTGGTGCGCCGGCGTGGAGCTCAACATCTCCTGCCCGAACATCGCGCGCGGCGGCGCCCTGGTCGGCGGGACCCCCGAGTCGGCGGCCGAGGTCGTGGGCGCCGTGCGCGACCGCGTGAAGCGCCCCCTGCTCGTCAAGATGGCGCCCGTGCGCGTGCCCGAGATCGCCCGCTCGCTCGAGGCGGCAGGCGCCGACGCCCTGTGCCTCATCAACACCATCAACGGCATGCGCCTGAACGTCCACACGCGCAAGAGCATGCTCTCCAAGCCCACCGGCGGCGTCTCCGGCCCCGCCGTCCACGCCATCGCCGTGCGCATGGTCTGGGAGGCGGCCAACGCCGTCAAGATCCCGATCAACGGCATGGGCGGCGTCGCCACCTGGGAGGACGCGGCCGAGATGATCCTGGCCGGCGCCACCTCCGTCACGGTGGGCACCGCGAACTTCTATGACCCCTGCGCCGCCGAGAAGATCGTCGACGGCCTGGCCGCCTGGGCGGCCGAGCAGGGCGTCTCCGACATCAACGAGCTGATTGGAGCCGTCGAATGCTGAGCTACGAAGAAGCCTCCGACAAGGTAATCATCGCCCTGGACTGCAGCCGCGAGCGCGCCTTCGAGCTCGCCGACCTTCTCGCCGGCAAGGCGACCTGGGTCAAGGTCGGCATGACGCTCTTCTACGCCGAGGGCCCGAGCATCGTGTCCGCCATGCGCGAGCGCGGCCTCAAGGTCTTCCTCGACCTCAAGGTCCACGACATCCCGTTCCAGGTCCAGGGCGCGG
>CAVJHQ010000055.1:0-15336 GCA_963649365.1 Alloprevotella sp.
GCGCGGTGGTCTTGAGCTCGGGGCGCATCTGGCAGATGGTGCGCAGGAAGCTGTAGAGGGGCACGCCCGGCACCTCGACGGGCGCCTGGTAAGAGAGGAAGATGCCGGCGAGGCTGCGCTTGTCGGCGGTCGCGTCGGTAAGGTCGGCGCCGGCGAACTCGATGGAGCCGCTGGTCACGCGGTAGGTCGGGTCGCCCATGATCACATGGCCGAGCGTGGACTTGCCCGCGCCGTTCGGGCCCATGAGGACGTGGCACTCGCCCTCGGCGACGGCCAGGTCGATGCCGTGAAGGATGGGCTTATCCTCGGTCCCCGCCGAGACGCCGCTCACGTTCAGAAGCGCTGCTGACATTCTCTCTCCTTATATAAGTGCGCGCGGTGCGCCCGCGCCTGCGATGCCGTTAATTCACAGTAGCGAGTAGGGATTATACGGCAAGCGGCGCGCGCCCGGTCCATAAATACCCCTCATTCGGGGGGATTTAGAGACGGCGGCGCGCGGCGGGCGGTTGCACGGCTCGGCGGCGCGCGGCGATCGGTTACGCGGCCCGGCGGCTCGCCCCATCACCCCGGTCCTTCTCCCTTGGGAAGAGGCCTATAATCGCGTTTGTTCGTATTCCGGCGATAAGGAACGCCTTATGTTCATGTACATGTTTGAGAGCAGCGCGATCTGACGCGGGGCGCGCTTCCCCCGACCCGACGGAACCGTGCCCCTAGGAGCTCGCAAACATGAAATTCCTTACCTCGCCCACGCGACGCATCGTCGCGATCAACTTCTTTATGATGTTCGCCGTCCAGTCGGTGTACTTCATCGGCATCATCGGCTGCGCCACCTACGTGCTCTCCGCCGGGGCCCTCGAGGTCTCGGCGCTCGTCTTCCTCATGAACCTGGCGATCGTGCTGGGAAACCTGGCCGGCGGGCCGGTGATCGACCGGGTGGGGCCGCGCAAGACCCTGCTCGTCGCGCTCGCGGCCATCTCGGCGACCGGCTTCGCGGGCTGGCTCATCCCGGTGAGCTACCCCGTGCTCGCGTTCGCGTCTCTTGCCATCGGGGTCTTCTTCGGCTCGGGGACGACCGCGGTGGACGCCTACCCGCGCTTCTTTACCGAGGACGCCGGGCACCTGGCGCGCATGAACGGCCTGAACCAGATGGCGACCGGCGCCTCCGTGATCGTGGGGCCGGCGCTCGCGGGCTGGATCGCCACGTGGGCGCCGCACCAGTGCGTGTTCGCGCTGGAGGCCTTCGCGCCGATCCTTGCGATCGTGGTCACGTGGGCCACGCGCGAGCAGCTTGCCAAGCCTGTTCCCGAGGAGGGCGGCGACGCCGCGGCCGAGGACGGGGCCGGCGGCCCCGGCGACGGCGGCCCCGGCGACGGCGAGAAGGGCGGCTTCTTCCGCGAGCTCGCCGAGGGCGCGCGCATCGTCTTCGGGCGCAGGGAGCTGCGGGTCCTTCTCGTCATCGGGTTCCTCGGGCTCTTTGCCTACGGCGCGTTCGACTCGCTCGAGTCGCTCTTCTACCGCGACGTGCTGCGCGTGGGGTCCGACTGGATGGGGTGGCTCTCGTCCATCTCGGGCATCGGCGGCACCGCGGGGTCGCTGCTCGTGCTCAAGATCCCGAAGAAGCGCTTCTCGACGTGGCTGCTCGCGGCGTCGCTTCTGGTCCTCGGCGCAGGCTCGATGATCTACACCGGCACGAACATCGCGCCGGTGGCCGCGGTGGGGCAGCTCGTCTGCGGCGTGGGGTACGGCGCGCTCGCGCCCATCCGCACGACCCTCATGCAGCAGCGCTGCGAGCCCGGAAACGTCGGGCGCGTCGCCTCGCTCATGCGCGTGGGCATGAACTCCGCGGGCACGATCCCGCTGCTGTTCGCGCCGGCGCTCGCGGACGCCTTCGGCGTGCAGGCGGTTCTCTTCGGCGCCTCGGTCATGGCGGCGGCCGTGGGCGGCTTCTTCATGATGCGTTTTCGCCGCGAAGCGTAACAGCCGGTTTTACAGTTCCTGCGGTAATCGGGGAAGGCGCGCCGGTCTGTGGGCGCGTTGGCTTACCATGGCCGTTGCCGCGCGCCGAGAAAGGGGGCCTCGCCTCTTGCGGGCGCGACGGCGCCTCGGCGAGGGCCGGCTGGGCCGCCCTCGGAACAACGCTATCGGAAAGGTCTCGCCCGACGTGGAAGCTTGGAAGTCGTTCGGTAAGTTCATCGGTTCTCACCTGGCCTTTATTGCCCCCATCTGCGTCGCGATCGGGGTCCTGTTCCCCTCGCAGGTCTCGGTGCTCAAGCCCTTCGTCACCGCGCTCTTCGCCTTCATGACGTTCCAGGGCGCGCTCGGGAACAACCTGCGCAACCTGCTCGACAGCTTCCGGCGCCCCGCGGCCATGCTCGTGACGCTCTTTATCTCCGTCGTGGCGATCCCGCTCTGCGCGTTCGCGCTCGGCAGCCTCTTCTTCGGCGACAACACGAACATCGTCCTCGGCATCGTCCTGGAGTACTCGGTGCCCGTGGCGGTCGTCTCGGCCATGTGGATCAACATGTTCGACGGCGACCTCTCGCAGGGCCTCGCGACCCTGCTCGTCGCCACGGTGATCGCCCCCGTGACCATCCCGCTCACGCTCAAGCTCCTGCTCGGGCGCTCGGTGGAGGTCGACGCCGTGGGCATGATGGTCGACATGCTCGTAGAGATCGCGCTGCCGGCCTTCGCCGGCATGGTGGTCAACGACCTCACGCGCGGCTGGGCCAAGCGCGAGCTCTCGCCCGCGATCGCGCCGGCGGCCAAGATCGCGCTCGTGCTCGTGATCCTCTCGAACTCGACCGCGGTCTCTCCGTACATGAAGCACCTGACCCCGCAGCTCGTGGGCGTGATGGTGTTCATCGCCCTCTTCGCGATGTCGGGGTACTTCTGGGGGCTTATCGTCTCTCGCCTTTGGCGCCGCCCGCGCGAGACCCAGGTCACCATGACGTTCCAGACCGGCATGCGCAACATCTCCGCGGGCGCGGTCATCGCCGCGCAGTACTTCCCGGGCGAGACGATGTTCCCCGTGATCATCGGCACGCTCTTCCAGCAGGTGCTCGCGGCCTGCTTCGGCAGCTTCATGACGTGGCTTCTTGCCCGCGACGACGCCCGCGCGGCCCAGTCCGCGCCCTCTGCCCGCGACGGGTCGATGCTGCCGGAGTGAGGTTGCCACGGCGGCTCCTTCTTGGCCCGTCCCCGTCTTTCAAGTCCGTACGGTAACGCGTGCGCGGCGCCCGCCCGCCGGCCCGCCGCGCACGCCGTACAATGGCCAGGTTGATTCTTGTACCTGGAAGGAGCGCCTATGGCACTCAGCGAGAAGGACGTGCGCGGCATCGCCGAGTACGCGAAGATCGCCTTGACCGAGGACGAGCTCAGCGAGATGACCGCCTACCTGAACGACGCGGTCCAGATGCTCGAGCCCATCCTGCAGTACGACCTGCCCGACGTGGAGCCCACGTTCCACCCCATCGGCTCGCTCTCCAACGTGATGGGCGACGACGTGCTCGAGCCCGAGCGCGACCTCGCCCTCGACGTCGCCCTTTCCAACGCGGGCAGCTCGCGCGAGCGTTATTTCCGCGTGCCGTCGATCCTCGGAGAGGGGAGTGAGGAGTAATGGCCCTGAACATCGACCAGCTCAGCGCCGCGGGAATCGCCGCCGGCGTCGCCGCGGGCGACTTTACCGCCACCGAGGTCGCTAAGGCCTCGCTCGACGCCATCGAGGCGCGCGAGGGCGGCGTCCAGGCGTTCCTGCAGGTCTCTCCCGAGCTCGCGCTCGACGCCGCCGCCAAGGTCGACGCCGACCGCGCGGCCGGCAAGCCCCTGCCCCCGCTCGCCGGCGTGCCCCTTGCCATCAAGGACAACATGAACCTCGTGGGCACGCGCACCACCTGCGCCTCCCGCATGCTCGAGGGCTACGAGAGCGTCTACACCGCCACCTGCGTCGAGCGCATGCTCGCAGCAGGCTGCCTGCCCATGGGCAAGGCCAACATGGACGAGTTCGCGTTCGGCTCCTCCACCGAGTCCTCCGCCTTCCACCGCACGAACAACCCCTGGGACACCGAGCGCGTCCCCGGCGGCTCCTCGGGCGGCTCGGCCGCGGCCGTCGCCGCCGGCGAGGTGGCGCTCGCCCTCGGCTCCGACACGGGCGGCTCCATCCGCCAGCCGGCCTCGCTCTGCGGCGTCGTGGGCATGAAGCCCACCTACGGCGCGGTCTCCCGCTACGGCGTCGTGGCCTTCGGCTCCTCTCTTGACCAGGTCGGCCCCTTCGGCCGCACCGTCGAGGACGTGGCCCTGGCCATGAACGCGCTCGTCGCCGCCGGCCACGACCCCTACGACTGCACGAGCCAGGACTGCCCGGTCGACTTCCTCGAGCACCTGAACGACTCCGTCGAGGGCAAGCGCGTGGGCGTCATCCCCGCCTTCATGGAGGCCGAGGGCCTCACGCCCGAGGTCCGCTCCGCCGTCGAGTCCGCCGCGAAGAAGCTCGAGGAGCAGGGCGCCGAGCTCGTCGAGGTCGACCTGCCGCACCTCGACGCCGCCATCTCGGCCTACTACGTCATCGGGCCCGCCGAGGCGTTCTCCAACCTCGCCCGCTTCGACGGCATCCGCTACGGCTACCAGGAGGAAGGCTGCGCCAACCTCAACGACCAGAGCTCGCTCTCACGCGCGCACGGCTTCGGCGCCGAGGCCAAGCGCCGCCAGCTGCTGGGCGCCTACCTTCTCTCCTCCGGTGTGTACGACAAGTACTACTACGCCGCGCAGAAGGCCCGCACGCTCATCACGCAGGACTACGACGCCGCCTACGGCAAGGTCGACACGATCCTCATGCCGTCCTCCCCGCGCACCGCGTTCAAGTTCGGCGAGCTCTCCGACCCCACCCAGATGTACCTCTCCGACATGTACACCATCTCGCTGAACATCTGCGGCAACGGCGGCATCTCGGTGCCGCTGGGCCTGGGCGCCGACTCCGGCCTGCCCGTCTCCGCGCAGCTCGTGGGCCCCGCGTTCAAGGACCGCCAGCTGCTCACGTTCGCCCGCGCGATCGAGCGCGGCTTCGCCGACGCCGCCACCGGGGCGCCCGCCCTGTCCGTCGCGCCCGACTTCGCCGGGAAGGGAGGCGAGCTGTAATGAAGAAGCTCTCCGAGGTCCTCGAGGACTGGGAGGCCGTCATCGGCCTCGAGATCCACACCGAGCTCACCGCGCTCGACACGAAGATGTTCTGCAACTGCCGCCTCTCCCACGACGACGAGCCCAACGCCAACGTCTGCCCGGTCTGCCTGGGCCTTCCCGGCGCCCTGCCCGTGCCGAACAAGCGCGCCATCGAGTCCATCGTCAAGGCGGGTCTTGCCACCAACTGCGAGATCCAGAAGCACTCGATGTTCTACCGCAAGCACTACTTCTATCCGGACATGGCGAAGAACTTCCAGACCACGCAGGGGCCGGTCGCCTTCGCCATGTACGGCCACCTGGACCTCGAGGTCACCGGCCAGGGCGCGGCCGAGCGCCCCGACTGCGCGTTCGGCGCCGAGCAGGCCGATTCTCTTGCCTCCGCGTCCGCGGGCGCCGAGGGCCTCTCGACCTCGATGACGGCGACCATGCGCGAGGGCAACCAGCGCGCGGGGCACCTGGCCAGCTACGACGCCTCGAACATGCAGATGCCCGAGCGCCGCGCCGACGGCTCCTACACGGTGCCCATCCGCATCCTGCGCATCCACATGGAGGAGGACGCGGCGAAGATGGTCCACGTGGGCGGCGCCGAGGGCCGCATCACCGCCGCGGCCGAGTCGCTCGTGGACTACAACCGCTGCGGCACGCCCCTCATCGAGCTTGTGACCGAGCCCGACCTGCGCACGCCCGAGGAGGCGCGCCTCTTTATGGAGAAGCTCCGCCAGACGTTCCTTACGCTGGGCATCTCCGACTGCTCCATGGAGAAGGGCTCCATGCGCTGCGACGGCAACGTGAGCCTGCGCCGCCGCGGCTCCACCAAGCTCGGCACGAAGACCGAGATGAAGAACCTCAACTCCTTCAAGAGCCTCCACGACGCCCTCGAGTACGAGATCTGCCGCCAGGCGGAGGTGCTCGAGGAGGGCGGCATCATCTACCAGGAGACGCGCCACTGGGAGCCCTCGCGCCGCCGCACCGTGGTCATGCGCGTGAAGGAGACCGCCGACGACTACCGGCTCTTCCCGGACCCCGACCTCGCGCCCTTCGACCTTACCGACGAGTTCATCGAGGCCGCCCGCGCGCAGATCCCGGAGCTGCCGGACGCCAAGCGCGACCGCTACATGGCCGACTTCGGCCTGAAGTCCGCCGACGCCGCCCAGCTTGCGGGCGACCCGGCCGTGGCCGCCTTCTTCGAGGAGGCCGTCGCCGGCGTGGACGCCAAGGTGGTGCCGACCGTGGGCAACGTGATGGTCAACCTCGTCCCCAGCTACGACGCGCTCACGCCGGCGCAGGTGGCGTCCATCTCGGCGCTTCTCGCCGGCGACGCGATCACGTTCGCCCAGGCGCGCGAGGTGCTCGACCTGGTCAACGGCACCGACAAGGACCCCGAGAAGGTCGTGGACGAGAAGGGCATGCGCCAGGTCACCGACACCGGCGCGCTCGAGCCCATCGTCGACGAGGTCCTTGGGCGCTGCACCGACCAGGTCCAGCAGTACCGCGACGGCAACAAGAAGGTCCTCGGCTTCCTCGTGGGCCAGTGCATGAAGGCCGCCAAGGGCTCCGGCAACCCGAAGCTCTTCAACCAGCTCCTCGCGCAGAAGCTGGGGTAGGGGAGAGGCCCGGGCGCACGGGCTCGCGGGCTCGTGCGTGAATGTGCGGCCGCGAATGCCCGGGCGCGAATGCCCGGCCGCAGATATTCGAGAAGGGGTGAGCGCCGTGGACAGCTTTATCGTGCCGTCTGCGGCGCTCGCCTGTGCGTGCATCGCGGCGAGCGCCGCGCTGCTCTGGCGGCGCCTGCGGGGACGTCCGCGGGCCTATTGCCTGGTCAACCTGCTGTTTCCTGCGGCGCAGCTCATGGCGGTTGCATTGGCGGCCTGGGCAACCGTCGCCTTTGGCGCGAGCGCCGCCTACTCGCTCGTCACGTCGGCGCTCGGCATGGTAGCCGCCGGCTGCAATGCGTTTCTCTTCGCCGACGTTGCCGCCACGCAGAGCCGCGAGGCGGCCGCCGCCTTTACCGATCAGGTCGCGAAGCTGCTCGAGGCGCAGCGCGAGCATCTTCTTGCTGCCCAAGGCGCGGTCGACGACGCCGACCGCATCAGGGGGACGGTAGGGGCCGGCCTCGATGCTGCCGAGCAGGCGATTCATGCCGGCGACACCGATACCGCGCGTGAGGCGTTGGAGCATCTGGTGGCAAGAATCCCGTCAAAGGGCGCCTCATGGTGCCGCAACCCGGCCCTCGACGCGCTGCTCTTGGCAAAGGCTGCGCAGGCTAAGGAGGCCGGCATCGCCTTCGAGGCACAGGTGAGCCTGCCGAGCACCCTTCCACTGCCCGACGCGGAGGTGTGCGCTGTTCTCGCGAACCTTATTGACAACGCGCTTGCCGCCTGCGAGGCTCTGCCGGAATCGTGCCGTTTCGTGCGCGTCTCTGCCGCAGAGCACGCCGGCTTTGTTGCCCTGGCGGTGAGAAACCCGGTTACCGCGGGCTCTCGCCTTCCCAACGAGCGCTGGGAAAAGCGCCGGCAGATGAGTGCGTCCGCTTCTTTGCCCGAGCATGGTTGGGGTATCGAGATCGCCGAGGACATCGTCCGCGCCCACGAGGGGTCGCTCACCTTTGAGCTTGAGGGGCCGGGTGCGGAGGGCGACGCGCGCCCGGTCCTGGTCGCGCGGGCGGTGCTCCGAGCGGGGTAGCGCGTGCGCCCGGCGGGTGGCGCATCCTGCCATGCCCGGTTGATCCAATGCCATCGAGCATTTCCCCGTTCGCATCGGACATGACGTCCAGCCCATCGTTTATTACATTCTGGACTTCGTCAAAAAGCGTGTTTCTCGGGGTAATGCTAAGGTGAGACCAATAAACACTGGTGTGGTGAAGCGGCCCGACCGGCCGGCCTTCGCGTGACCCCTGTGTGGGGGATGGGGGTGCGTCCGCATGTATCGCGTTGTGATAGTCGAGGACAACGAAGTCGAGGCGGCCGAGCTGGCCGCCATGATCGCGGCGTCTTCATGCTCCAAAGAGCTGGGGCCCGCCGTCGTCGCGCACGACGCCGGAAGCGGCCTCGAGGCCATACAGTCCGGGTGCGACATCCTCTTTACCGATATCTTCTTGGGAAACGAGCAGGTGAACGGCATCGACCTGGTCGATGCCCTTGCGAGCCGCATGCCTGCCACGCAGGTCATTTACGTGTCTGGATGCCTGGAGTATGCTCCCGACCTCTACCGGACTAAGCATACGTGGTTCTTGGCCAAGCCTATTGACCAGGTCAAGCTTGAGGCGGCTCTGTGCCGCGCGCTTGAAAACCTATCGCACGAGCGCAGCGCGCCCCTGCTCGTTCGCAACAACGGCTCGCTGATCCAGATGGTGCCCGAGCGCGTGATGTACGTCGAGAGCGATCGCCGCAAGGTGCGTATCCACGAAGCCGAGCGCACGGTCGAGATCTACTCGAAGCTCTCCGAGATAGAGTGCAGCCTGCCTAACCAGTTCGTGCGCTGCCACAAGAGCTTCTTGGTGAATATGGACCGCATAGTCGAGCTCAACAGCGCGAATGTGGTGATGTCGAACGGCGACGTCATACCGGTGAGCCAGCGCTGCCGTAAGATGTTGCACGACAGGTTCGTTGAGCACGTGGGAAGGCTGCTCTGAGGCTGCCGCAGGAGTGCGTATGGCTGCGTTATTGCTCTCGCTTGCGTCGTGGGGCACGACCATGGTGGTCGACTCGGCGCAGCTCTACTTCATAGCGCGCCTCGCGTGTGTGCCCAAGAGGCGCCGCTATTGGGTTGTGACGCTATTGGTGTTTTCCCTGCTCACCATACTCAAGGAGCGTTTTCTTGCCGTTGGGGCCGTCGTCTTTGTCTGCATGCTGGTGCTCCCTTGGCTGTTGTGCGGAGGCTCCCGCGGGCGGCGCACGCTGGTCGTTGCGCTGGCGACCGTCGTCATGGCGTGCTGCGAGTGCCTGGTGAGCGCGATCTGGCTGCTCGTGTCGCGGTTGCCGCTGGGGCAGGAGAGCTCGATGCAGGCGGCCCCCGTGCTCTTCTTCGCGCTGCGCGCGCTCGTCGCTGTGATCAACGTGTGGCTTGCGGATATGCTCGCGCGGCAGTTCGCGGCGGTTGCTGCAAAGGATGACCGTCGTGGGCGTCGCGTGAGAAGCGCGATTTTTACCTGGAGGTTCGCCGTCTTGGCGGCGGTGCAGGCATGCATCACCGCGACCTTGCTGTATCTGCAGGAGTTCGAGCTCAACAACGCGCCGGTTGTGAGCGTGGGCGTATTTCTAGTGGGCGCGGTCAACATCCTCGTGCTCGCGGCGCTGGCGGTCGCCGTTTTGTATCTGCGGGACGTCGAGACCGAGCGCGCGCGGGCGCGAGCCGTCGAGGAGGAGCTTGCGGGCACGGTTGTGCTCTACGAGGAGCTGAGCGCGCGGGCGGCGCAGGCGGCCAAGCTCCGTCATGATGCCCGCAACCACGCGACGGTCCTTATGGCGCTCGTGGACCGTGGCGAGCTCGCGGCCGCGGAGACGTATCTGGACGATGTGCGCGAGACGTACAGGTAGGTGGCGCGCTGTGCAGGCTAAGCAGTTGAGCCGCTTGCGTTAGCTACTCGAGATCATTGCCCAACAAGTCCGAGATCTCGTCCTCCCATTCGTCCAAACTCTGGGCGAGCTGCCTCGCTTCGGCGATCTCGAAGTGGTCGCAGACGCCGAGCAGCACGACCTTTGCGCCGGGCTGCGCCCAATCGGGCATGAGCGACGTCTCGCGGAGAGGAAGCGTCCCGTCGACGATCTCCACCTCATCGCCGAAGGCGTATAGGCGGAACTCCTCCTCGAACTCGTCCGCGTATTCCCAGGGATAGCCCTCGAGTGCCTGCTCGGCCTTGATGAGCTCTGCGACCTTATCCATGCGGAGCGACACTGCCTGGCAGAAGAGGGCGCCGGGCACGGTTTCGCTTTCCGTCACGTACAGGCGCCGCGTCCCCTTGAGCAGCTCCGTCGGCACGGGGACGGCAAGGTTCTCCGAGACCGACGCCTCGTGCGTTCCGCAGAGAATGGGAGGATAGCGATTCTCGTCGCGCTCGAGGGCGTCGCAGAGCTCGCGTGCCAGCCTTGGGCATGGGACCTCGGCCCCGCCGCCGAGATCGTGGCGGCTCATCGTCGTGCTCCCGTGCAATCTTCGCGTCACCCGTTTTTCCTTATGCTGCGGCTGTTTTACTCAGCTTGTACGTGTCATTCTGCCATACGCCCAGGCCGCCTGAGGTCTCGACGTACAATTTGACCAGGCCATCGCTGGTAATTTTGAACTCTACGTACTGGTTAACTGGATTTTTGCCGCTATAAATCTTGTAAGCGGAAGAGCCTTCCTTGATGCTCAGGAGAAGGTTGGATTGAGTGACCTGCACGTCGTCAGCTGAGGAGTCGATGTCGGAGCTGTCGCATTCGTGCGGGTGCACGGTGTAGGTGAGGTCGACAACTGCTGTTTGCGCGCTGGAATCGATGCTCTTGACGGTCAATACCGGCGGATTAGCCCGGCCTCCGTAGCAGGTATAAGACGTGCTGCGCTTTGCCTCGAGGAGCTCGCCTGTCCAGGTGCCAACAAAGGAATCAAGACTGGAGTCGTAAGACCCTTCGTCAGCGGTGCAGTCGGTAACGGTCCAGCCGTTGTTGTCCCAGCCAAACGTCGCTTTGAGCGTGCCGCTGTAAGAACGGATTCCCTTTTGGGCGGAGATTGCCATCTTGATGGTGCCGCCCGCGCCTTGGGCAGTTTCATTTTCGGTTATGGAGCAGTTAAAGCCGTTCGCATAAAGCTCTTGGAGCTTCAGTGTTTTGCCGTCCGTGTCTTTGTGCGGGTGGTTGGTGTCCACCGTCTTCATCAAACTTGACGCACACGAGGTAAGAAGTTCCTCTGGGATGGCGGCGATGGGCTCGGCCTTATATCCGGTCTGGTCGCACACCTCGAGCTCCCAAGCGCCGTCTTTAAGAACAAAATACGGAACGTACGTGCACGTTGCTTTTACTAGGGACCCCTCAAAGGTCGCCGTCACTTCGACGCTGCGATGGGGCAGGCCGTTCTCGTCTCCGTCTCTTATATTGTCAGATACGACTGATGTGAGCTTGCATTCGTCGGTCTTTTCCCATAGCTCGCCGAGGGACACGTTCAAGGTTTCGCTCTCTGAAATGCTTTGCTTAATCTGCTCATCCGTGAGCTGGGGTTTGGCGTTCGAGACTGAGAAAATGGCTACGGCTGCGACGGCCACAATGATTACCGCAGCTGCCGCAAGTCCCATTTTTACCGGGGTGGGGATTGTGCCTATTGAGCCGCGTCCCGCCGGCTTCTTTGAATCCTTGCTGTCCCCATCCCCGGGCTCGGGCTTGGGCTCTGGTTTAGGCGCAGGCTTTGGCTCGGGATTCGACCGGGTTGGAAGCCCGGTTCCGCATTCGGGGCAGAATTGTGACTGGTCCGGGATCTTCTTGCCGCAGTTTGGGCAGAACATGGTGCCTCCAATAGCTGGGGTGAAGCGACACGTGACATAACGGTCGGTCTCTTGGCGGCCTGGCACAAGGCGCATGTAATGAATAACGAGCGTTTTGGCACTAATGCAGCTTCGGGAATTGCTAAGGCCGAAGCCGCATCGATTCTTACGCCAGGGCTTTTAGTTGTTACACAGGGGGTCGCGTGGCCACTGCGCTGTGCCAAATTCGGTGCATTGCAATTTGACACGAGGAGATCGTTATGTACTGCTGTCAATGCGGCGCGAAGATAGACGAGGGAAAGAAGTTCTGCACGCAGTGCGGGGCAAATTTGCGGCCTATGGATTCTCCGGAGCCCGATCCGGTTCCCTTGCCTGCCAATCCTCCTAAACCCCGTTACGGGCTCATGGCGCTGGACGTCGCCATCGCCTATTGCGCGCTGTTCATGCCCTTTGTGAAGGCTAGCTTCCTGCCAGTATCGGTTACTTTGCTTGACCTTGCTAAAGGGGCCGAGAACCTCGCATCCCTTTCAAGCCTTATGGGCTCTAGTGGCAGCAGCGAAACTAACGCACTAAATATTTTAACCGGGTTCGCGTGGTTTCTGGTGGTGGCAGTGGCGGCCACGGTCGCGCTCGACCTCTACCGGGATTACAAGGGCGGGGGCAACGCGCGCAGTGCTTTTGTGGTACTCGCTGTTGCCGTGGTCGAATTCTTCTTTGTTGCCGTCGTAAGCAGCCAAATCTCCTCGTCGCTGTCTGGCTTTGGCGTTGGCTCAGTTTCGAGCAGCGTAGTCAAGTGTGGCTCGGGCGTTTGGCTGGCGGGCATTCTCGGAATCGTGTCGATTTTCATGCACGTACGCAATCATGCAGTACGTGCAGCTCACGGAAGGAGATAAGCCCCATGTTCTGCCCTAATTGCGGAAAGCCCGTTAACGACGGTGCGAAGTTTTGCACGTCCTGCGGTGCGAAGCTCGTAGTACTACCGTCGTCCGCGCCTGATCCCGCGCCCCAACAAATCATCGACGTTCGTAAGGATCGTCTCGCCGAGGTCGCCAACACGGTGGCGGAAACAAAGATTGGCGACATCCCCACCGTTGTGACCCAACAGGCCGGCGTGCTCAAGGAGAAGGTCGCTCCTGAGCTGGCGGCGCAAATCAAGAAGGCCAAGGACAGCGCGCCCTCTTCGGCCGCCGGAGCCTTGGCCACGCTCTACGAGACCCTCAAGGCGAAGAGTGCCCAGATGGCGCACGCTGCCCCGACTGATAAGCCCCTTTACCGGCCGACCCGGGGTAAAGAGGCCACGGCCGAGAAAACCTTCATCATTGGACGTGTGTACCAGGGGCTCTGCATCGTCTTGGTCGCCGCCGTCCTTGTTGATGTGCTCACGATAGTTTCGTCTCCCGGCTTTTCCCAGGTGGGCCAGGCGTACGACTACGCAAATACCTTGGACAGCGCCTTTGGAACATCGTATACGAGCCAGCTGAATAGCTCGATGGGACAGGCCATATTCGTGCTGCTGGTCCGTGCCGCCATCGCGGGGTTTTCGATTTGGGTGCTCCACAACGGAGCAAAAAAGAACTTCGCGGGTGAGCGCTGCGGCTGCAAGCTCATGTGGTTCTCCGCCATCTATTCGGGGGTAATGCTGCTGCTGTTCATTCTTGGGGGTCTTGCTGTAGGCACATCTAACTTCGGCGCCGCGTCCGCTGTTATTGGATTTGACCCGTGGTTGCTCGCTCTTGTCGTCGCCTTGGTCTTTATGGTGTCCTCTGGAGTTATCTGGTATCGCCGACGTGTCTATGCTGAGGTCGGCTATATATCAAGGGGTTAATTATGTTCTGTCACAATTGTGGCGCGAGGGTCGATGTGGGCAAGAAGTTCTGTACCCAGTGCGGCGCGAAGTTGCTCGGAGACCATCCTGAGCCACCGGTGCCCGGCCCTGCTCGGGGGCCTGAGTATCTCCTTATGGCGATGGACGTTGCCATAGTGCTTTGCGTATTGTTTCTTCCGGTGTTGGGTTCGGGAATCTCGTCGATCTCCTTTACCCTTCCCGATATCGCTCGGGGCCTGGGATACCTTGCCAATTTTGGAGGCTCGGGTACGAGTGACGTCTCATCTCTTACGGTGTTTTCCATGGTGGCAGGAATCATGGTCGCGGCGATCGGTGCTGCCTCGGCGTTTGATTTCTATAGGGACTATACCGGCAACGTCGGTGGTGCCGGAGGGCTTGTTGGCCTGCTGTGCGTCGCGTTCATGCTATTGATTGGTAGTGGTGTTCAGACCACGCTTGGATCCGAGCTGTCGGGCTTGGGAATCTCGTCGTCAATCGTTGGGGGCGCAGTGAGCATGGGCGTCGGTGTGTGGGCTCTGGGCATTGTTTCGACCATCTCATATGTGCTGCACCAAGCAAGAAAAGACGGGTAAGTGCTGGGAGGCCCTATGTTTTGTCCTGAGTGTGGGACCGAGAACCCCGAAGGTAAGCGCTTCTGCAGGGAGTGCGGTGCCCAGTTGAATGCTGAGACCAAGCCCGAGGCCAAACTCGAGGCCAAACCAGAGCCCGAGCCCAAGCCGGTGAATAAACGGACCATTGTCGCAGCTGTCGTGCTTGCAGCCGTGGTCGTTTGCGGCGCCGGCGCATGCCTATTCTTCTCGGGGTCTCTAACCGGCATGTTTGCCGCACCCGACACGGCGGGGGCACCCCGCGCGTCAGAAATCGTTCTCTCCGAGATTGAGAACGAGAAGCTGCGCAATTATCTCTCCTCAAAGGCCGACGAGAACGGGGACGGCACCATTTCCGTGCAGGAGGCCGAAAAGGTTACGAAGTTTGGTGACGTGGATGGCTCCAGTCTTGTGACGGATGAGGGCCTCTCTGATCTCGGCATCATCGACTACGGCTTTCTTGCGAATTTTCCTAATGTTGAGGTCATAGTCAGCGAAAAGAACCAGGCCGCTTCGCTTGACGTGAGCGGCTTTTCGAAACTCAAGACGCTTGTTTGTGGGGATGGCGGGTTAATTCACCTCAAGGCGAGCGGATGCGAAAATCTATTAAACCTTGATTGCTCCGGTTCGCAGGTCTCTACTTTAGATGTGAGCAATGACCCCGCATTGGAGTATCTGGACTGCTCGTTCAACAACATCGAATCGCTCGATATTGTTGGCAGCGATGGCTTGGCGTACCTTGAATGCAGCGACAATCGGTTGGTTTCTTTGGATGTGTCGGGCTTCTGCAATCTAAGCTACCTAGACTGTTCGGGTAACAAGCTCACCTCGCTTAAGCTTTCGCCTTCGCTTGAGTCACTAATTTGTGTTGGCAACCGATTGGCCAACCTTGATTTCAGCGGCTGCAGCAAGCTTGGCGCCATCTGGTTCGACTCAGGAATTGAGTTTGGCAAAGCCGCCGATGTAGAAACCATGGTTAGAAAGAATCTCTCGGCGCTTGCCCTGGAGTACCTCTTCTGCCTAAACGAAAATACGGCGATCGTTAATGCCGACCGTAGTGTCTTTTGGAACTGCACTACTCCTGAATTCGCTTTACGTCTCGTGCATGTGGCGCTTGGGCCTGGCTTGAGCGGCTATGGTCTCGGATGGTATGGCGCGGATGGGCAATTCGCCGGCGAGCTCGAGGGCGCAGGCGCGGCTTTGGGAACCTCCGGCAACTCAATAAGCGACAAGAACCTCAGAAAGGTGCTCGCTTCTTTCTCAGGGACTTCCTCTGTTGCCCT
>CAVJHQ010000056.1:0-15272 GCA_963649365.1 Alloprevotella sp.
GCATGACGCCGTCGTCGGCGGCGACGATCAGGATGACGATGTCGGTCACCTTGGCTCCGCGGGCGCGCATGGCGGTGAAGGTCGCGTGGCCCGGGGTGTCGATGAAGGTGATCTTGCGGCCGTTGATGGTGACCTGCGAGGCGCCGATGGCCTGCGTGATGCCGCCGGCCTCGCCCTCGGCGACGCCCGTGTGGCGGATGGCGTCGAGAAGCGACGTCTTGCCGTGGTCGACGTGGCCCATGACGGTGACGACGGGCGCGCGGGGCACGAGGTCCTCGGGGTTGTCGTAGAAGGTGAAGGAGTTCTCCTCCTCCTTGGTCATGACCTTGACGTCGCGGCCCAGGTCGTCGGCCACGAGCTCGATGAGCTCGTCGGACATGGACTCGGTGAGGGTGAGCGGCGTGCCCAGCAGGAAGAGGCGCTTGATGATGTCGTTGGCGGGGACGCCCAGCAGCTCGGCGAGGTCGGCCACGGTCGAGCCCTGCGGCACCTTGACGGTGTCGAGCTGGCTGATGTCCTGGTCGTTGGCGATGGCCTCCTCGATGCGCTGCTGCTCGGCGGCCTGCTCGGCCTGCTTCTGGCGGCGCTCCTTGCGCTTCTTGCGGCGGCCGGAGGACTCGCGGGAGGCCTCCTCGACGGCGACGCGGGCCTCCTCCAGGACGCGGGAGCGGTTGTAGGCCTCGGCCTCGCGGGCCATGCGGGAGTAGCGGTCCTCGCCGCCCTCGTCGCGACGGCCCTTCTTGCCGCGGCGACGGCCGTCGCCGGAGGGGGCGTCGGAGCCGTTGTCGCGGGACGGGGCGGCGGACTCCGCCGCGCGCGGGGCCGGCGAGCCGCCGCGCTTGGGGCCGCGCTCGTCTGACTTGCGGCCGCGGCCGGACTTGGCGGCGGCCTTGGCGGCGGCGGCCTCCTCGGCCTGCTGCTTCAGGACCTTCTCCTGCTGGGCGATCTGGTCGAGCAGGCTCGTGAAGGACGGGACGGCGCGCGGGGCGGTGTCCTTGACGCGGTTGCGCTCGGCCTCCTCCGCGGCGGCCTTTTCCGCGGCCAGGCGCTCCTCCTCGGCCTTCTTGCGGGCGGCCTCCTCGGCGGCGCGGCGGCGCTCCTCCTCGGCGCGCTCGGCCTCGCGGCGGCGCTCGGCCTCCAGGCGCTCCTTCTCGGCCTGCTCCTTGGCGGCGCGCTCCTCGGCGGCGGCCTTCTCGGCGGCGGCCTTCTTCTCGGCCTCGATCTCGGCGGCGCGGGCCTCGAGGATCGGCTTGAGCTTCTTGCGGACGATGGCGACGTAGGCGTCCTCGAGCGTGGAGGACGCGGACTTCGCGGGGATCTTCATCTCGGAGAGGTGGTCGAGCATCTCCTTGCTCGACATGCCGTACTCCTTAGCGAGGTCGTGTACACGGGTCTTTGCCATGTGACCTACCTTCCTTGCGGTTGCGGGCGACGCCGCGGGCGGTTAGTGCGTGTGCGGGTGTCCGCGCTAGATCAGGGAATCCGGGTCGTCGGAGACCTCGACGCCGTCGAGGCCGTCGTGGACGCCGCAGAAGCGCGATCCCGGGCGCGCCATGTTGCGGCACTGGACGCCGTTGGCGCCGACGTACTCGCAGCGGTGGGCGCCCTCGTCGTCGATCAGGGAGTCCTCGGCGGAGGCGGCGGGCGCGTCGCGCAGGACGCCGGCGGCCATGGACTCGCTCTTGATGTCGATGTGCATGCCGGTCAGGCGCGCGGCGAGGCGGGCGTTCTGGCCCTCCTTGCCGATGGCGAGGGAAAGCTGGTCGTCGGGGACGATGACGGTGGCGTAGTTGTCCTCGGGGTCGATGACCACGCGGGAGACGCGCGCCGGGGAGAGGGCGGAGGCCACGCACTTGGCGGGGTCGTCGCTCCACAGGACGACGTCGACGCGCTCGCCGCGCAGCTCGGAGACGACGGTGCGCACGCGGCTGCCCTTGGGGCCGACGCAGGCGCCCACGGGGTCGAGGTGGTCGTCGTTGCTCGAGACGGCGACCTTGGAGCGGACGCCGGCCTCGCGGGCCACGGAGCGGACCTCGACGATGCCGTCGTAGACCTCGGGCACCTCGAGCTCGAAGAGGCGGCGGATAAGGTCGGGGTGCGTGCGGGAGACCACGATGGAGGGGCGCTGGCGCTCGCCGCGCACGGACGGCTGGGCGGCGTTGGGGTCGCGCACGCCGATGATGATGGCCTTGAGGCGCTGGTTGTGCATATAGCGCTCGCCGGCCGGGCGCTCGTTGAGCTCGTCGGGGTTGCGGCGCTGGTCGAAGTGCGGCAGCTCGGCCTCGACGCCCTCGCGGATCTTGATGATGGTGAAGTCGGGCGTGGTCTGGAGGACGGTGCCGGTGATGATGTCGCCGACGCGCTGCGAGAACTCCTCGAAGATCTGGAGGCGAGCCGCGTTGCGCACGATGGCGCGGATCTCGGCCTTGGCGTGCTGCGCGGCGATGCGGGAGGTTCCCGGCGGGGTGACGTCGACCTCGTCGAACTCGGAGTACTCGCCGGTCTCGGGGTCCTCCTCGCCCTTGGGGACGAGCTCGTAGACGTAGACGCGGCCGGTGGCGCGGTCGATGGTCACGCGCGCGCCGAAGGGCAGGTGCAGCACGTCGGCGTAGCTCTTCGCCAGGGACTGCTCGAGTCGGTCGAGCAGGTAGAGCTGGTCGATGTGCTTCTCCTGGCAGAGGAGCTCGAGGGCTTCCATCATCTCAGATGCCATGGGTTTCGATCCTTCCTACTTCTTCTTGCCCGCAAGGGAGTAATCGGGCTTGACGTTGCACTTCTTTACCTGGTCGAGCGGGATGCGGACGGCCTCGCCGTCCACGGTGAGCAGGACGCAGCCGTCCCCGAAGCCGTCGAGGGTGCCGGTGAACTTGCGGCGCCCCTCGGTGGCGGTGGTGCTGAGCTGCACCTCGTTTCCGGCGAAGCGGACGAAGTCGCGCTCGCGGCGCAGAGGCCGCGCCATACCGGGGCTGCTCACCTCGAGGTTGTACGCGGACGGAATCGGGTCCAGCTCGTCGAGGGCCTCCCCTATCCAGCCCGTCTCGGCCGCGACCTCGTCGAGCGAGATGGTCGGGGCCTGCTCGTCGGCGTGGTCGATGTAGACGCGGACGCACGGGTTCTTCGTGGCGCCCACGACCTCGACCGCGACCACGTCGATGCCGTGGTCGGCCGCTCGGGCCTCCAGGGCGGCGAGGACCGCCTCTTCGGTGCCGGCTTTGGGCATGTGACCTCCTTCTTGCGCACATACAGAAAGGAAGCGGGGCGAAACGATCCACCCCACTTCCTGCGTTTAAGCTCATTTGCATGAATAGAATAGCAAATCCCCAGCTCACGTCAAGGTTTCGCGTTCGGAAGGCGCGGTTGCCCTCCACGATAACCCCACATACCGGGGGCGGAGACAAGGGGCGGACGGCGAGGGGCGGAGCCGCCGGGACGCACGCAGCGCGCCGGCGGAGCCGTCTTGCGGAGACAAGGGCGGCGGCGCCCCCTGCGTCGGCGCGTCGCGAAAACCGGGCTGTCGTTGGCACGAAAGAGCGGCTCCTGCTACCCGTGAGGGGATAGCGCGCCCCGGGATGGCGCCGCGCAGTAAGCGCCGGCGCGCAAGAGCCCTGGATCGTCGCCGCGCAGTAACCGGAAGGCGGTTGGCGCCCTGAACATTCGCAGCGCAGTAATCGGAAGGGAAGAAACGCCCTGGATCTTCGCCGCCCAGTAATGCAGCGTTGCTGCGCGGCGGGGTTCCGGGGCTGCTGGGCCGCCGCCGTTGCTGCGCGGTGGGATTCCGGGGCTGCTGGGCCGCCGGCGTTGCTGCGCGGCGAGATTCCAGGGCTTCCGGGCCGCCGGCGTTGCTGCGCGGCGAGGTTCCAGGGCTTCCGGGCCGCCGGCGTTGCTGCGCGGTGGGATTTCAGGGCTTCTGGACCACCGCGCGAGCGATCAGGCCGGTTATCGCAACGCCGGGGCCACCGCGCGTGCGATAAGGCCGGCTTTCGCAACCCGGCCCCGCCCGGGAAGGCCCGGACCCGGCCAAGCGAAGACCTCGGCGGCGCGCCTATCCCCTATTCGGACCTCAGCGCCTCGACGGGGTCCTTCTTGCTGGCGCTCCTGGCGGGCAGGAGCCCCGCCACCACGGTGAGGACCACCGACACGGCGATGAGAAGCGCGGCGTCGTACCAAGGCAGGCTCATGATGTTCGGGACGTTGTGCTCGGCGAGCACGTAGGCGTTCACCGGGAAGCTCGCGCAGACCACGACGAAGATGGCGAAGACGCCCGAGATGAGGCCCTCGATGAAGGTCTCGGCGTTGAACACGTTGGCGACGTTTCGCTTGGAGGCGCCGATGGCGCGCAGGATGCCGATCTCCTTCTTGCGCTCGAGGACCGAGATGTAGGTGATGATGCCGATCATGATCGAGGAGACCACGAGGCTGATGCTCACGAAGGCGATGAGGACGAGGCTGATCATGTTCACGATGTCGGTGACCGAGCCCATGAGGACGCCGACGTAGTCGGTGTAGGAGATGGCCTTGCTCTCGTCGCCGGCCTCACGCACGGCGTCGTTGTAGCCGTCGATGCGCGAGAGCACGCGCTCCTTGGCGTCGAAGTCCTTGGGGTAGATCTTCACCGACTGCGGGTCGGACTCGTCGGCGTAGCCGAGGGTCTTCAGGTTGTTGTCGTAGGTGAGCGAGCTCGCCTTCGAGTAGCTGGAGATAAGCGACGAGAGGTCGGAGGCGTCCATGTTCACGTGGATGGCCGACGCGAAGGCGTCCGCGTCCACGGAGAAGGCGTCCTCGAGGCCCGCGAGGCTGCCGCTCATCTGCGCGGCGGCGCCCTCCATGGCCTCGGCCATCTGGGTCGCCACCTGGTCCATGGCCCGGGCCATGCCCGTCTTGACCTGCTCGGAGACGGCCTGGGCGATCTTCTGGGCCAGCTGCTCGGTCGCCTGGGACACAACCCGCTGCAGATAGGGCGCGAAGCTGTTCTGCAGGTAATCCGAAAGCGCCTGCTGCATCCTCTGGGCAAGGACGCCGCCGCCCAGGGACTCGATCTGCTGCAGCAGCGCCTTGGCCTCGTCGTTGCCCGAGAGATAGGCCTTGAACGCCGAGAGGAGCTTCTCGGGGTCGGCGACGTCCTCCCCGAGCGCCTTGAACTCGTCGGAGCCGACGAACCCGGCGACCAGCCGGTTAGCGAGCTGGCCCGCCTGTTGCAGCTGCTCGGGCGTGAGCTCGAGCCCCTCGAAGACCCCGGAGAAGTCGGGCGCCGGCGCGCCTTCCAGCGCCGACGAGAAGTCCATGTCGAGCGAGATGCCCGACAGGTCGATGGCGAGGCCAGAGAGGTCGATTCCGGAGAGGTCCATGCCCGAGAGGTCGAGACCTCCCGCGAGCCCCGAGAGGGCGGACTCGTCGAAGCTGAACGCGCTTCTCAGCGCATCCTCGTCGACGGAGAACATGCTCTGGAGGTCGACGCCCTTCTTCGCGTCCTCCTGGAGCTCGTCGAAGGACTTGCCCGTGAAGACGTCCGTCGAGGGGTCCGCGAGCTGCTGCCGCACGATCTCGGAGGAGGCGGCGCGCTCCATGAGGGCGGCCGTGAGGCCGTGGGTGTAGGCGATGCCGGGCGACAACGCGTTCGAGCTCGCCGACTCGTTGGGCTTGACCACGCCGACGATCCGCAGGTCGAGGCCGTTGGCCACCTGGGCCGCCATGTACTCCTCGTCGTCGGACATGTCGGTCCAGCCGCCCGTCTCGTCGTTTCTGCGGTAGGTGTCGGAGGCCGCCAGGACCTTGAAGCTCGTGCCCAGGGCGTCGTCGTAGGTGAAGGTCACGTCGGTCTCGGGCGTCTCGACGTCCTCGCCGGAGGTCAGCGAGGCCGTGACGAGGTCGTTCAGCTCGCCGATGTCGAGCACGCCGATGCTGTAGAGCGTGTAGTCGCCGACCATGCCGCGGCTCGAGAGCACCAGGACGGCCTCGTCGGCGGACTCGGCCCAGCGGCCGGCGACGACGTCGTACTGCGACTCCAGGAGCTCGGGGTCGTCGATCATCTCGTTGAAGACGTCGGTGCCCGAGTAGGAGGCGACGGTGGACGACATGCCCGTGCCCATGGCATCGGTCATGGCGTTGGGGAGCAGCTTCGTGGGCGAGCCGCCGTCGTCGGCCTCCCGGTAGACGATGGGGTCGAGGCCGTAGTCGTACTGGATGGAGTTGACGTCTTCGGACATCCCGTCGCCGCCCTCGTCGAGCCAGGACTTGAAGCTCGTCATGTCGTTGGACTTGACGCTCGCGAACATGTCCTTGATGGCCGTGAAGACCGGGATCGCCTGCGAGGTGTCCACGGCGCCGTTGCCCGAGGAGGAGTCGGCCGAGGCGGGGTCGGAAGCCGAGGACGCGTCGCCGAGCATGGAGCTCATGTCGTAGCTCTGCTTGGAGATGGTGAGCGGGTAGCTGGAGAGCGTGTCCTCCTCCACCTTGGCGATGTACTCGTTCACGCCGTTGGAGAGCGCGAGGATGGCGGCGATGCCGATGATGCCGATCGAGCCGGCGAAGGCCGTCATGGCGGTGCGGCCCTTCTTGGTAAGGAGGTTGCGGGCCGAGAGGCCGAGCGCGGTGAGGAAGCTCATGGACGTGCGCCGGGTCGGCTTGGCCTCGCGGCGCGCCCCCGCGTCCGGCTCGAAGGGGTCGGTGTCGCCGGCGACGCGGCCGTCGCCGATGGTGACGATGCGGGTCGCGTACTCGTGCGCGAGCTCGGGGTTGTGGGTGACCATGATGACCAGGCGGTCTTGCGCGACCTCTTTGAGCAGGTCCATGACCTGCACGGACGTCGCGGAGTCGAGCGCGCCCGTGGGCTCGTCGGCGAGCACGATCTCGGGGTCGTTGATAAGGGCGCGGGCGATGGCCACGCGCTGCATCTGGCCGCCGGAGAGCTGGGCGGGGCGCTTGTCGACGTGCTGCCCCAGGCCGACGCGCTCCAGGGCCTTCTTCGCGCGCTCGCGTCGCTCGGCGTGGCCGACGCCCGAGAGCGTGAGGGCGAGCTCGACGTTCTCGAGCACGGTCTGGTGCGGGATCAGGTTGTAGCTCTGGAACACGAAGCCGATGCGGTTGTTGCGGTAGGCGTCCCAGTCGCGGTCGCGGAAGTCCTTGGTCGAGATGCCGTCGATGACGAGGTCGCCGGAGTCGAAATGGTCGAGGCCGCCGACGACGTTGAGCAGGGTCGTCTTTCCGGAACCGGAGGGGCCGAGGATCGCGACGAACTCGTTGTCACGGAAAGACACGCTGACGTCGTCGAGCGCGACCTGGGTGAAGGAGCCGGTGGTGTATTGCTTGCGGATGTTCTTGAGCTCGAGCATGCGGACGGGCGCCTCGTTTCTGCTTGGGATGTCGATTGCTGATTTTTACCCAAACCCAGGCGCCGGGCGGGCCGGCCGCTTCCGCGGGGACAAAAAACGCTAACTTGGCCGCGGGCGCGGCCACGGCTCGGCGGCGCTTCAAGGCGCGCCGCGCTTAGGCGGCGGCGGCAAGAGGCGCGCCCCATAAATGCGCCGCCCAGCAACGGGGGCGAGAAGCGCGCCCCATAAATGCGCCGCCCAGCAATCGCAAGTTACTGGGCGGCACGTTTTGAGGGCGCATAGACGCCCCCAGGTTACTGCGCGGCGCGGTTTCCGGGCGCACCCCGGCCGCCCGTTGCTGCGCGGCGCGGTTTCCGGGCGCGTCCCGGCCGCCCGTTGCTGCGCGACGCGGTTTCCGGGCGCGTCCCGGCCGCCAGTTGCTGCGCGGCGCGGTTTCCGGGCGCGTCCCGGCCGCTCGCCGCTAGGGCCGCGCGGCCGGGCGCCTCTCCCCTAGCGGGCGAGCTCGCGGAACCTGACCGCGGCGGAGGCGGCGCGCTCGAGCAGGTCGTGGCCGACCTCACCGGCGCCGAGGGCGGCGAGGGCGTTGGCGAGAAGGACATCGGCCTCGTCGTCCATGCGCCCGAGGCTCATGGCGCAGTAGGCGTCGGCGGCCATGCCGCGGAGCGCCGCGAGCAGAAGGGCGGCCTCAGGCGTTGCGGCGGCAGGCTCGGCGACGGCGCCGGCGTCGACGCCGCGGTGGGCGCTCACGTGCTCGCTGCGGTCATGGACGGCGGCGATGAGCTCGTCGAGCTCGGCCGCCGATCCGCAGGCGACGCTCGCGTAGAGGCCCTCGACCACGACGCCGAAGGCGTGGCCGCAGGGGACGAAGCCGGGGACCGCCTCCATGGCGTTCGTCATGGTAGTGCCGAGGCCGCAGAGCTCGGCCAGCAGAACGTCGCGCTTGGCGTAGAGGGAGGGGCGCTCGGACTCGGTCGCCTCCACGGCGCCGTGCTGCACGGGATTAGTCATCTGGGGTTCCTTTCTGTAGGCTCATGTCCACACGCCAGTCTACGTGACGGACGCCCTATGATGGCCCCATGGCACAGCGACGCACATATATCCTGCAAGCACGCGGCATCGACGTGGAGGTCGAGCGCAAGGCGGTGCGCCGCGTCAACCTGCGCGTCCGCCCCGACGGCTCGGCGCGCATGAGCGTGCCCTGGGCCGTGGGCCGCGCGCAAGCGCAGGCGTTCCTCGACTCCCATGCGGAGTGGCTCGAGCGCGCCGTCGGCCGCGCCCGGGCACGGGCCGCCGAGAAGGGCCGCGCGCAGGCCGAGGCCGGCTCGCCCGTTTATCTTTGGGGCGCGCCGTGCGCCTTTCCTCCGAACACGGACCCGGCGGACTTCCACAAAGAGGAGCTTGCCCGGGCCCTCCCGGGCGCCGTCGCCCGCATGGAGGCGGCCTGCGGCCTCCATGCCGGCGCGTGGCGGCTGCGCGACATGAAGACCCGCTGGGGATCCTGCACCCCGGCCACCGGCGCGATACGCGTGAACACCCGCCTGGCGGCCTACCCGCCGTGCTGCCTCGACTACGTGGTCGCCCACGAGCTCACGCACCTGGCCGAGCCCAGCCACAACGCCCGTTTCCACGCGCTTCTCGCCCGCGCGTACCCCGACGAGAAGCTCGCCCGCGCGCTGCTGCGCCTCACTCCCGCCGAGGCCGCGCGGGCCTGGGCTGCTCGCGCGCCGGAAACGCCCATTTAACGCGCGGAAAACACTTGTTCACGGCTACGCAACCGGCCGCCCGGCCGCGCGAAACAGACGAACCCCAACATGAGTCGCATACCGTCGGCACGACCCATGGAGAGGGGCGGCCTATGCCCTCAGAAGCACCCGTGTACGAGAGCCTTCTCGAGCACACGCCGAAGATCAACCAGCAGCTCGCACGCTACGGGGTGAAGTTCGGCCTCTACAAGAACGGCCAGTTCAACGAACGGCTCTTCCCCTTCGACGCCATCCCGCGCGTCATCAAGGCCGACGTCTGGGCCGGCCTTGAGAAGGGCCTCGCGCAGCGCGTGGACGCCCTGAACGCGTATCTCGCCGACGTCTACGGCGAGAAGCAGATCATCCGCGACGGCGTCGTCCCCGAGGACTTCGCGTTCGCGAGCTCGGGCTACCTGCCGCAGTGCGAGGGCATCACCCCGCCGGGCGGCATCTACAGCCACATCTCGGGCATCGACCTCGTCGAGGGCGAGAACGACGAGTGGTTCGTCCTCGAGGACAACCTGCGCATCCCGTCGGGCGCCTCCTACCCGCTCGTCGCGCGCCAGCTCTGCCGCCGCTGCGACGCCGAGACCTTCCGCGACGCCTCGCTCGTCGACAACCGCGACTACGGCGAGCGCCTCCGCCGCGTGATGGACAACGTGAACACGGGCGGCCTCAACGTCATCCTCACGCCGGGCCGCTACAACGCCGCCTACTTCGAGCACACCTACCTCGCCGAGAAGGCCGGCGCCGTCCTCGCCGAGCCCCAGGAGCTCTTCGTCGAGAACGAGCGCCTCTACTACCGCGGCGGCACGGGCAACCAGCTCGTCGGGGCCGTCTACCGCAGGCTCTCCGACGAGTTCCTGGACCCGCTGTGCTTCCGCGCGGACTCCCTCATCGGGGTCCCCAACCTCATGAGCGCCTACCGCGCCGGCAACGTCGCGGTGGTCAACGCGCCGGGCAACGGCGCGGCCGACGACAAGGGCATCTACTACTTCGTCCCGAAGATGGTCGAGTACTACCTGGGCGAGAAGCCCATCCTCAAGAACGCGCCGACCTACCTGCCCTTCTACCCGGACGACATGGCCTACGTCCAGGAGCACGCCGACACGCTCGTGATCAAGGACGTCGCGGAGGCGGGCGGCTACGGCGTCGTCTTCGGCAGCAGCCTCACGGAGGAGAAGCTCGAGGAGCTGAAGGCCCTCATCCGCCGCGAGCCCAGGCGCTTCATCGCGCAGGAGGTCGTCGACTTCCTCTGCCTGCCCACCTACATCGACGGCCAGATCGTGCCGCGCAAGGCCGACCTGCGCGCCTTCGTGCTCTCGGGCGCAAAGACCGAGGTCTGGCCGAGCGGCCTCACGCGCTACTCGCGCGAGGAGGGCTCCGCCATCGTCAACTCGTCCCAGGGAGGGGGCTTCAAGGACACATGGGTGCTTTCGTAAACGCGCGCGCCGGCGCACCGGCGCTCACCACGGCCACGCTCTCGCTCGAGAAGGCCGACCACCTGCTGTGGCTCGGCCGCTACGTCGAGCGGGCCTACACCACGCAGAAGTTCATTCTCGCCGCCTACGACCAGGCGCTCGACGCGGCCGGAGACGAGTGGAAGGGGCAGCTCGCCGAGCTCGGCTTCGACGACGACGCCGAGACCCCCCGCGAGTTCTTCCAGGCGTGCCTCTTCGACGCCGACTGCCCCGCCTCGATCGCGCACTCGCTCGACGCGGCCTACGACAACGCCGTGCGCCTGCGCGACGTGCTGGGCACCGAGTCCATCTCCTACGTCCAGATGGCGGTCGACGCCCTCCAGGCAGCGAAGATGAGCGACGCTCCCCTGCTCGACCTGCAGGTCGTCCAGGACAACATCATGGCCTTCAAGGGCTGCGTCGACGACTTCGTCGAGTCGGACGCGGCGAGGAACCTCATCAAGTGCGGCATCTCCGTCGAGCGCATCGACCTCTACGCCCGTCTCTCCTACAAGCTCGGGCGCGTTCGGCAAGAGGTGCACCGGCTCTCGGCGCGCGTCAACCGCACCGGCACCCCCTACAGCCAGGAGGACCTGAAGGCCCTCGTCGAGCTCGCCTACGCGCCGACCTTCCCGGGCGAGGTCACCTACGACCAGCTCGGCCTCATCCTCGTCCACGCGGCGCGCGTCTTCTAGGGGCGGCCCATGAAGATCCTCAACTACTTCTTCGAGACGAGGCTCGACTTCAGCGAGCCCGTCAAGGAGCACCAGTTCGTGCTGCGCTGCATGCCGCCCAACACCGGCTCGCAGACCGTCATGGACGCGCAGATCATCGTCGAGCCGCCCGTCACGCTCAGCGAGCAGTTCGACGGCTTCGGCAATAAACTGCAGGTGGGACGACTTGAGTCGCCGCACGACAGCTTCTCGTTCATCTCGTCGGGCATGGTGATGGTGGACACCGCGCAGACGCGCGCCGTCCCCCTGCACCCGATGTACCTGCGCGAGAGCGAGCTCACGCAGGCCGGCGCCGGCGTCAAGGCCTTCGTCGACGACGTGCTGCGCGTGAGCTGCAACGCGTCGGTCCTCGAGAAGGCCCATCGCCTGGCGGACGCCGTCTCCGAGCGCATGGAGTACGTCAAGGGCGCCACCGGGGTCGACACCTGCGCCGAGGAGGCGCTCGCCCTCGGGCGCGGCGTCTGCCAGGACTACGCCCACGTGCTCATCGCCTGCTGCCGGCGAGCCGGCGTGGCCGCGCGGTACGTGAACGGCTTCCTTCTGGGCGAGGGCGAGACCCACGCCTGGGTCGAGGTCCACGACGGAGCCCGCTGGCACGGCATCGACCCGACGAACCGCCGCGAGGCCGACTGCAGCTACATCACGCTCTCCCACGGGCGCGACTTCGCCGACTGCCCGATCGAGCGCGGCGTCTTCGTCGGCGCGGCGCAGCAGACGCAGGCCGTGCGCGTGCAGGTGACCGACGACGCGGCCTGGGCCGCGCTGGGCACCTACAGCGGGTAGCGCCCGAATTATCGACAGCCCCCTCCCCCAGAGAGGCGCCCGAGCCCGTCCCACGACGCCTCGGGCGCCTCTCTCGTCGGCATCGAGCCCCGAGGGGCCACGCGCCCCGCGAAACGCCTCCCGCCAAAGGCCGCGCCGCGCGCGGGGTCGGGGCTCGCGCGAACAGGGCCGCGACGCGACGCCCCCGCTTTGTTGCGGATGTTTCGGCGCGTTTCGCGTCAAGTTAACAACACCTGTGGCCCGACGCGCTCCCGCCCCGCGCGCCCCATACTGAACACGGACACGAAAACGAACGAAGCGCAGGAAGGTGAGGCGGCCTTGATCCAAACGGTCTTCTCGGCAGAGCTCCCCGTGGGCGAGCACCTGCTCATACAGAAACACACCATCGTGGGCACCGCGCCGGCGCCCTTCGGCGGGGAGGCGGCCGCCGACGGGCACCGGCCGCGCATAGCCGTCGTCACGGGCATCCACGGCGACGAGCTCGAGGGCCAGTACGTGGCCTTCCGCCTCGCGCAGCTCCTCGAGGAGAACCTCGACGCGCTCTACGGCACGGTCGACATCTACCCCGCCATCAACCCGCTCGGCATCAACTCCATCGAGCGGAGCGTCCCCATGTTCGACGTCGACCTCAACCGGACCTTCCCGGGAAAGCCCGCCGGCGACCTCACCGAGACGCTCGCGGCCGCCGTCATCGACGACGTCTCGGGCGCCGACGTGGCCATCGACATCCACGCCTCGAACATCTTCCTGCGCGAGATGCCCCAGGTGCGCATCAACGAGATCTCGGCCGAGGAGCTCCTGCCCCTGGCGCCGCTGCTCAACGTCGACTTCGTCTGGGTGCACGCCTCCGCGACGGTCCTGCAGTCCACCTTCGCCTACGCGCTCAACACGACCGGCACCCGCGCCCTCGTGGTCGAGACGGGCGTGGGCATGCGCATCACCGAGACCTACGGCGAGAGCCTGACCCAGGGCATCCTGCGCCTCGCGGCGCACCTGGGCGCCTGGGGCGGCGCGTTCGAGGCCGCCGAGGCGCCGATCGTCTCGAACGACGGCGAGGTCAGCTACCTCAACGCGGCCGAGGGGGGCATCTTCCTGCCCAAGGCGCCGCACGGCTCGAGGGTCGAGAAGGGCCAGCTCATCGGCATCGTGGCGAACACGCTCACCGGACAGGTGGCCGAGCGCGTGACGGCGCCGGTCTCCGGGCTTCTCTTCACCCTGCGCGAATATCCCGTCGTCTACCCCGGCTCGCTCCTGGGCCGAATCCTTAAGGACGCCGAATAATGAGAAAAACGAACCTCTACACCCTCGACACCCCGTACCGCGAGCCCCTTACCGTCTGGGGGTACGAGTTCGGCAACCCCGAGGCCGAGAAGTGCGTGGCCATCGTCGGCTCCATGCGCGGCAACGAGGTCGAGCAGACCTTCGTGTGCGCCGACCTCGTCCGGCGCCTCTCCCTCCTTGAGGAGAAGGGCGCCATGGACCCCGCCAAGCGCGTCCTCGTGGTGCCGTCGGTCAACGCCTTCTCGATGAACATCTCCGAGCGCTTCTGGCCGGTCGACAACACCGACATCAACCGGATGTTCCCCGGCTACGACCTCGGCGAGACGACCCAGCGCATAGCCGACGGCCTCTTCCGCGCCGTCCAGGGCTACGCCTACGGCATCCAGCTCTGCAGCTTCTACCTGCCGGGCGACTTCCAGCCCCACGTCCGCGTGACGGACGCCGGCGCGATCTCCGAGGAGTCGCTCGCGCTCGCCGACGCCTTCGGCTTCCCCTACGTCGTCGCAAAGAAGCCCTCGAGCTTCGACACCACCACGCTCAACTACAACTGGCAGGTCTGGGACACGCACGCCTTCTCGGTGTTCGTGCACGACATGGGCGGCCTCTCCACGCGCAACGCGACCGAGGTGGAGGACTGCGTCATGCGCTTCCTGGACGACCGCGGCGTCATCAAGTCCGCGCTGCCCGGCGGGTTCCGCTCGTGCCACCTGGACGAGGCGGCGCTCGTCGACGTCCGCTGCGAGCGCGCGGGCGGCTTCTTCCTGCGCGACGTCGAGCCCGGCGAGCGCGTCCGCGCCGGCCAGACCCTGGGGCAGGTCCTCGACACCGGCGACGCCCACGTGAAGGAGATGCTCACCGCCCCGCTCGACGGCCGCGTGTTCTTCTGCCACGTCGACCCCCTCATCAACCAGTACACCATCGCCTTCAAGCTCGCGCCCGAGACGACTTGGAGCCACGCGGAGTAGGACGCGCCCACGGCGCCCGCCGGTCAGGCCCGCCAGCCAGGCCCGACCGCCAGGCCGATGCCCTTCTTCGCCCTTCGCTCCGCACCCCCAAGACGACTCCGCAGCATCGCCGGATCGCCCCGCCCGATCGCCCGTCTAAACAAGCGATTGAGCGGGGCGATTCGCGTCTCCCCGCGAGCGGCCGGCGCCTAGAATCCCCTCAAGGGCCGACAGGCCGCATTCGCAAAAGAAGGAGCGCACCATGGGCAAGTTCGTGATCACCCAGACCGAGGCAGGCTTCCACTTCGTCCTCAAGGCAGGAAACGGCGAGACGATCGCGACCTCGCAGGTCTACACCTCGAAGGAGGCGTGCAAGAAGGGCATCGAGTCCGTCAAGAAGAACGCGCCCGACGCGCCCGTCGTCGAGGCCGCCGAGTAACGGCTCCCTCGCCAGACCCGTCGGCGCGCCGCCCGGCCTTATCGCCGAGAAGGGCGCGCACAAGAGAGCCCCCGCATCCGAGTCGCATGGATGCGGGGGCTCCTTCGTTTCAACGAGCCGCGAGAACGGCAGGAAAACGCGATGTGGGAAAGCGCTACTCGGCGGCCACGTTGCCGGAGGCCTTGGGGGCGCGGGCGTCGGCCTCGGCGGCGGCGACGTTCTTGCGGCCGAGCTCGGTCCACTCGGGCTCCTCGTCGGGGATGGAGCCGGCGGCCTTGCCGAAGAGCTCCTTCAGGCAGTTGTAGGCGACGATGAGGCCGAGGACGATGAGCAGGACGGCGAAGACGAGCTGGAGCACGGAGTTGAAGACCGACGCGGCGGTGCCGGCGGAAAGCGCGGTCACGCAGCCCATGACGGACTGGACGAGCGAGGTGAAGGTGCACACGAGCAGGAACGCGACGGGCACGTAGAGCATGGCGCCCTTGCGGCCGGTGCACTTGCAGAAGACGGCGAGGGTGATCATGGTCATGCCGCCGAGCAGCTGGTTGGAGGCGCCGAAGA
>CAVJHQ010000057.1:0-15096 GCA_963649365.1 Alloprevotella sp.
GGGTCTCGTGCTCCTCGTCGGACTTCTTGACCTGGTTCTCGGTGAAGTAGGTCTCCTCGGGGACGCAGTACCAGCCGTCGTAGCTGCCCTTATACAGGTAGCCGGACTCGCGCATGCGCTCCCAGAGGTACTGGACCGCGTGGTACTGGCGCGGCTCGGTCGTGCGGATGAAGTCGTCGTTGGAGATCTCGATCTTCTTCCAGAGGTCGCGGAAGAGAGGCTCCTGGGAGTCGCACCAGGCCTGCGGGGTGTCGAAGCCGTGGGCCTCGGCGGCCTCGGCGACCTTCTCGCCGTGCTCGTCCATGCCGGAGAGGAACTTGACGTCGTAGCCGGCGGCGCGGCGGTAGCGGGCCTGCACGTCGCAGAGCATGGTGCAGTACGCGGTGCCCAGGTGCGGGGCGGCGTTGACGTAGTAGATGGGGGTGGTGATGTAGAAGGACGGCTTGTCTGCCACGGTACTCTCCTCATGACGGATGGATGGCAACTTTGGTGCACACAACTTTTTGATTGTACTCTGTTGCGCGGGGCAGGAAGCTCCGGGTTTACGTCCCAAGGAGGGGCACATGACGCTCACGCAGCTCAGGTACGTCGTCGCGGTCGCCGAGGCGGGGTCGATAAGCGCCGCCGCGGCACGTCTCTTCATCTCGCAGCCGAGCCTCTCGAAGTCGGTGGGCGAGCTCGAGGCCGAGATGGGCGTCCGCATCTTCGAGCGTAGCGCCCGCGGCGTGCGAGAGACCGAGGAGGGCACGCGATTCCTCTCCTATGCGCGCCAGGTCGTCGAGCAGGCCGACCTCCTGGAGAGCCAGTACCTCCACGGCACGCCGCCGCGACGCGTCTTCGCCGTGAGCAGCCAGCACTACGCCTTCGTGGTCAACGCCTTCGTCGAGCTCGTCCGCGAGCTGGGCCGCGAGAAATACGAGTTCTCGCTGCGCGAGGGGACGACGGCCGGCATCATCGACGATGTGCGCACGCAACGCTCTGAGCTGGGCGTCATTTATCGCAGCCACTTTAACCGCGAGGTCATCGCGGGCGCCGTCTCGCGCGCGGAGCTCAAGTTCGAGCCGCTCTTCACGGCCCGTCCGCACGTCTTCGTGAGCAGGCGCTCGCCGCTCGCCGGACGCGGATCGGTCACGCTCGCCGACCTCGCGCCCTACCCGCGGCTCACCTACGACCAGGGGGCGCAGAACTCGTTCTTCTTCTCGGAGGAGCCGCACCCGACCGAGGCGGTGGACAAGCAGATCGTGGTCACGGACCGCGCGACGCTGTTCAACCTGCTTATCGGCCTGGACGGCTACACCATCAGCTCGGGCATTCTCTCGTCGGACCTCAACGGCGACGACATCGTGGCCGTGCCGCTCGAGTCCGACGAGGAGATGGAGGTGGGCTACCTCCGCCTGGCGGGACGTCCGCTCTCTGCCGTGGCCGGGCGCTACGTCGAGCAGCTGCGCGCCTACATCGGCTCTTATCAGGAAGGCCGCTGAGCCGCCCGGCGTGTCGGCGGCGTTGCAGGCGCTCGGAAGCCGCGCATTAATTGAAGCTCGGAGGGCAAGCGGCGGCTTCGCCGCGCCAAATCGCGGACCCAAGGCCCGCGAAAAGGCCGGAAACCGCATTCTGGGGCGGTGGAGTTTGTTGTAGGCCGTCCGGGGCCGGCTGATTCCGGTCTCCAGGCGACTCGCGCTCCCCCCCCAGTTCCATAGCTTCACTCTATGGCTGCACATAGCACATCGATAGTTCCTTATGGCGTAGACGCCTGCCACACTTGGCAGCGCGAACAGAACCGACCGAGAGGAACCAACCATGCCCTACACAACGAACGCCCCGTTCCGCTGCGACGTCGTCGGCAGCTTCCTGCGCCCCGACGTGCTCCACCAGGCCCGCCACGACTTCGCCGACGGTGTGATCGACGCCGACCAGCTGCGCGCCGTCGAGGACGAGGCCATCCGCGACCTCGTGGCAAAGCAGAAGGCCGCCGGCCTCCATGTGATCACCGACGGCGAGTTCCGCCGCAGCTACTGGCACCTCGACTTTATGTGGGGTCTCAACGGCGTCGAGCGCGCGACCGCACGCCAGGGCTATATGTTCCACGACGAGGAAACCACGGCCGACACCGCCGTCGTCACCGGAAAGATCTCCGGCGAGAACCACCCCTTCGTCGAGCACTTCAAGTTCGTGAAGGCCCTCGAGACCGACGGCGTCGTGGCCCGACAGACCATCCCCGCCCCCGTCCAGACCTACTCGGAGGTCATCCTCGACCGCTGCGACGGCCAGGTCGAGAAGCTCCGCTCGGTCTACCCCGACGACCAGGCCCTCATCGACGACATCGCCGCCGCCTACCGCACCGTGATCGCCGAGCTCTACGCCGCCGGCTGCCGCAACATCCAGTTCGACGACTGCACCTGGGGCATCTACTGCGACACCGACTTTGTGGCCAAGACCGGCATGAAGCCCGTGGACATCCAGAAGGTCTCCGAGCTCGGCGTGGCGCTCAACAACGCCGCCATCGAGGGCAAGCCGGACGACCTCGTGATCAACACGCACGTCTGCCGCGGCAACTACCACTCCACCTACGCCTTCGAGGGCGGCTACGACCCCATCGCGCCCTACCTCTTTGCCAACGAGAACGTCGATGCCTTCTACCTGGAGTTCGACACCCCGCGCGCCGGCGGCTTCGAGCCGCTCGCCCACGTGGCCGACGGCAAGAAGGTCGTGCTCGGCCTCGTGACCTCAAAGCAGCCGGGCCTCGAGGACGAGGAGCTGCTCGTGGAGCGCATCAACGAGGCCGCCAAGTACGTCCCGCTCGAGAACCTCTGCCTCTCGCCGCAGTGCGGCTTCGCGTCCTGCGAGTGCGGCAACAAGCTCACCGAGGATGAGCAGTGGGCCAAGGTCGCGCTGGTCAAGCGCGTGGCGGAGCGCGTCTGGGGCGAGTAAGGCAAGCCTAGACGAGCGCCGATGCAAGAAGCGCCTTCCGCTAGCGGCCCGGCTAGCGAAAAGGCGCTTCTTTTACATCGAGAGAATCGCGTCGTAGACGTCGGACTTAGGCAGCTTGAACTCACGCGCGAGGCGCTTGGCCAGCGCGCTCTTGGGCTCGCCGGCCGTAAGGCCCTCCGCGATGGCCTCCTCGAGGCTCGCGGGGCCGCCCGACGCGGCGCGGCGGCGCTCGTCGAGCTCGTCGGGCGAGGGCGCCGCGATGACGACCACGCACTCGCCTCGGACCTCCTCGCGCGCGGCGATCTTTTCGGCAAGCTCCGGCGCCAAGCCGCGAACGCACTCCTCATGGAGCTTCGTGAGCTCGCGAACGAGCGCGACCCGGCGACCCGGGAACACCTCGGCCACGTTGGCGAGCGTCTCCGCCACGCGACGCGGCGACTCGTAGGCCACGAGCGTCCCCGGCACGAGCGCGAGCTCCTGGAGCCGTGCCACCTGTGCCGACTTCTTACGCGGCAGGAAACCCTCGAAGAAGAAGTGCTCGCTCGCAAGCCCGCTCGCAACGAGCGCGCAGGTGACGGCGGAGGGCCCGGGGACGACCTCGACTTTAAGGCCGGCGTCGAGCGCCGCGTCCACGAGCTTCTGCCCGGGGTCGCTCACCCCCGGCATGCCGGCGTCGGAGACGAACGCCACGCGTTCCCCCGCCGCGACACGTTCCACGATGCCCGCGGCCTTCTGGGCGATGACGTTCTCGTCGCAGCGCTCGAGGCGCGCGTGCAGGTCGAACGCGCTCATCAGCTTGCCCGTGACGCGGGTGTCCTCGCACAGCACGACATCCGCCCGCCCCAGCGTGTCGATCACGCGGGGCGAGGCGTCGGAGAGGTTGCCGATAGGCGTGCCGACGACGGAGAGAAGCCCCGGCATCAGGCGATCATCCCGCGCTCGAAGCTCGAGAGCGCCACGCGCGCGTCCCAGCTGGTAAGAAGCCCCGAGGTCTTCCATGTGCTGAAGAACCACGCCGGGCACCCGGCGTAGGCGCCGAGCTGCTCGGACGTGTACACGCGCTCGAGCGCGATGCGCCCCTCGGGCGTCATCTGCGCGTCGGCAACGGGCAGCGCCGAGGACCACTTGCCCACCATGACGGGCATCCCCGTGCGCGCGGCGTCGCGCAGCGTGCGCTTGTGCACGTCCACGAGCTTGCGGACCCCCGAGGGCCCGACGACGTCGATGCGCCTGGCGGAGGGGCGGTCCGTGTGGGCGTCGACCCAGACGTTGCGGTAGTGGCGCTGCGCCATGAAGTTGACGAAGCCGGAGGGGAAGCCGCCGTCCGGCATGATGACCACAGGCTCCTCGCCGGCAGCGTTTCTCACCAGCTCGTAGGCCTCGCGATAGTAGTTGCGGAGCTGATGCTGCGGCACCCCGTCGGACATCGAGAAGCCCACGCGGTGCTGCACCACGACATCGTCCGCGATCTCGATGCCGAAGAAGCCCGTGCGGTGGGCATAGCGCTTGGAGAGCTTGTAGACGACCTCGAGGGCCGTCTCGCGCGCAAGGCGCATGTCGGCCAGGTCGCGACAGACCACGTCGGAGTCGTGGCGCGCGCCGGGGTTGATGGCCAGCACGAAAACGACGTTGAGGCCGATCTCCTCCGCCCAGCCGAGGGCGTCGTCGACCAGGTCGATGCAGCCGATATAGGGGCCGCAGTCCGGGCCGTCCTCGCCGAAGGCGTACCAGGGGACGGGAAGACGGACCGCGTTGAAGCCGCGCGACGCGATGCGCACGAAGTCCTCGCGCCCGATGAACTCCTCGCGGTGCTTCTCCACGATCTGGCGGTAACGGTCGGGGCCGGCGTCGACGAGCAGGGCCTCCTCGTCGAGCGAGCCCGAATCGGCGAAGAGCTCTGGGGTCACCCACGACTCGAGGGTGAGCCACCCGGTCAGGTTGACGCCGTGCAATGCCCCTGTCATCGATACCTCCGCAGAAGATTCGCCGCTCTAATTCCTTAGAAGGAGTATAGCCGCAGGATGTGACAACAATACGGCGCGGCGAGAAGAGCTTTTGCCTCTACGGGAACCGCCCGCCGCGTCACGCGCGGCAGGCCGCCGCCGGACGCGTCGCGCCCCCGGCCCTAAGGCCGGTACACCGCGCAGTTGAGCGGCGTCTCGTAGACGTCCACCTGCGAGCACGGCAGCCCTCGGGCAAGAAGCGCGTCGGCGAAGTGGCGCGCGAGGTTTTCGGCGGTGGTGCGGAAAGGCACCACGGTAAGCGAGAAGCCCTCGGACTCGAGCGCCTCGACGGTCGAGGGCCTAAGAGTCCCCTCCTCGACGAGGAAGGTGTGGTCGTACTCCTCGCAGAGCTCGCGCAGGGCGCGCTTGAACACGCCGAAGTCGAGGACCATGTCGCGCATGGTGCCCTCGTCCTGCAGCCCTTCTTGCTCGAGGTAGGCCACGACGCGCCAGCGGTGGCCGTGGAGGTTCTCGCACTTGCCGTAGTAGTCGGCGAGGAAGTGCGCGGCGTCGAACGACGCCTCGGTCTTGAGGCCGTAGGGCATGGCTGCGGTCTTCCCTTCTTAAAATCGAGGGGCCCGTGGGGCGCATCGCCGCTGGGCGGCGCGCCCTTCCCGGGCCCCTTTCGTCCGATTAGCTCCCGGCGCTTATGCGCAGCAGGAGACGACCCAGCTGAGCAGGTTGCCCACGGGGCTCCCGGAGCGCTCGGCGAGGACATGGCCCTGGCCCCAGACCGGGGTGTAGGCGACGTCGGAGACGCCGTCGTACTTGGACAGCGCCAGCGCGATGTTGGCGGCCGTGCACGGGCTCACCTCGGTGTCGAAGACACCCTCGTTGATGCGCCAGTGGGGAGCCACGCTCGCCGTGCCGTACCCCTCGTAGGCGCCGGAGAGCCAATACAGCGGGTTCATCATGTCCACGCGCGCGGACATGGCGGTCTTAAGCGAGTCCTTCTTGGCGAGGTCGCCGCTCCAGGCGCGCTCGTAGGAGGCGTCCCAGTCGGAGCAGAGCGCGTAGGCGTCGACGTTCTTCTCGACGAGGTCGCCGACCATGGCGTCGAAGTGCAGGGTGCTCTCCTCGCCGATGCCGAAGAGCTGGTTGACCTTCGAGGAGCGCTCCGGTCGGTCGTAGGGCGAGCACGGGAGCTCGGCCGGGCGGACGTGCTGCGAGAGGTCGCGGACGCTCTGCACGGTGACGGTCTCGCGCTTGAGGTTGTAGTTGACCCACCAGTGGTCGGAGTTCAGCGCGGCGAAGTAGTTTGTCGGCGTGTCGTAGATGGTCGACTGCACGAAGGTGGTGCCGCTGGGCTGGCCCGCCGCGGAGGAGGCGGCAGCGGCGTCCGCGGACGTGGACGACGTCGTGCCCGCGTCCGCCTCGCCCGTGGCGTCGGCCGAGGCGACCGCGCCCTCGGCCTCCTCGGAGGACTTGGTCGACGCCGAGACGGCGCCCGACGCGCCGGACGCCTGCGCGGCCTCTCGCGTGGCCAAGATGTTCGGGTCGCCCGGGAACGTCGGGTCGTCGAGGCGCTGCGGCGTGTAGGTGTAGGGGAACGGCGTGTTCTGCACGAAGTAGGTGGCGGCGTCGTTCACGTAGGAGAGGAGCTGGTCGGCGTAGCTGCCCATGGTGTATTGGCTGCCGTCGGTCTCCTCGAGAGTGAGCTGCTCGTCGTCGGAGTCGCGCAGGTCCATCGAGTTGACCCAGGCGCCGTACGCCGCGGCGAGCCCGCTCGACAGCTGGGCGCGCCAGCCGCCCTCGGCGCGGGTCCCGTCGCTCGCGTGCTGGCCCATCGCCCACTCGTAGGCGGCGTCGGCGACGTCGAAGCTCGTGACCGGGCACCAAGAGGCGCTGCCCGCCACGGCGTCGGAAATCGCCTTGCCGTCGGCGTCGTGGGTCGCCGCGCCGATCTGCTCCAGGTAGGGCGTGTAGAGCTCCGAGTCGCCCGAGGCGCCCAGGACGGCGCTCACGCCGCCGCCGGCCGAGAAGCCGAAGACGAAGACGCGCTCAGACGCAAAGGGCAGCGAGGCGGCGTTGTAGCGCAGATAGCGCACGGCGGCCTTGAGGTCGACGACCGGCCACGGGGCGCCGCCGGGGTAGACGTCGGAGGAGCCCGACGAGCTGTCGACGCCGGCGGAGCGCCCGCGGAAGCCGGCGTACACGTAGACGCAGCCCTGCGAGAGATACGAGCCGAGGCCGCTGTACTCGTAGGCGGTCGGGCTCTGCTGCGCCGACAAGGTGCCGGTGTTCACGGGCATGAGCACAGGGGCCGTGGCGGCGGTGAAGTTGCCGACGACGGCTTTCTGGTTAACGGTGCATTTGTAGGCGTTGCCGCTCTTCTCGCCGTCGAAGAACTTGCCGGGGACGAAGATGGCCAGGGACTCGTAGGACTTGGTGGCGGGCTTGAGGCAGTACTTGAGGCCGAGCTGGTAATAGCAGTCGTTCTCCTCGTCGTACTTCCAGGCGCTCATGTCGATGGCGAGGTCCTTGAACTCGTTGACGTCGACGTCGGCCTTCTGCCCGCTGTCCGAGGCGGACCCCTTGGAGTCGTCGGCCGGCTTCGAGCAGCCGGCGAGGCCCGCGGCGCCCGCCATGCCGGCGAAGGCGAGGAATTGTCTTCTGGTGAAGCCCATCGTTAACTCCTTTACTTGGACTGGCGGACGCCCTTGACCTTGGTGACCTGCTTGTCGTTGCGGCGGTCGGTGCCCCAGAACACGCAGCTGACCATGCCCGGGCCCACGTGGGCGCCGATGGTCGGGCCGATGGTCGGGCGCAGGACCTCGAGGGTGTCGTCGAGGCGGCGGAGCTCGGAGGCGACGCTGAAGCCGTCGTCGGCCACGTCGGCGTCGCCCACGCCGCAGGCGTTCTGCTCGCCGGCGAGGACGTGGTTCTTGTCGTAGTAGTCGACGAGCTTGCGCAGGCCCTTCTTGCGGCCGCGCGCGACCGAGCGGATGCCCAGGGTGCCGTCGAGGTTGAAGTGGAGAAGCGCCTTGACGTCGAGCGCGTCGCCGATGACGGCCACGCCCTTGGGGAGCCTTCCGCCGCGGTGCAGGGCGTCGAGGTTGTCCACCATGAAGAGCGTGTGGACGCGGAAGCGCGCCTCCTCGGCCCAGGCCACGAGCTGCTCGGCGTTCAGGCCCTCGTCGCGCTTGTTGCAGGCCTCGTTGACGAGCAGGGTAAGGGCGGTCGAGGCGATGAGGGAGTCGACGACGTAGATGCGCACCTCCTCATCGGGGTGGGCCTCCTTCAGGCGGTCGAGGCTCATGACGGCGCCGTTGTAGCCGCCCGAGATGCCGCTCGAGATGCAGAAGAGGACCGTCGGGACGCCCGACTCGTAGGCCGCCTGGAACGCCTCGTCGTACTCGAGCTGGGAGGGTTGCGAGGTCATGGGCGTCGCGCCGTGCCGGATGGCGTCATAGAACTCGTGGGCCGAGCGCGACTGGAACAGGTCGTCGTCGCCGCACAGGCCGCCGTCGGGCTTGCCCGCCTCGACGTAGTGGAACGGCAGGATGGTCACGCCGCGCTCCTTCGCCTGCTCGGCGGTGAAGTCGCAGGTGGAATCGCACATAATGTTGCACTTAACGGACATTTGCTTCCTCTCGCCCGCCCTGATTGCCATGTGTATCCATAGTATTCTAAGGCCGGCGAGGTCGATCAACGAGGGCGAAGGGAGCCTCTACATGTTCTGGAGACGAGAAGAGAGGCGCGGCGCGGCCGCGGCCGAGTCCATCGCCGACCTGATCCGCGAGGCCCGCGGGGGCGGCTCGCCCGACGAGGCCCCCGAGGAGCCGCCCCGCGACGCCGAGGGCCGCGCGCTCATCCGCCGCAGGTACCGCTACGTGGGCCAGGTGCAGGGCGTCGGCTTCCGCTGGACGTCGCAGCGCATCGCCAACGCGCTCGGCATCGCCGGCTGGGTCCGCAACGAGGACGACGGCTCGGTCACGCTCGTGCTGCAGGGCACGCAGGACCAGCTCGGGGCCTTCGCGACCAAGCTCGCCGAGACCCTCTCGCGCTACGCGCGCTACACCGTGGCCGACCGCGAGGACGAGCCCGTCCGCGCGGGCGAGACGGCGTTCAAGGTCCGCTACTAGCCGCGGAAAAGCAGGCGGGACCGCGTCCCGAGGCGGCCGACGCCGCGCCGGGCGCGCGGCCGGCGCGCAACGCAACGAAAGGAACCCATGACCCTCCAGCAGCTCAGGTACCTCATCGCCGTGGCCGAGTACGGCTCGATCAACGCCGCGGCAGGCAACCTCTACACCTCGCAGTCCAACGTGAGCGCCGCCATCAGCGAGCTCGAGCGCGAGCTCGGCATCGAGGTCTTCACGCGCTCGAACCGCGGCGTCACGCTGACCAACGACGGCACCGAGCTGCTCGGCTACGCGCGCCAGGTCGTCGAGCAGGCGGACCTTCTCACCACGCGCTTCAAGACCAAGGCGTCGGCGTCCGCGCGCCTGGCGGTCTCCACGCAGCACTACGCCTTCAGCCTCTCGGCGTTCGTCAACGTCGTCGAGCACTTCAAGGGGAGCGAGTTCGAGTTCATCCTGCGCGAGACGACCACGGCCCAGATCATCGAGGACGTGAGCCAGTTCCGCAGCGAGGTCGGCATCCTGTACCTCGACGAGTTCAACGAGCGCGTGCTCAGGCGCGCCATGGGCGACGCGCGCGTCGAGTTCCACCCGCTCTTCTCGGCCGAGGTCCACGTGTTCGTGGGAACGGGGCACCCCTTGGCGGGCCAGGCGGCCGTGCGCCTGGACGACCTCGCGCCCTACGCGCGCTACAGCTTCGAGCAGGGGACGGTGAACTCGTTCCACTACAGCGAGGAGCCGCTCGCCTACATCCCCTGCTCGAAGAACATCCGCTACACGGACCGCGCGACGCTGACGAACCTGCTGACCAGCTACAACGGCTACACCCTCTCGACCGGCGTGCTCACCGACGAGATGCAGTCGGGCATCGTGAGCATCCCGCTCGAGGACGCGCCCGTCATGCACGTGGGCTACATCATGCACGCCGAGCGCAAGGCGACCGAGCTCGTCGAGCGCTACATCGACGAGCTCGAGCGCGTGATCGCCGAGAACCCCAGCGTGGAGGCGCGCTAGGCGGGCGTCGCGGCGACGCGCGCGCCGGGGCTAGCCGGCGGCGGGGCTACCTGACGCAGCGCTGCGGCACTGCGCCGAGGACATAGACCGTCTCGTTCTCGCCCGGCTCACCCGCGCGGCGATAGAACACGTCCAGGCCGGCCACACCAACCTTGAGCGCATCATGGCCAAAGGCGTAGTCCAGAGAGACGCCCAGCGCACGGGACCCCATCCCGGGAAACTCAGAGACCAGCCGCATCTTCGCCTTGACCGCATCGCGGGTAGGCTTGTCGAAGGCCGCGATGTCCGCGATGAACGAGCGCGTGAAAACCATTCTAGCCATGCGACGCCGCCAGGCGATCAGCCTCGTCGAACGCCGGGCTTTCCCTCCTGATTGCATGGTTTCGGGCGGCGCCCGTTCCCTAGAATGTTCCCAAAGCGTTCCCGACCCATGGAATAAGGCGAGAGGGGCAGCCGTGCCGTTCGCAATCGTGAGAAACAACATCGCGCGCATGAGGACCGACGTCGTCGTGAACGCGGCCAACGAGCGGCTGCTCGAGGGCGGTGGCGTGTGCGGGGCCGTCTTCGCGGCGGCGGGACCCGACAAGATGCGCTCGGCATGCGCGCCGCTCGCCCCGTGCCCAACGGGGAGCGCCGTGGCGACCCCCGGATTCGACGCGCCCGCCCGCTGGGTCGTGCACGCCGTGGGGCCGCGCTACGTCGACGGCAAGCACGGTGAGCAGGCCCTTCTCCGGAGCACGTACCGATCGGCGCTCGCGGAGGCGGCGCGGCTGGGCGCCCGGAGCGTCTCTTTGCCGCTTATCTCGGCGGGGATCTTCGGCTACCCGCCGGCCGAGGCCCTGCGCGTGGCCTGCGAGGAGATCGACGCCTTCCTGGCCACGGACGAGGCGCTCGTCGACGGCGACGAGATGGCCATCTACCTGGTGGTCTTTGACCGAGAGGCGTTCGCCGCCTCGCTTGGCCGCATGCGGGACGTCCAGTCCTTTATCGACGAGAACTACGTGCGCTCGCACACCCGAGGCCGGCGCGAGGCGGAGGCCGACCTTGCGGTGTCGTTGGCCGCGGCGCCCCTTCCCCTCGAGGAAGGCGCCGAGGCGGACTGGGGCCCGTTGCCCGACGCCGACCTGTGGGCTGCCGAGGAGGACGCGCCCGAGGCTTGCGTATCCGAGGCGGACGCGCCCGCGCCTTCCGTAGCCGATGCGACCGCTGCCGGAACGCCCGCATCCGGGGCATCCGGGGCATCCGCGCACCCCGCCGTGCCCTCGTCCATCGACCGCGACGAGGTCGCCGGGCTTCTTGCCGGCTTGGACGCCTCGTTCTCCCAAGCGCTTCTTGCCCTGATCGACGCGTCCGGGCTCACGGACGCGCAGGTCTACCGCCGCGCCAACCTCTCCCGCCAGCTCTTTGCGAAGATCCGCCGGGACAACGGCTACAGGCCCACTAAGCAGACGGCCGTGGCGCTCGCGGTGGCGCTCGAGCTGACCATGCCCCAGACGCAGGAGCTGCTCGCGCACGCCGGCCTCACGCTCTCGGCATCGAGTAAGTTCGACGTGATCGTGAGCTACTTCATCGAGCGCGGGCACTACGACGTCCTTGAGCTCAACGCCATGCTCTTCGCCTTCGACCAGCCCCTGCTCGGGTCGATCTAGGGCGCAGGGCAGGCCCGTCCTTTCTCGCCCGCGCCCTCCCCGGCGGCGAGAAGGGCCGCGCGGCGCGGCCGGGCGAGGAACGGCACTCGGCCGGACGGCCGGACGGCCGCAATGCAGGCCGAGGCTTAAAACCCATGCTCACCGTCCTTATCCGCGAATGTAACCCGGCGGTTTACCTACCCGCCCGAGGCGCCGGCTACCTTAGGACTCGCAAGGAGCGCACCCGCGCTCCCCGACCCCAAGCCCTAAGGAGGCTCATCATGAAGAAAGGCCTGACCGAGCTCGTCTTTATCCTCGACAAGAGCGGGTCCATGACGGATTTGGCGGCGGACACCGTCGGCGGCTACAACAGCCTGCTCGAGCAGAACAAAGAGGCCCCGGGCGAGGCCTTGGTCTCGACCGTGCTCTTCGACAGCCGGGTAAAGGTCGTCCACGACCGCGTCCCCATCGCGAGAATCGCCCCGCTGACGAGGAAAGACTACGTGCCGTCAGGATGCACCGCGCTCCTCGACGCGGTGGGCGGCGCCATCCACTACCACAAGCAGGTGCAGAAGATTCTCCCGGAGGAGTACCGGCCTGAGCACACCCTGTTCTGCATAACGACGGACGGCCTGGAAAACGCCAGCAAACACTACACGTATCCCCAGGTCAAGCACATGATCGAGGCGGCGCGCGAGCGTGGCTGGGAGTTCATGTTCCTGGGCGCCAACATCGACGTGGCCGCCGAGGCGGGCCGTCTCGGCATCGACGAGGACTGCGCGGTCCCGTTCGCGGCCACGTCCGACGGCTGCGCGGCGGCTTTCGACGAGATGCTCCTCACCACGGCGGCCGTGCGCAGCGGGGCCGGGGCAAAAAACCGGGGACGCCGCTAGGGCGCGCCCGGCTCTCAAGAGATAAGAGGCAAGGGGAACGGCCTCCTTTTGACGCTCACAGCATTGCGACGGCCGCCGCAATAACCACGATGACCAGGGCAAACGGCATCAGGCAGCCGCCGCATCCGCAACCCCTGCCCGGAGGCGGCGGGGGCGGAGGACCCCAGGGACCTCTCCGCGGGCCGCCGAAGCCGCCGGGCCGGCCGAAGCCCCCAGGTCCGCCGAAGCCGCCAGGGCCGCCTGGTCCGCCAGGCCCTCCGAAGCCGCCGGGCCCTCCGAAACCGCCAGGTCCAGGTCCATGCATCGTGTGCCTCCTTTGTCGGCAAGCGATCGGGAAACGCCGCGCGTGCCCTCGGCGGGCACCCGGTTACCGGACATTCTCCCACCATGCGGCCCCGCGCTATCGTCGTGCGGGGCTTCTGGGGCTCCCGCGCCAGCGGGAAGGCGAGTCGCAGGCGCGGGAACTCTCGAGAACGTCCGATTGAACCAGGAATAGCAGAGCAGCTGTCGGTATTTCCACAGTTGCCAACTGAGCAAACGCGCCCGATTCCCGGCGGATCGCGTCGAGAGACGCAAGGGCCTGAGCCCAACAAAACGGGGCCCGCCGGGCACCGAAGCGCCCGACGGGCCCGAACCTGCGCTGGACCAGCGGCGAGAAGGTCGGCCCCGCCTTACGCCGCGTGCACGGCCTCGGCCATGGCGCGGACGTACTCGGCCACGTAGGGCACCGCGCCCTCGCCGTGCTCGGCCAGGATCTTGATGATCGCAGAGCCGACGATGGCGCCGTCGGACTTGGCGGCCATGTTCGCGGCCTGCTCGGGCGTCGAGATGCCGAAGCCCACGGCGCAGGGCACGTCGGTGGCGCCGCGCACGAGCTCGACCATGGCGGCGATGTCCGTCGTGATCTCGGAGCGCACGCCGGTGACGCCGAGCGAGCTCACGCAGTAGACGAAGCCGGCGGCGTCGCTCGCGATCTCGCGGATGCGCTCGTGGGAGGTCGGCGCGATGAGGCTCACGAGGTCGAGGCCCTCCGCGGCCAGGGGCTCGGCGAACTCGGGCTTCTCCTCGTGCGGCACGTCGGGCAGGATGACGCCGTCGATGCCCGCCTTCGCGGCCGCGGCGGCAAAGCGCTCGAGGCCGTAGGAGAAGAGCACGTTCGAGTAGGTCATGAAGACCATCGGGACCTCGACGCCGCGGGCGCGCAGGCGCTCCACCAGCGCAAAGACGTCGTCGGTGGTCACGTTGTTGGCCAGCGCGCGGATGTTGGCCTCCTGGATCACGGGGCCCTCGGCCGTGGGGTCGGAGAACGGGATGCCGAGCTCGATCAGGTCGGCGCCGGCCTCGGCCATGGCGACGACGGCCTCCTCGGTCACGTCGAGCGTCGGGTCTCCGCAGGTGATGAACGGGATGAAGGCCTTCTTGCGCGAGCCGTCGGCGGCGGTGAAGGCGGAAGCGATTCTACTCATGGAGGTCCTCTCCCCTGTAGCGGGCGATGGCGGCGACGTCCTTGTCGCCGCGGCCGGACAGCGTGACGATGATGATCTGGTCGCTCGACATGGTCGGCGCGAGCTTGATGGCGTGCGCGACGGCGTGGGCGCTCTCGATGGCGGGGATCACGCCCTCGGTGCGGCTCAGGTACTCGAAGGCGTCGACGGCCTCGTCGTCGGTGACGGGCACGTACTCGGCGCGGCCCTCGTCGCGGAGCATCGCGTGCTCGGGACCGACGCCCGGGTAGTCGAGGCCGGCCGAGATGCTGTACACGGGCGCGATCTGGCCGTACTCGTCCTGGCAGAAGTAGCTCTTCATGCCGTGGAAGATGCCGAGCTTGCCCGTGGCCATCGTGGCCGCCGTCTCCCAGGTGTCGACGCCGCGGCCGGCCGCCTCGCAGCCGATCAGGCGCACGCCCTCGTCGCCGATGAAGTGGTAGAAGCTGCCGATGGCGTTGGAGCCGCCGCCCACGCAGGCGAGCACGGCGTCGGGAAGCTTGCCCTCGGCCTCGAGGATCTGCGCACGGGCTTCTCGGCTGATCACGGCCTGGAAGTCGCGGACGATCGTCGGGAAGGGGTGCGGGCCCATGACGGAGCCGAGGCAGTAGTGGGTGTCGTCGATGCGGTTGGTCCACTCGCGGAAGGTCTCCGAGACGGCGTCCTTGAGCGTGCCGGTGCCGGCCGAGACGCCCACGACCTCGGAGCCGAGCAGGCGCATGCGGTAGACGTTCAGCGCCTGGCGCTCCATGTCCTCGGTGCCCATGTAGACGCGGCATTCCATGCCCAGAAGCGCCGCCGCGGTGGCGGTGGCCACGCCGTGCTGGCCGGCGCCCGTCTCGGCGATCAGGCGGGTCTTGCCCATCTTCTTGGCAAGAAGCGCCTGGCCGAGGACGTTGTTGATCTTGTGCGCGCCGGTGTGGTTCAGGTCCTCGCGCTTGAGGTAGACCTTGGCGCCGCCGAGGTCGGCCGTCATGTTGGCGGCGTAGTAGAGCAGGCTCGGGCGACCGGCGTAGTTGTTGAGCAGGTCGGTGAGCTCGGCGTTGAACTCGGGGTCGTCCTTGTAG
>CAVJHQ010000058.1:0-5904 GCA_963649365.1 Alloprevotella sp.
CCTCGTCGCCGAATGGGTCGCGTTCGCCGAGAGCATCAAATAATCAACCGTCGGCAGCGGTGAGAAAGCCCCCTCTCGGGTCTCCGGGAGGGGGCGAATCTTTTTTGCGTTCCGGCTCGGTTGTTAGCACGCGCTATGGTTCGGCCGTGATTTCTCACTCCCCGAGGACGACCAAAGACCACCGTACGAACGGCCCACGCAGGCAAAACCTGCCGCTCAGAATCACCAGTTCGCACCCGCTGTGGACCAGCCTACCATGCATGACATTGCCGTCGACGCGACTACCTGCGGAGACGGCATTTCCATTTTTGTCGAGAATCGGCAGCGCCGGGAGCCACGGAAGCTCCGCCGTGAGCATGAATCCGTCCCCTGACCTGGACACCTCCACCTTGCCCACCAGTTCGCTTAAGGTCTGGTCCGGCCGGAAGTCGGCCAGGCGCTCACGGACCTTGTCGGCGACCTCGTTCTTGGAGGGACAGTCGTCGCCCGGAAGCTCCGCCAGGGACGCCTGCAAAGCCGCCTTGCGCTCCTTGAGGGCGTCCAGCCTCTCCTTGGTGCCGTCCGGTATTATCCCGGCCTCTATGGCCTTGAGGATGCGCCCCATGGACGTGTCTATCTCCGACAGCTGGCGCTCGATGCCCTCTCGCTCGCCGTTGCCAGCCTGCCTGCGGTACGCCTCGACGGCCAGCCCGGCGATGGCCTCGGCCACGCCCTCGCTCCTGAGGGTCCTGCGCACAATGTCCATCACGGAGTCCTCGACGTCCTCTCGCCTCAGCCTCAGCTCATGGCCGTCTATCCGGGCCGCGTAGTAGTGGTAGGTCTTCCCGTTGCTCCCCGTGGCCGACACACCGCGATAAGGCTCGCCCGTCTCGTGGAAGAGCCTCCCCGTGAGGCGGTAGTACGCCGTCCTCGGCTTGTAGTTCTTGATGGCCTCGTTGGCGTCGGCGAAAAGGGAACGGCTCACGATGGCGGGCATGCCGCCCTCCACAGTGACGTCTCCCCACACGTAGTCGCCCGTGTACTTCGGGTTCCTCAGCATGTCCCTCAGCGAGTTCAGCGTCCACTTCGAGCCTCGCTTGGTGCGCTCGCCCGCGTCGTTGAGCATCGCCACCGTCTCGGTGCGCGTCATGGAGTTCGTCGCCGCCGCCTCGAAGGCCCGGCGCACGTACCTCGCCTCCCGGACATTAATTTGGTAGCAGCCGTTCTTGTCCACGTCGTACCCGTAGACCGCGACCCCGTTGGCCTTGCACTTCTCGGCGTTGCCCGTCATGCCGCGCATGACGTTCTGCGATAGGTTGCGCGAGTAGTACTCGTTGAAGCCCTCGATGACGGCCTCAAGGATGGTCCCCTCCGGCGTGTCTGGTATCTGCTCCATGGCCGAGACCAGCGACACCCCGTTGTCGCGCAGCATGTGGCGGTAGAGCGCCGCGTCGAACCTGTCTCGCGCGAAGCGGTCGAGCTTGTACACCACGACCGTGCCGAACCTTCCCTCTGCGGAGTCGGCCACCATGCGCTGGAAGGCCTCGCGGTCCGCCGTGCGGCCCGACACCGCGCGGTCGGCGTACACGTCCACGACCCTCATTCCCTGGCCCTTGGCGAACATCCTGCAGACCCTCACCTGGTCCTCGATTGACTCGTCCCTCTGCCTCTCGCTTGAGAAGCGGGCGTATATCACGCAGTCCTTGACGCTTGGCGCCTTCTTCCTCGCCTTACTCATGGTCCTCCTCCTGTAGAGCGGCAAACTCGTCCGTGGTCATGCCGAGCGCATGTATAAGAGCGACCGCCTTAGTGAACGTCGGGTCAAGCAGTTTTCCGTTGAGCAGGCGGGAAATGTAGGACTGGTACACCCCGCTCCTCTCGCTGAGCTCGTTCTGCTTCACACCGCTGTTTTTCATGGCCTGAGCTAGGGTTTCACCAAAAGTTTTCATTGGGCATCTCCTCCCGCCTCGTTGATTAATTTTACCATGACCGGAAGAAAATATCCGAAATCGGAAAAAATAGGTTGACTTCCCAATCGGGATAACGGATACTCTTCGTGTCAGCAATTTCCCAATCGGGAAGTCAGGAGGTGAGAGGCTTGAACGTGAAGATGAAAGAGCGAATCGCAATCTGGTTGTCCAGCGATGGGCACACGAAACAAGACCTCGCTTCCATGCTCGGCGTGTCCCCGCGAACCCTGCGGAACCGAATGACGGACACATACGAGTGGACTTGGAACGAGGTCAAGCTGCTGGCAAAAGTCCTCGATTGCTCGACTGAGGACCTTATCTAGTAGCACCACCAAACAAAGCACCACCCCGAAGGCCCTGTGACAAGGGTCTCGGCGAAGCCTTGCGCTTCAACGCACCTTGACAACCGGATGGGCGACGTCGCTGCCCGAAAAGCGGCATCACCGATGCCTTCCGCGAGCAGGCCCGCATGTGCTCGCGCCCAGTCATGCGGGCGCTTCCTTTCTCAAACACACTCACTGTCAAACAGCGGCCAAACGCGTAACGGCTGGCCGGGCGGCGCGGGCATCGCCGCCCAAGTCCGTGTGCGGGCCTCCTCGCGGAGGGCATCGGTAAAACGTGAGCGCGCCACATCGGCGACCTGTTGACGCAAACGCCTCCTGTGTCAACGGGCCGTCGGCGCGGCGCGCTCATGGCAAGACCGGGACGCGTCCCGGGTTCAAGGCATAAAAAAGGCCCCCTGTCCGCCAAGACAAGAGGGGGCCGCGACCGTAAAGGAGGTCGAGACAATGATAGACGAGCTTGGGGCCGACGGCGGCGAGAATCCCGTCGGCAGGCTCATGCGCCTCGTCCTCGCCCTCATGGGGGTGGGCGCCGATGGCTAGCAGCACGGAGCGCACGCCCGAGGAGAACGCGAGGAACGCGGCCATATGGGCCAAGCACCACCCCGTGGAGTGGAGCCGCCTCGTGGGCGTCTTCCACTCGCTGCCCAAGCGCGGCGTCCCGTTCACGCGGGACTCCGTGTACACCGAGCTGGCGAAAATCAAGACCGAGGTCACCGAGGACGGCGAGTTCGCCCGAGACCACAACATGTACGCGGTGCTTCTCCGGTACGCCTGCATGTTGTGGCCCTCCATCAAGGAGAGGGTGAGGCTGCGCAGGTCGGCCTACGACGAGCTGGACCTCAAGGCCATCTGGGAGGACGTCAATGGGGCGTAGCAACAAGACGGCGAGGTCGGCCGGGGCCTCCTTCGAGAGGGCCGTCGCCGACTACCTGAGCGCCGCCCTCGGCGACGACTCGATAGACAGGCAGGTCAAGGTCGGCCGCTACGACCGTGGCGATATCCGTGGGGTGAGGCTCCACGGCAGGCCCGTCGCGGTCGAGTGCAAGGAGTACCGGGGCGAGCACCACCTGCCGCTCTGGTACCGCGAGGCCGAGGCCGAGAGGGCCAACAAGGACGCCTCGTACGGCGTCGTGGTCTGGAAGCGCAGGGGCACGACCGACCCCGCCGAGCAGCACGTGTCGATGACTCTCCGCACCTTCGCGGCCATGCTGGCCGGGGGGCCGGAGTATCTAGAGGAGGAGAATTGAGCAACGTAATCGAGGCCGACGCCGAGGTCATCGAGGGCTCCGAGGAGCTTTCGGTCACCTACACGCCGTCGGTAATCACGGCGAACTTCGACGACCTTGAGGCCCGCGTCAGGGCACTGGTCGCCGACTACGAAGGGGCCGAGTACGACCTCACCGACCAGTCGGCGATACGCGACGCCAAGCGCCACCGCACCTACCTCAACGGCATCGCCAAGCAAATTGAGGAGCGCCGCAAGGCCGTCAAGCGCGAGTACATGCGCCCCTACGAGGACTTCGACAAGCGCGCCCGCGAGGTCGCCAAGATAGCCACCGACGTGGCCGACGGCATCAAGGCGCAGCTCGACGAGGCCGAGGAGAGCCGCAAGGCCGCGAAGCTGGCCGTGCTCAAGGAGCACTACGAGGAGTTCGCCGGGCTTCTGGCCCCGGTTGTCCCCTACGAGCGTTTTCACGACCCCAAGTGGCTCAACAAGGGCTGCGCAATCAACAAGGCCTTCGCCGAGCTTGAGGAGAAGGCCGAGAAGCTGGCCTCCGACTGGGAGGGCCTCAAGAGCGCCTTCGGCGGGACCGAGTACTACGACGTGGCCGAGCGCGAGCTTTTCAACACGATGGACCTCGGGCTGGCAATCGCCGCCGCCCAGACCACCAAGACCCAGGCCGAGCGAATCGCCGCCCTCAAGGAGGCCATGGACCGCTCCGTTGAGCCTGAGCCTGCTCCCGAGACGGTGCCCGAGCCTGAGCCTGTCGCCACGCCCGCAGAGGTCGTGGAGGCCCTCAACGAGGCCGAGGAGGCCGTATACGACTACGTCATCGAGACGCGGTGCACGAGCAGGCAGGCGCACGCCATAGCCCTGCACCTCAAGTCCATCGGCCTCACCGGAATGATTCACACGAGATAGGAGGCCGACATGGCCGAGGAGAAGGTCAACATCTACGCGGCCCTGGCGCGAGCCCAGCGTTCCATCGCCGCGCCAAAGGCGAAGTACAACAGCTTCGCCAAGTTCAACTACCGCTCCTACGAGGATATCGTCAAGGCGGTCAAGACGCCCTGCGCCGAGAACGGCATCGGCTTCTACGTGTCGGACTCCATCGAGCAGGTGGGCGACCGCTTCTACGTGAAGGCCACCGCGACCCTCTTCTCGACCGAGGACCCCGGCGCGGGGACCATCGAGGCGTCGGCCTATGCGCGCGAGGCCCTGGACAAGAAGGGCTGCGACCAGTCGCAGGTCACCGGCATGGCGTCGTCCTACGCCAGGAAGTACGCGCTCTGCGGCCTTTTCGACATTGACGGCGAGAACGACCCGGACTCGATGGACAACAGCGAGCACCAGGCCGTCAAGAAGGACGCGCCCAAGACCGGCGAGTTCTGCGCCCACTGCCGCTCGTGCGGCACGCGCTACGCCTTCAAGGACCAGGACATGTACAACGGCTTCGTTGTCAACCTGGCCCAGCAGCCCTGCTGCGACCGCCCCGACTGGGTGGTCGAGTGATGCAGGACCTCTTCGCCAAGGCGGACGAGATTTACGACCTGCTCGCCGAGGAGCTAGACGCCTCCCGGCGGGCGGGTTGCCAGCTGGCCGAGAACGAGGCCCAGTACCGCCAGGCGCTGCGCGTCGCGATACTCCATGAGCGCCAGCGCGGCACCCCCGTCTCAATCACCGGCGACATTTGCCGGGGCGACCCGGAGATAGCCGACCTCAAGAGGGCCAGGGACTGCTCCGAGGCTCTCTACAAGGCCTCGCAGGAGGCCATCAACGTCCACAAGCTGCGCCTGCGGATGCTCAACGAGCAGATTAACCGCGTCTGGCACAGCGGCAACATCGGCAGTTAACTTGTATAAGGAGTTTAACTATGATTAACACCGTCACCATCGCGGGCAACCTCACGCGCGACATTGAGCTGCGCGCCACCCCGAGCGGCTACCCCATCGGCACCCTCTCCGTGGCCGTGAACGACCGCCGCAAGCAGCCCAACGGCAGCTGGGAGGACTACCCCAACTACTTCGACTGCACCCTCCTCGGCGAACGCGCCCAGAAGCTGCAGCAGTACCTCACCAAGGGCACCAAGGTCACCGTCACCGGCAAGCTCAGCCAGGAGCGTTGGCAGGACAAGGAGAGCGGCAAGGCCCGCTCCGCGGTCAAAATCGTCGTCGACGGCATCGAGTTCATGAGCCGCCGCGACGACGCGCCCCAGCAGGCCCCGCAGGCGTACGCCCCCCAGCAGGCGTACGCCCCGCAGCAGGCCCCGCAGGGCTATCAGCCCCAGGCCGCCCCGCAGCAGGCCTACGCGCCCCAGCAGGCGCCCCAGCAGGCCTATCAGCCCGCCCCGCAGGCCGCTCCCCAGCAGGCCGCGATGCCCGTCTACGAC
>CAVJHQ010000058.1:6614-15048 GCA_963649365.1 Alloprevotella sp.
CGAGGGGAGGCGTCGACTACAGTGCCTATGACGTCTAAGCCCTGCCCCTACTGCGGCAAGGCGCGAAAGCCCCGGACGGCCGAGCTCATGGGCCGGGTCGTCGCCTGCGGCTACGAGCTGTGCGGCTGCGAGGGCGAGGCCAAGGCCCTCCTTGAGGCCGAGGAGGCAAGGCGCGAGGAGGAGGCCCGGCAGGAGCGCGAGCGGCTCATGAGGCGCTACGAGGGCGCCGGTATCCCGCCTCTGTTCCTGCAGAACCGAAAGAACTGCGAGGACGTCTACCCGGTGGTCCGCCGGGAGGCCAGGGCCGTCTTCGACGCCTTCAAGTCTGGGAGCGGCTCATACATCGTCGGCGGCGTGGGGACGCGCAAGTCCCTCGTCGCCGCCACCGCCTGCCGGTACGCGGTCGACGCGGGCATGTCGGCCAGGTTCACGTCGGCGTCCAAGGTCCTCGACGCCGTGCGCGGCACCTACGGGACCTCGAAGGACTCGAAGGCCACGATGGACCTCTACGCCACCACGCGCTTCCTGGTCCTGGACGACCTTGGCAAGGAGTCGCCGACCGACTGGACGCTCATGAAGCTCTTCGAGTTCATCAACGAGCGGTACGAGCAGATGCGGCCCATCGTCGTCACCACGCAGTACAAGCGGTCGGAGCTAATCGAGCGCCTGGGGAAGAACGGCGACCGCGAGACCGCCGTCGCCATCGCCTCCCGCCTGGCCGAGACCTGCGAGACGCGCGACTTCTCCGGGCCGGACAGGAGGCTGGCGTGAACGAGTACGAGAAGCAGAACATGCGGGGGGTGTCGGTGAGCAACGCGCAGGGCCTCTGCGTCGTCTGCCTCCGCGCCCCCGCCACGGACAGGCACCACGTCGTCTTCCGCTCGGCGGGGGGCGGCGACGGCCCCATGCTCTCCCTCTGCCGGGAGTGCCACGAGCGAGCCCACCAGAGGCGGCTCCATTTCCGGTGGGTCGACGGCAAGTGGCAGTGGGGCCGCAACCCGGGCGACAACCCGGGCGGATACGACGTCTCTGTGGCCCGTGGGGGCCACTGGGAGTACCTGTTCACCCGCTCCGCGACCAAGTACGCGGACGCGCTCAAATCGCGCCTCTGGAGGCCTCTCAGGCACCCCAGAAAGAATCCGCCCTGTTGAGCGGCTAGGCGCGACGGGGCGCCGAGAAGCGCCCTGAAACCAATAACGTGTATAAAACATCGAACTAAGGAGGAGCGCCTTGAAGAGAGCGAGAATCCCGTTCACCGGGACCGAGCCGCTAGTCGCCCACGACGGCGACGCCGGGAGCGACCTGCGCGCGAACCTCAGCGGGCTTGAGAGCATCCGCATCGAGCCCGGCGAGATTCTGAACGTCGACCTGAGATTCAGATGCGCCATCCCAGAGGGCTGCGTCGGCCTGCTGCTGGCCCGCTCCGGGCTGGGTAGCCAGGGACTCACCCTGGCGAACTCCGTCGGCGTCATCGACTCGGGCTACCGAGGCCCGGTGAGGGCGCCGCTAATCAACCTCGGCCACCACACCGTGACAATCCACGAGGGCGACCGCGTCTGCCAGATGGTCGTGGTGGAGTACGTGGCGCCGGAGTGGGTACGTGATTACAGCCTCGGCGAGTCCGAGCGAGGGGAGAGCGGCTTCGGCAGCTCCGGATTGGAGTAGGCATGGGACACAGCATCTGGAAAACCGAGCAGAAGCCTTCGGTCACGCTCGTCTGCGACAGCGAGCTGTTCACCCACGTCGACGACGAGCGGGACGCCCCGGGCGACGAGCCTCCCTGTGACAAGGAGAAGCGCAAGCTGTGCGAGGAGTACGGCACCGACGCCGTCCTCTGCTCCGGCTGCGACTGCGGCGGCGACAGCTACGACGACAAGGGCTTCGAGACCGAGGAGGTCAGTGCCTCCGGGGACTTCGAGAAAGCCGCCGAGGAGTTCAGCAGGGAGCTGTTCCGTGGCTTCGGCATCGCGATGGAGCGCATGTTGGGCACGCCGCCCGAGAAGGTCATCTTCAACGGCCCGGCGACAATCGCCTTCTGGCCCTCCGGCGACAAGGTGGTCGCCAAGTGCTCCGGCAACGACGAGTACGACCGCGAGAAGGGCCTGATGATGTGCCTGCTCAAGAAGACCTACGGCTCCAAGGCGGTGGATATCCTTGAGGAGTGGTGCGAGCAATAAGGCCAGCGACCTCGCGTACGCCGCGCTTGTGGTCCTGCTAGCCGCCGTCATCCTGGTCGTCGCCTGGTCGGTGGTGGCGCTGCCGCTCTACTTCCTGGCCGTGTTGGTCTTCAACGCGGCCTGCGCGGCGTACAGCCCGACGTGGCTGCTTGTCACCTGCTACGTGCTGGCCGTGCTGGTCTACTGGTACGCGGGCACGCGGAGATGCTGAGGAAGGGCGACATGAGCCCCTCCCTGGCGTTGTTCCGGGAGGCGCACGACAGCGCCGAGAGGCTTGAGGCCGAGAAGGCGTCCTGGCGCCGCTCATGGGCGCTGGCAAGGTCAGTCGACATTAGCGAGTGCAGGCGCTGCGAGGACGCGATGGACAGGGCCTGGGGGCTTGTCGCCGACATTGAGCGCGGCGACGGCCCTCTCGTGGCCGACATGGTGACCGAGCACTGGCTGCTCGGCATGGAGTGGCGGGACGTGGCGACGCGCCACGGCCTGTCGCCCGACAAGTGCAAGAAACTGGCGTACGAGGCGGTGAAGAGGCTTGACGGAAGATGATTGCGGGGCCGGGTGGCCCCAGTTGTCGCCGGGGTACGTGTACCGGTTCGACAAAGAGGCGTTCCGTTACTGGGTGGGCGTCCGCGACGTCAAGATGGCCCGCCTGGCCGTGCTGACGGGGGTGCCCGAGACCACGCTCTACGGGTGGCTGCGGCACGGCAACGGGAGCATGAAGGCCGACCACCTCATGCGTCTCTCAGACGCCCTTGAGGTGTTCCCGTCGGCCCTGATGACTAGGGAGGCGACGAGTGGACAGCCGAAAGATACCGATTCTCGCGATTGACAAGCGCGACGGCAGCGTCGTGAGGCGCTTCGCCTCCGTGAGGGAGGCCGCAGAGTGGGCCGAGGTGAGCCAGCACACCATCCGCGAGTCCGCGAACAGCCTAGCCATGACACAGGGGCGCTACATCTATCGGCGCGAGCTGGACTGGCACGGCAGCGAGGTATTCAGGGCGAGGGCGAACGGCAGGCCCGTGGTAGTCATGGGGCGAGGGCACCTTTGCTGGTTTCCGACGCTGACGGACGCTTCGGCGGCGCTTGAGGTCCCCATGAACACCGTGTCGCAGGCCATCAAGAACAAGGGCAAGGTCAATGGCGAGTGGCAGGTGGCCTACCTGACCTCGACCGAGGACTGGCCCAGGTTGAGAGAGAAGTTCGACGTGAGGAGAAAAAGGTGTTAATAGTGACGCTGACGAATGAGCCGGACCACTACTTGGGCGACGGCGAGGTGACCTGCTCCCGCGCCCTGGCGTCCATGTGCGCCGGGTGGGACGGTGACGACGTGATGAAGGAGAGCGCGGTGGCCTACTGGCTCTGCTCGGCCTTCAAGTACATCTGGCGCTGGAACCTGAAAGGCGACCCCGAGAGCAACATCCGCAAGGCCGTCGACTGCGCCCAGAGGGCGCTGGCCGCTTGGACCGGCAAGGACGCGCCTTGCGCCATCGGGGACGTGTTCGTGGTCGACGGTAGGACCGCCGAGGAAATCGAGGCCGACGCCGACGAGTTCCCGCTGGCGGCCTTCACGACCATCGAGGAAGCCGCCGACTACCTGGACCGGCTGGCGGACAACGGCGGCGAGGGCATCGTCGTCCAGGTGCCGGTAGGCGAGCGATGACCGGGTTGTCGAGCGTCGAGGTGGCTAAGCGTCTGCGTAAGGCCGCAGGAGTCCGAGCACATTACCTCCCCGGCGCTATGGCTGTGGACAACGCCAAGTCCATAGGCTTCGGCGTGATGGCAGCCATGGACTGCCGGGACAAGACCGTCGCCGAGGTTCTGGACGATTTGGCCGACCTCATTGACCGCCCGGAGTGCTGTATGGAGCTAACCGCCGCCACGGACAGCGACTGGGGCGAGATAAGGTGCTGGCGGTGCTCACACTGCGGCAACGAGTGCGACGAGGTCGACGGCTGCTACGAGAGGTGCCCGCGCTGCGGCGCGGTCGTGAGGGAGGAGAGACGATGAGTGATTACAACCTGCCCGACGGCGTTCGAGAGGGCGACCCCGACGCGCCGTGGAACGAAGCCGCGAAGCGAGAGTGCGGGACCTGCACCAATTGGAGCGGGTGCGGGGCACTGGGCATCTGCTGCCTCGAGTTCGACGATGAGCTGTGCGGCCTGTGCGCCAGAACGCCCAAGGTCAGCGCGGTGGCGAAGATAAGGGCCGGTGCCTGGTGGGCGCAGGACTGGGTGCTTGAGCACCTTAAGGACGAGACCTGCGAGGCATGCCCGAGATGGAAGGAGGGGTAACCCATGCGGGAACACGAATGCGAAACGTGCGAGAGCTGGTTCGAGTGCGGCCCCGGCGGGGTCTGTGAGCTTGACTTCGAGAAAGACCTTGAGAACTACCTCGGCAAAGACTCGACGCCGAAGGGCGACGACGCGCCGGAGACAGCCGCGTGGTGGGCGCTGAACTGGTCCCTCGTCCACATGAACGGCGAGGCGCATGAGGCCTGCGACAGGTGGAGGGAGGCGCTGTGACGGCGCGCGAGGTCGTGTGGCACGCGCTCTACGTGCTGGTGCTGGTGCTTGGGAACACGTTCCTGTGCGGGCTGTTCCTGTGCGTCGCCTCGGTGGACCTCGACAAGTGGCTGTGCGGCCTGGCCGTCACGGCCCTTGAGGTCTTCTGGGCCTTCGCGCAGGCGGTAATGGAAGAGTGCGGCGAGGTCGACTGTGACGGCACGCCTAAGTTTTGCCGGGGCTGCGGGGCAAAGACCGAACGGAGGGTCTGCGATGCTGGTCAATAAGGCAACCGTTGCTAAGCCGTGCCCGTTCTGCGGCTGCGACGTCGTGAGGCGGGAGAGGGGCTACGAGGAGGGCAGCGTCATCATCGTGTGCCGCATGTGCGGCGCCGTCGGCCCGGAGAACGGAGACGAGGAGACCGCCATCACGCTCTGGAACACGAGGAACTACGGTGTCCAGTCAGCGGTGTTCCGGGCGCAGGGCGACGAGAACAAGGTGATGTTATGACGAATGGGACTGGTATGAGGGTTAATGAGCACGAGTGCAAGGAGGTGCCGACGTCGTACGCTGGTTTCAGTGTCGCCGTCATCCGTGTGCCTGAAAGCGACAAATGGAACCTTGAGGCCTACCTGGGCGACGAGTTTGGCATGACCGAGACGAGTTTCACCGTCAGGGAAATCAAGTTCTGCCCGTGGTGCGGGAAGAAGCTAGGGGAGGAAGCATGAGGGAGCTTAGGGTGCCGTTCGCGCACACATGCAGCGAAAGCGCGAGGAACGGCGTGGAAATTGTCCGGTTCGTGAGTCCAAAAGGCCTGGTCACTTGGTGGAAAATGAAAGAAGGCCACTACAGAAGCCCGGTGATGGCATCCGGGCGACGGCCCTATGAATACTATTGCCCGTACTGCGGCGTGCGCCTGGACATTGAGCTGATGCGGCACACGGTTGCCGAGCGCATACGCAGCGTCAAGTTGTCGGATTTGTCGCGTTGGAGCTTCGTCGATATCATGCGCCGCTGCATGTACGGGGACGGCGAACGGGGAGACGAGTATTTGTGCTACGACCTCATGGCCGACCTCTGCACGCTCCTCGACCCGGACGGCGACCCTGAGCCGGAGGAGTGCGCGCGTCTGCGGGAGGAGAGCGACGCGCAGGCCGTGGAGTGCGCCGATAAGGTCAACGAGATGCGGGGGGCCGGGGATGAGTGATGTTGTAAAAAAGCGGGGACCGTCGCCCCTGCGCGTCGCATGGTTCTCGGGGGGGGGTCAGCTCATTCGTGGCCTCGTATCTGGCGAAACCGGACAGGGTCGTCTATATCAACGTGGCTAACCAACACCCGGACACGCTGAGGTACCTCGCGGACTGCGAGGAGCTGCTCGGGAGGCCCATCGAGATTATCGGCGACATGACGTTCGGCCAGTCGGTCGACAACGTGATACGCCGCCGGAGGTACGTTAACGGCCCCGGCGGCGCCGCCTGCACGATGGAGCTGAAGAAGCGCGTGAGACAGGAGTGGGAGCGCCGCAACTGCCACAACGGCCTGACCTACATCTGGGGCTACGACGTGGACGAGAGGAGGCGCGCGGAGCGTTCGGCCGCCGCCTCCGAGTGGGGGAGCGAGTTCCCGCTGATAGAGCGCGGGCTTACCAAGGCGAACTGCCACGCGATAGCGGACTCCCTGGGCCTCAAGCGCCCGAGGATGTACGACCTGGGCTACAGCAACAACAACTGCGTCGGCTGCGTCAAGGGCGGCAAGGGCTACTGGAACCGTATCCGCGTGGATTTCCCGGAGGTGTTCGAGCGCCGGGCCAAGGAGGAGCGGGAGGTGGGCCACAGCTGCATCAAGGGCGTGTTCCTGGACGAGCTTGACCCTGACGCGGGCCGAATGGAGAAAGAGATTATGCCGGTGTGCGGCTTCGACTGCCTCGGCATATTGGAAGGAGAAGAGTGATGGAAGAGAAAGACACGCTGGAAGCGGTGTTGGAGGACGCCGACAAGGTGTTCAGCTACATGACCGACTGCCGCCCGCAGGAGAGGGCGCACCGATATCTCACTGAGAGGGAGGTCAACCGTGGCTTCAACGACACGGCGATGCTCTGCGTCGTGAACGACCTCGTGCGCCGCGCCCACGCCCTCGGCGTCGAGGACGGGAAGCACTGCGCCGAGCCTGCTAAGGCGTGCGACGGCGGGCTTGCGAAGGCGCTGCTGATTAAGAGCGCGGGCGAGCTGCTGGTGGCCGCCGAGAAGCTCGGTGAGTAGCGTGGACTTCACGCTGACGGTGGGCGAGGTGTTCGCGCTCAAGCTCGCCGGGCAGAGGCACGGCACCGAGGAGCACTTCGACGGCGCCAGGCTTTTCGACAAGGGCTACCACCACATCACGTTGTACATGCGGAAGCTCGGCGACGAGGGGCTGACGGCCATCTGCGACGGGCTCGTCGAGAAGGGCGTGTTCTCCAAGGACGACGACGGTTACATGGTCACGGAGCTGGGCAAGGACGTCATGCGGCAGATGTTCCCGCACGAGGGGGACGGAAGGCCGATGTTCAAAGGGGGTTACTGATGGGCGGCAAGGGAAGCGGCGACGCCGCGAGGATTCGCGCGGCGAGCAAACACGCCCGTGAGGCGGACTCCGTCACCAACGACGTCTCGCTGGACATGTGGATGGAAATCTACAACTCCCCGGCGGTGGACCTGTCGGACGCCGACGCCATCACGCAGCGCATGATGGACTTCGTGGAGATGTGCAAGCGTTACAACGTGCGCCCCGGCGTCGGCGCGTGGTGCCAGTACATCGGCTGCACGAGGGACGAGATTATCCGGTGGCAGAAGGGCAGGCGCACGCGCCTGGACTCGCTGCTCACGTCAAGCTCGGCGGCTGCCTTGCAGAAGTCCTTCGGCCTGTTCGAGGTGTCATGGGAGACGACGTTCCTGCAGAACGGGTTCATGTCCCCCGTCACGGGCATCTTCTACGCGAAGAACAACTTCGGCTACAAGGACGAGTCGGAGACGGTGGTGAAGCACGCCGAGTCCGAGAAGGGGCCTGACGTCAAGGCCCTGCAGGAGAAGTACGCGGCGGCGATACCGGAGTCCGTCGAGGCCGTCGACGTCGTGGTCGAGACGGTCGAGCCGCAGAAGCTGAAGGAGCCTGCCGAGTAGGCCGTCAGCTTAACGCCGATACAACGCAAAAAAGCCCCGGGGCCGTGATGACCTCGGGGCTTTTCTTGTTTGCTATGCGGTTGTGGCAGGTTCTCAGCTTAAGGCTTGTGGACCTCGGTCCAGTTGACGGGGCGCCAGCCGCCCTTGAGCTTGTTGAGGATTATGTTCGCCTTTCCCACCGGGGCAGGCTCGCCGGGTTCCACGAGAAGGCGGAAAACGAGCGAGTCGCTGCTGTCCAGCTGTGTGTGCAGGCCGTAGGTGTCGGCGCCGAACGCGCCGTATTCGAGCCAGTCGCCGTTAGGGGAGCGGAGGACGCCCTGCTCGTCGTATTTCCAGGTCATCATTTGCGTTCACCCCTCGTGGGCCTCGACGATGCGGTAGAAGTCCGCGTGGCCTCGGTTCTGGTTCTCGCAGATGCCCTCGTCGTCCTGAAGGCCGCTGCAGAACTGGTCGAAGTAGGCGCGTGCCCTGTCGAACGTCGGGAAGCTCGCCATGAGGGTGAAAGACAGCCTCGTGTTGTCCCTTATCCCGTTCTCGAACCTTACCTTCTGAACGACCCACGCGGTGCCGTTCTCGTTGTAGTTCAGGCCGCAGTTGTGCA
>CAVJHQ010000059.1:0-14862 GCA_963649365.1 Alloprevotella sp.
GCGCAGGCGGCCTCGAGCTCGGCCTCGTCGAAGGTGAACTCGGGCGCATGCAGCTCGACGTAGGTGGGCTCGGCGCCGCAGAGGATGGCGTCGGCGCCGTAGTTCTCGTAGAACGGCGAGAAGACCACGATCCGGTCGCCGGGGTTCGCGACGGTCATGACCGAGCACATCATGGCCTCGGTGGAGCCGCAGGTGACCACGATCTGCGCCTCGGGGTCGATGTCGAGGCCCATGCGCGGCGACTGCTTGGCGGCGAGCGCCGCGCGGAAGTTGGGCGCGCCCCAGGTAATGGCGTACTGGTGAGGACCGGTGTGGGCGACCTCGGCGAGCCGGTCGGTGATGGCGGCGGGCGGGTCGAAGTCGGGGAAGCCCTGCGAGAGGTTGATGGCGTCGTGCTGCATGCAAATGCGCGTCATCCTGCGTATCACGGAGTCCGTGAAGCAAGAAGTGCGCCGGCTGAGTTCCTGCATGGTTCGCTCCTTGGCGGTCGAAGGCAAAGTGCGCGCTCGATTCTGCCACGTCGCGGGACGGGGGCCGCCACGGCGCGGGCATTGGCCCCAAGTTGTTACGCGCCTCTTGCCATCCGCGCGGTGCCGGCTGGTCGGTTACGTGCGGGCGGTGCCGGCTGGCCGGTGCCACACGCGCAGTGCCGGCTGGCCGGCTCCTTTTGCCCGCCGCCGGCTGGCCGGCCCCACTCGTTCAGCTAGCCAAATAATCTGACGGGATTCTCACAGCCGTTACGGCCCGGATTTCGCCCCATAACGTCTGTAAGAATCCCGTCAGATTGTTCAGACGATTGGGACTGGGCGGCAGCGCGCGAACGGCTCGAAACTATAGCTCAAACGCGCCCCAGCTCGGGGCATATCTTCACAAACTTTTCGCTTACGAAGGGCGGCCCTTATCGCGTAGTATGACCTGCGCAGCGCTGTCTCCGGGACGCTCGCCTTTGGGCGGCGAACGCCCCGTCGAGACAGGACTTCTACCTTTAAGGAGTGTTTTTCTTTATGCCCAAGAACAAGCGTGAGAGCCTTCTGTTCACCTTCATCATGTGCTTCCTGATGGTGCTTTGGATGAGCATCTACAACGTGGCGCGTCAGCACGGCGCCGTGACCGCAGAGGTCATCGCCGACGCGTGGATCGGCTTCCCGCCCGCATACATCTTCGCCATGCTGTGCGACTGGTTCGTCGCGAGCCCGCTGGCCAAGGGCTTCGCCTTCAAGCACCTCGTGACGCCGGGCAAGTCGAGCCCGCGCGCGATGACGCTCGCCGTCTCTACCTGCATGGTCTTCCCGATGGTCTTTATCATGAGCCTCTACGGCGCCTTCGAGGCCGCCTTCCACACGGGCTCGCTCGCCGTCGTGCCGATGACCTGGCTGGTCAACATCCCCTGGAACTTCATCATGGCCCTGCCGTGGAACCTGCTGGTCGCGGGCCCGATCGCCCGTTTCCTGTTCCGTCGCGCGTTCCCCGAGGGCACCGTGCTCGCGCAGCCGGTCGCCGAGGCGTAGCCGACGGCTTCTTTGCGTTCTGTGGTGCGGCGGGGCTGCTTGCGCGGCCCCGCCGCTCTTTTTATGCCGGGCATGCACGTTAAGGGCGGCGTTCCGGCGCCAATGACCTCACAATCAGGCTCCTGTGATCAAAAAAACGAGATTCTGCGTGGAAAATCGAGGGGTTTAGCGAGTAGCTCGGGCGCCAGACGGTCGCGCATGGGCCTGTGGATACGCAAAACCGCAGGTCAGTAAAGTGGCCCAAGTAATCAAAACTACAACAAAGCACGCAGAACCTCGATTTTCTGTGCACGGATGGAGCTAAGGACCCGGTGAAGTTGTGTATAGGTCGAGAATTTGTTGACGGCTCAATAACCCAACCCTTACTGTTGATGCGTCAACAAGCTGCGTAGGCTTTACGCCTGCGCTTTGCCGTGATTAAAGGGGGAGCCGTGTTCGAGGAGCGCTTCGAGGACTTCGTGGGCCTCATTACCGCCATCGAGAAGGAGATCCAGCGCATCAAGACCGCCGAGCTCGGCCGTTTTGGGCTTCGCGGCGGCGACCTTATGTGCATCTACAACCTTCAGAAGCATCCCGAGGGACTGACCTCCGCCGAACTCACGCGCCTGGCCGGCATTGATCGCGCGGCGGTTTCCCGCGTGGTCGCGCGCCTTTCCAGCGAGGGGTTCGTCGAGGTGGGGGAGGACGAGGCCGGCTCGACGGGCCGTTACCGCGCCCCGATCCGCCTCACCGAGAAAGGCCAGGCCGTGATGGTCGAGGTCGACGACATTATCCGCAACGTCGTTTCGACGGCGGGCAGCGGCCTCTCCCCGTCGAGGCGCGAGGCGATGTACGCCTCGCTCTCGTCGGTGCTTGAGCAGCTCAAGGCTATCTAGCCTCCGGCGCGACCGACGGCCGGCCCGTCTACCGCCACAGGCCGACGGCCGGCCCATCTACCAGCAAAAACCTATTCGCACGACCGCTATGCACCTAGCAGAAGGGATACCCATGTCTGTACGCATCGTCACCGACTCCGCCTCCGACATCCTGCCCGGCGAGTACCCGGGCCTCGTCGTCCTGCCCCTGTCCGTCTCGTTCGGCGAGGACGTCTACTCCGACGGCGTCGACCTCTCGCACCGGCGTTTCTACGAGCTGCTCGTGGAGAAAGAGGAGCTCCCGAAGACCGGCCAGGTCAACCCGTACGCCTTCAGCCAGGCGTTCGAGGAGGCCTACGCCGCGGGCGACGAGGTGGTGTGCATCACGCTCTCGTCGAAGCTGTCCGGCACGAACCAGTCGGCGCTGACGGCCGCCGCCGGGGCAAAGGTCGTCGTCCGCGTGGTCGACAGCCTGAACGTGTGCGTCGGCGAGCGCGTGCTCGTCGAATACGCGCTGCGGCTCGCCTCCGAGGGGCGCTCGGCCATCGAGATCGCCGACGAGCTCGTCGCCGTGCGCGAGAAGGTCAGCGTCGTGGCGCTTCTCGACACCCTCGAGTACCTGCGGCGCGGCGGTCGGATCGGCGCGGCGGCGGCCGGCGTGGGCGCGCTTCTCTCCATCAAGCCGGTCATCTCCATCGACGACGGGGCGGTCAAGATCCTCGGCAAGGCGCGCGGCTCGAAAAACGGCCGGAACCTGTTGAGCGAGCAGGTGGAGAAGGCCGGCGGCATCGATTTCGGCATGCCGGTCGCGCTCGCTTACGCGGGCCTTACGGACACGCTGCTGCGCAAGTACATCGACGACTCGCAGGCCATTTGGGCCCCGGGGTTCCCCGACGGCAAGCTTCCGGTGCACACGGTCGGGGCCACGATCGGCACGCACGTGGGGCCCGGCGCCATCGCGCTGGCGTTCTTCCGCGCGTAGGGGAGAGGGGCTTCGCGCTGGCGCGGGCGGCGGACGCGGGCAAGAAGGGCTCCGCGCTCCTGTCGCAGGTAGGGGCACCGCCGCGGGCAAGAAGGGCCTCGGGGCGGCGCGTCCTTCTCGCCAAGCGTTGCCGCCGCGCGCCCGCCGCTCGCGCGCGCCCTTCTTGCTAAGCGCCTACCTGGTGATACTCCCGCTCGAAGCGCAGCGCGTAGACGCACAGCAGCGCCACGGCCGCCGCGGCGATCGGCGCGCCCACGAGCGCGGGCCAGTTGTAGGCGAGCCCGGCGTCCAGGACCGCCTGACCGATGCTGGCGCCGACCGCGTTGCCGCCGTTGAACGCCACCTGAACGCAGGCCGAGCCGATCATCTCGCCGCCGCCGCGGCCCACCTCGACCATGGCGAGCTGCTGCGGGCTCGACGGGAAGAAGAGCCCGACGCAGCAGAGGAACATGAGCGCGGCCGAGCCGGCGCGCGAGCCGGAGAACGCGAAGATGAGCAGCATAGAGACGCAGCTCACGCCCTGGCCGATCGCCGCGGCCCAGCCGGGCGTCAGGCGGTCGCCGACCTGCCCGCCGGCCTGCGATCCCACGACCATGCCCGCGCCCGCCAGGACCAGCAGCGCCGGCAGCACCGCCTCGGGCCACCCGCCGATCGTCTCGAGCCAGGGCGAGACGTAGCTCCACCAGCAGAAGATCCCCGAGTTGCCGAGAAACACGGCGCCGAGCACGACCCAGGGGCCGGGGCGCCCGAGGAACCTGAACTGGTCGGCGAATCCCTTGCTGGCCACGGCGCCGACCTGGGGAACGAGCCGCGCGATGAGCGCGAGCGAGAGGAGCGCCCACGCGGCGACGAAGGCGAAGGCCGCGCGCCAGCTCACGAGGCCGGCGAGCAGCGTGCCGAAGGGGACGCCGAGGGTGTTCGCAAGGGTCTGACCCAGCACCATGACGGCGACGGCGCGGCTCTCCTGGCCCTTCTCGGCGAGCGCCTTGGCCACGATGGTGGCCGTGCCGAAGAAGGCGCCGTGCGGCATGCCCGAGATAAAGCGCGCGACCGTGAGCGTCGTCGCGTCGGGCGAGACGGCGGCGAGCGCGTTGCCCGCGCAGCACAGGGCCATGAACAGCAAGAGGAGCTTCTTCGGGGCGACGTTGTGGCCGAACACGAGGATGAGGGTGCCGAAGCAGACGCCGATGGCGTAGGCGGAGATGAACCCGCCCGCTTCCGGGACCGTGACGCCGACGCCGGCGGCGACGTTCGTGATGATGCCCATGACGACGAACTCGGCAAAACCCAGGGCGAACGCCCCGGCCGCGAGTGCGAGCAGGCCCTTCTTCATCGACGAAACCTCCAGGGAGAGCTGGGCGCGAGCGGCCCGCGGGCGAGCCGCGGGCGGGCCGCGGGCGCACCGCGAGTAAACGACCCGAGTGAGTATACGCGCCCCCGCCCAGGCTTCCCCCTTTTCGAGTTTGGAAGCCTTCCAAACTTTACGGAGCCGTCTTTGCAAAGAAGCGCGGCGCTGTTACCTGCGGATATACGAAATTCAACTGATCTTTGGAAGGCTTCCGAACTTTGGAAGGCTTCCGAACTCCGGGGGCGGTCGGGGACGGCCGGGTGCGGCCGGGGGGGGCGGCCGAGGGCGCGGCAGAGAGCGCTGGGGGCGCGAAACGTGACTGGTTTCGTTGCGCAACTGGCACAAGTACGTGACAAATGCCCCTATACCTCGCGCGTAGTGATAAACCCCTAAACTGTCCGATCACGTTCTTCCAAGGGAAAGAGGGAACATGGACAGAATCTTCCACATCACTGAACGCGGCTCGACGCTCGCCACGGAGGTCCGTGCCGGCGTGACCACGTTCCTCGCGATGGCCTACATCATCGCGGTGAACCCCGCCGTGCTCTCCGCCGCGGGCATCGACTCCGAGGCGCTCGCCTGCGCGACCTGCGTCGGCGCGGGCATCATGACCATCTGCATGGGCGTCTTCTCCAACCGCCCGCTCGCCTGCGCCTCCGGCCTGGGCATCAACGCCATGGTCGCGGGCATCACCACCACGCTGTGCGGCGGCGACTGGCACGTGGCCATGGGCGTCATCTTCCTCGAGGGCATCGTCATCCTGCTGCTCGTTGTGTGCGGCCTGCGCGAGGCCATCATGGACGCCATACCGGTCGTCCTGCGCCACGCGATCTCGGTCGGCCTCGGCCTCTTCATCGCCATGATCGGCCTGACGGACGCCGGCATCATCACCGCCGGCAACGGCACGCTCGTCGGCCTGGGCGACGTCGCCTCGCCGACCTTCATCGTCGGCGTGATCTCCACCGTGGTCACCGTCGCGCTGGCCTGCGCGGACGTCCGCGGCGCGCTTCTCATCGGCATCGCGGTCGCCGTGGTCGCCGGCATCCCGCTCGGCGTGACGCCGTTGCCGACCTCGATCGTCGCCAAGCTCGACCTCTCGACCTTCGGCGCGCCCTTCGCCGCGACCTCCGACGGCAGCATCGCCTTCGTCAAGGTCCTGACCGACCCGACGCTGCTCGTTGTGGCCTTCTCGCTGCTCATGAGCGACTTCTTCGACACCATGGGCACCGCGATGGCCGTCGCCAAGCAGGGCAAGTTCCTTACCGAGGACGGCGAGGTCGAGAACATCCGCGAGATCCTGCTCGTCGACTCCGCGGCCGCGGCCGCTGGCGGCCTCTTCGGCGTCTCCTCCATCACGACCTTCGTCGAGTCCACCTCCGGCGCCGCCGACGGCGGCCGCACCGGCCTCGCCTCCATCGTCACGGGCCTGCTCTTCGTCCTGACGGCCTTCTTCTCGCCCGTCGTCGCGTGCGTGTCCAGCGCCGCGACCTGCGGCGCGTTGGTCTACGTCGGCTACCTGATGATGTCCGAGGTCACCGAGATCGACTGGTCCGACATCTCCGAGGGCTTCCCGGCGTTCATGATCGCCGCCGGCGTGCCGTTCGCGTACTCGATCTCCGCCGGCATCGGCCTCGGCTTCATCTCTTACGTGGTCATCGCGATCTTCAAGCACGAGGCCAAGGAGGTCAAGCCCCTTATGTGGGTGGCCGCCGCTGCGTTCCTCGTGTACTTCTTCGTGTCGTAGCGCTTCTTGCCAAGCGCGCCGGCGCCCCTTCGCGCCCGCCTTGCGCCCCAAAGCCCGTCTCGCCCGCCCCTCCGAGTTCGGAAGCCTTCCAAACTCGGAGGGGCTCTTCTTGCGAACAACAACGGCTTGTCTACCTGCTGATATAGATTCCTCAACCAAAGTTTGGAAGGCTTCCGAAGTTTGGAAGGCTTCCGAACTCCGGAGAAGGGCGCCGTGCGGCCCCGGGCACTATACTTTGGTCACGCGATGTCGCCGCGGCCGATGCGTCGCCGCGTCGCGCGACCGTCGCCTGCCCGCCGCGGAAGGAGCCCGCATGCCCTATATCGAGTTCGACGACGTCGTCCGCAGCTACGGCGAGGGCTCGGCCCAGATCAACGCCCTCGACGGCGCGAGCTTCGTCGTCGAGAAGGGCGAGCTCGCCGTCATCCTCGGCCAGTCCGGCGCCGGCAAGACGACCGCGCTCAACATCCTCGGCGGCATGGACCGCGCCACGAGCGGCCGCGTCGTCGTGGGCGGCCGCGACATCAGCGACGCCGGCGAAGACGACCTCGTGCTCTTCCGCCGCGCGGACGTGGGCTTCGTCTTCCAGTTCTACAACCTCGTGCCCAACCTCACCACGTTGGAGAACGTCGAGCTCGCGGCCCAGATCTGCCCCGACTCGCTCGACGCCGAGGAGACCCTCGCCAAGGTCGGGCTCGCCGGTCGCCTGAACAACTTCCCGGCCCAGCTCTCCGGCGGCGAGCAGCAGCGCGTCTCTATCGCCCGCGCCCTGGCAAAGAACCCCAAGCTCCTGCTCTGCGACGAGCCCACGGGCGCCCTCGACTACCAGACCGGCAAGCAGATCCTGCAGCTGCTCCAGGACACCTGTCGCCGAGACGGCATCACCGTCGTCATCGTTACCCACAACGCCGCGCTCGCGGACATGGCCGACCGCCTCATCCGCTTCAAGAGCGGCCGCGTGACCCAGATGAGCGTGAACCCCGATCCCAAGCCCATCGCGCAGATCGAGTGGTAGCCGATGGCGAGAAGGACCTTGAACAGCGCCTTTGCCCTCGGGATCTCCCGCACCATCCGCGGGAGCCTCAAGCGCTTCGTCGCGCTCGCCACCATCTGCGCCCTCGGCGTGACCATGATCTGCGGCCTCAAGGTGGCCTGCATCGACCTGCGCGCCTCCGCGGACGCCTTCTTCGACGACCAGGACCTCTTCGACCTGCGCGTTCAGTCCACGCTCGGCATCACGGACGACGACGTCGCGGCGCTCGGGGCCCTCGACGGCGTCGAGCGCGCGGAGGGCGGCTGGGCCGAGACCTGCTACACCGCCGTCGGCTCCGGTTCCGAGAAGGTCGACGTCAAGGCGCTCTCGCCCTCCGGCATGAACGAGCCGAGCCTCGTCGAGGGGCATCTGCCCGTGACGGCCGACCAGGTCGCCGTTACCCGCCGCTACCTCAAGGACTCCGGCAAGAAGATCGGCGACACCGTGACCTTCCACGGCTCGTCGGACGCCGACGACGACGCGACCACGGTCTTCTCTCGCCAGGAGTACACCATCTGCGGCACGGTGCTCGACCCGACGGACGTCAACGCCGGCGAGGGCACCATGTCCTTCCGCGCGAGCGGCAGCTCGCAGTACGCCTTCTTCCTGCTGCCGGCCGCGGTGAGCACCGACGTCTACACCGTCGCCTACGTCAAGGTCGCGGGATCCGAGGACCCGCTCTGTTACTCGGACGCCTACGAGGACCTGGTGGGCGAGGTCAAGCAGCGCGTCGAGGGCATCGCCTCGGAGCGCGAGGCGGCTCGCGGCCAAGGCCTGCGCGACGACGCCGGCGCGCAGGTCGACGATGCCGAGAAGGACGCGCTCTCGCAGCTCGCCGACGGCCAGCGGCAGATCGACGACGCCCAGGCGCAGATCGACTCGGGCGCCGCCGAGCTCGCCGACGGGCGTGCCCAGCTCGACTCCCAGGCGACGGACGCCGAGCGCCAGCTTGCGGACGCCCAGGCGCAGATCGACTCCGGATTCGCGGAGCTCGCCTCGAACGAGGCGCAGGTCAACGACGGTCTCCGGCAGATCGCCGACGGGCTCGGCTGCGACGTGGACGGCATCGCCGGGGCCATCGCGGACGCTCGCTCGCAGCTCGACGCGGGCGAGCTCGAGCTGAGCTACCGGCGAGGCCAGGTCGACGCCTCGGCCCAGCTGCTCGCGTCCCTTCTCGGCGACGAGTGGCCGTCGGACGCCTGGTCGCGCCTGTGCTCGGCCGGCAGCGCCGAGGAGGCGCAGGCGGCCGCGGCCGAGGTCGACGCGGTCCTCTCGCCGTATGCGCAGCAGGCCGGCGACGCCCTCGACCAGCTCATCGCCTTCGTCGACTCCGAGGAGTTCCGGGCCATCGCGAAGGCCTACGACGAGCTGCCGGAGGAGACGCGCGCCCAGGTGGACGCCCTTCTTGACCGGCTGCCCGAGCAGGTGGCCCAGGCGGCGCGCCAGATTCTTGCCGCGAGCGCGGACGCCGATGCGGTCGTGGCGCGGCTCCAGGGCCTGCGCGACCAGCTCTCCCAGCTTTCCGGGCTCGGCGACGGCATGGCGCAGATCGTGGCGGCGCAGCTGCAGATAAACGCCTCGCGGTCGCAGCTCGACGAGGCGGAGGCCGGCTACCAGCGGCTCGTCTCGGCAAAGCAGCAGCTCGACGCCGCCCGCTCCCAGCTCGAGGCGGGGCAGGCCGAGCTCGACGCTCAGCGCACGAGCGCCGCCGAGCAGATCGACGCGGCCCGAAGCCAGCTCGAGTCCGGAGCCGCGGAGCTCGCCGAGGGCCAATCCGAGCTCGATGCCGCGCGCGAGGAGTACGCCCAGCAGCGCGCCGACGCGCTCGCCGCCATCGCCGACGCCCGCGACCAGGTCTCCGACATCGACGACGCCACCTGGTACGTGCAGGACCGCTCGAGCCTCTCGAGCTACGCCTCCGTCGAGTCCGACGCGAGCTCGATCGAGGCCATCGGCACGGTGCTGCCTATCGTGTTCTTCGTGGTGGCGGTGCTTATCAGCCTGACCACGATGACGCGCATGGTGGAGGAGGAGCGCGGCCTCATCGGCCTGTACAAGGCGCTCGGCTACGGGCGCGGGCGTATCCTCTCCAAGTACGTCGTCTACGCCGGCGCCGCGTGCCTGGTGGGCGGCGTCGTGGGCAACGTGCTCGGCTTCGTGGTGCTGCCGCTGATCCTCTTCACCATCTTCTCGACCATGTACGCGCTCCCCGCGTTCCTGCTGTGCTTCGACGCGGCCTACGCGCTCGTCTCGGTCGCGCTGTTCGCGGTGGGCATCGTCGGCGCGACGGCCTTGACCTGCCGGCGAGAGCTCGCCGAGCAGCCGGCCGCGCTCATGCGCCCCAAGGCGCCCAAGGCCGGCAGCCGCATTCTGCTCGAGCGCGTGGCGCCCGTTTGGCGGCGCCTCTCGTTCCTGAACAAGGTGACCGCGCGCAACATCTTCCGCTATAAGCGCCGGTTCCTCATGACCGTCTTCGGCATAGCGGGCTGCACGGCGCTTCTTGTCTGCGGCTTCGGCATCCGGGACTCCGTCGTGGCGCTTTCCGGCAAGCAGTACGGCGCCTCGGGCGTGACGGCCTACGACCTCATGGTCGTGACCTCGGCCGACGACCTCGAGTCGATGGCGAGCGACCTTGACGGGAACGGCCAGGTCACGAGCTTCGTCCCGGTCCGCGTGGACAGCCTGACCGTTGAGTTCGGCGGCACGAAGGAGTCGGTCACGCTCGTGGTCGTGCCCGACGGCTTTACGCTCGACGGGTACGTGAGCCTGGCCGACGACGCGGGGGAGCCCATCGACCTCGCCTCGGTCGGATGCGCCATAACGAAGAACGCCGAGCAGGTCATGGGCTTCTCCGTCGGCGACTCGGTCCATGTCCAGGACGCGTCGCTCGCCGAGGCGGACGTGGCCGTCGGCGCCGTGTGCCGCAACTACCTGGGCAACATGCTCTTTATGACGCAGTCGGCCTACGAGCAGGCCTATGGCAAGAAGAGCGGCCTGAACGGGCTTCTTGTCAACCTTGGCGGCACCGACGAGGAGAAGATCGCGTTCTCCGAGCAGGTCGCAGGCGACGCGCGCACGCTCTCGACCTCCTCGACCGCGAAGATGGTGCGCGACTTCTCGAGCGCCTTCACGCTCATAAACACGGTGGTCTACGTGGTCATCGTGCTTGCCGCGGCGCTCGCCTTCACCGTGGTGTTCACGCTGTCGAACACGAACATCTCGGAGCGCGAGCGCGAGCTCGCCACCATCAAGGTGCTCGGCTTCAAGCGCCCCGAGGTGCACACGTATATAAACAAGGAAACCTTGATCCTTACGGGTCTCGGCGTCGTCGCGGGCCTTCCCTGCGGATACGCGCTTACCCGCGGCCTCACGTGGATCCTGCGCATGCCGTCGCTCTACTTCGACACGACGGTGGACTGGACGTCCTACGCCATATCCGCGGCGCTCGCGTTCGCCTTCACGCTCATGGTCAACGCCATGACCAACCGCAGCCTGGACCGCATCGACATGGTCGGCGCGCTCAAGTCCGCCGAATAGGCGGCACGTCCGGCGCCGCCCCCGGTTGGCGCGGGCGGCGCCCCTGCCTGCGCAGCTGCCGGCGCCCCTGCCTGCGCGTCCGGCGCCGCCCCGGCCTTCTCGCCTCGTCTCCTCGCGTGGAGTACTTGCGAATCATCGCCGCGCCTGGGCCGTCGCCTGCGCCGGGCCCTTCTTGCCTGCTACAATTCGGCCTAGTGCTGTGACTGACGGATAATCGCGGGCGACCGCGGGGGAGCAGCGCGAACATATTCAGTGCCGACCGTCTGGGCAAGCCGTTCTCTGCGCAGGGGTGGCTTGCCTTCTTTTTTTGGCGGCCGTACCGGCGCGGCGCGCGGTTCCTTACCGAAAGGATGCGCCGATGCAAGACCTGACCGAGCTCCTCCGCGCCAACCCGTACCCTGGCCGCGGCATCGTGGTGGGCAAGGACGTCGTCTACTACTGGATCATGGGCCGCAGCGCCAACTCGCGCAACCGCGTCTTTGTGCCCACCAACGACGGCATCCGTACCCAGGCCCACGACCCCGCGCTGCTCGAGGACCCGAGCCTGATCATTTATCACCCGGTCCGCACCATGGGCAGGAAGCTCGTCGTGACCAACGGCGACCAGACCGACACCATCGTCAACGCCGGCAGCTTCCGCGACGGCTGCATGGCCCGCGAGTTCGAGCCCGACGCCCCCAACTTCACCCCGCGCATCAGCGCCGTGGTCAACGAGGACGGCTCCTTCGAGATCTCCATCCTCAAGCACCAGGAGAACGGCCGCTGCCAGCGGAACTTCTTCGCCTACGAAGGCGCCGACGAGGGCGTTGGCTACTTCATCTCCACCTATCAGGGCGACGGCAACCCGCTGCCGACCTTCGCCGGCGAGCCGATCGAGGTCGCGCTGCCCGCCGACCCCGACGAGGTCTGGGCCGCCCTCAACGCCGACAACAAGGTCTCCCTCTACGCCAAGCGCGGCGGCGAGGTCACGATCTACAACAAGAACCTCGGCGACTAGTCCAAGCTGTGTTGCGCCGTGGGACGAGATGAGATTTATTCGTAGGCGCAGTTCCGCATGAGCCGGACGAGACTTAATGTCTCGTCCGTGCGAACAGGATTGTTTGAGCACTACGAATAAATCTCCTCTTGTCCTGCGGGGATACCAGCGCACCCCCTATTTCAACGAAGGGAATCTCCACATGAACGAGCTCGAGCTCAAGTACGGCTGCAACCCCAACCAGAAGCCTTCCCGCATCTACATGAAGGACGGCTCCGACCTGCCCGTGACCGTCCTTTCCGGCAAGCCCGGTTACATCAACTTCCTGGACGCCCTTAACTCTTGGCAGCTCGTGCGCGAGCTCAAGGAGGCCACGGGCCTGCCCGCCGCCGCGTCCTTCAAGCACGTCTCGCCGGCCGGCGCCGCCGTGGGCCTGCCCCTCTCCGAGACCGACAAGCAGATCTACTTCGTGCAGGACGAGGGCGAGCTTACCCCGATCGCCTGCGCCTACATCCGCGCCCGCGGCGCCGACCGCATGAGCTCCTACGGCGACTGGGCCGCGCTCTCCGACGTCTGCGACGAGCGCACCGCCCTCTACATCAAGCACGAGGTCTCCGACGGCATTATCGCCCCCGGCTACACCCCCGAGGCCCTCGCGATCCTTTCCGCCAAGAAGGGCGGCAAGTACAACGTCGTGCAGATCGACCCCGACTACGTGTGCCCGGCCACCGAGACCAAGGACGTCTTCGGCATCAGCTTTGAGCAGGGCCACAACTTCTTCGAGATCAACGATGAGCTGCTCAGCGACGTCGTGACCGTGAACAAGGACATCCCTGAGGCTGCCCGCCGCGACATGATCGTGAGCCTCATCACCCTGAAGTACACGCAGTCCAACTCGGTCTGCTACGTCAAGGACGGCCAGGCCATCGGCGTGGGCGCCGGCCAGCAGAGTCGCGTCCACTGCACGCGCCTTGCCGGCAACAAGGCCGACACCTGGTTCCTGCGCCAGCACCCCAAGGTGCTCGGCCTCAAGTTCGTCGACGGCATCCGCCGCGCCAACCGCGACAACGCCATCGACGTCTACATCTCCGACGAGCACGACGACGTGCTGGCCGAGGGCGAGTGGCAGAAGTGGTTCGCCGAGAAGCCTGAGGTCCTGACCCGCGAGGAAAAGGCCGCGTGGATCGCCACGCAGACCGGCGTGACCCTGGGCTCCGACGCGTTCTTCCCCTTCGGCGACAACGTCGAGCGCGCCCACAAGTCCGGCGTGAGCTACATCGCCCAGCCCGGCGGCTCCGTGCGCGACGACAACGTGATCGAGACCGCCGACAAGTACAACATGGCCATGGCCTTTACCCACATGAGGCTGTTCCACCACTAAAATTTGCGAAAGTCGTGGGCAGTATTGGAATCGGCTGAGTAGCCGACGCTTCTGAGGGGATAAAACCCCAGTTGGGATGCATTCGAAAGCGACCGCTACTCAGCGCTTGAAACGCCGGCTGAGGCTGGCCCGCACGTTAACGAGCGCCCGGAGGCCCTTGAATGGGCGTCCGGGCGCTTTTCTGATCACTTTTTCGAGATTGTGCGTGGGTTTTCGGGGGTTGGGGCGAGTAGGGAAGGGGCACGGCATCCTCGCCCCTTTGCAAAAGCCCAGGAAAGGTCTGCGCAGCTTCTTAAAATTGTGCATCAAAACTACAATAAAGCACGCAGAACCTCGATTTTTTCTGCAGCGCTGCGCGACGACGACGCAGTACGGCGCGCCAATCACAGGAACAGGTGCTGCGCGAGGATCTTTGCCCCGATGAAGACGAGGACGCAGCCGCCGACGACGGTGGCGGGCTTTTGGTAGCGCGACCCGAAGTAGTGGCCGATGGCGACCCCGGCGAGCGTGAATCCGAAGGTCACGACGCCGATGAACGAGGCCGCGGCCACGATGTTCACCGAGAGCGCGGCGAGCGAGATACCGACCGCAAGGGCGTCGATGGAGGTGGCTACCGCCAGCATGAGGTACTCGCCGAGGTCGATGCGCTCGGTGTCCTGTGCGTCGCCGGTCGGCTTGCCCTCGGCGTCGTCCTCGTGTGCCGCGTCCCAGAGCATCTTGCCGCCGATGAAGGCGAGCAGCCCGAACGCGATCCAGTGGTCGATCGGCGCGATGAGCCAAAGAAGCTGGCTGCCCAAAGCCCAGCCGATGGTGGGCATGAGCGCCTGGAACCCGCCGAAGAAGAGGCCGAGCACCACGGCCACCTTGACGTTGACCCTCCTCATGCCCAGGCCCTTGCACACCGAGACCGCGAACGCGTCCATCGAAAGTCCCACAGCCAAAAGCAGCAGTTCAATCAGGTCCATGACGCCCCTCTCACCGATGCGGCCCCTCGCCGCACTCCCGTTAACCAACGTGCGCCTTGCCTCGGGAATCGCGCTAAGGAAAAAACTCGTGGCCCCGCGGGCGCCCGCCCGCGAAGCCACGAGTCTCGTTGATTAAGATGCGCCAGGCCGTGTGGCCAGCATGTTGGTCGCATCGCGCGGCCAATCGGCCGGCCACGCCACTACTCCCTCGTCGTTGATGCAGGTCTACCCGCGCCTCGCCGCGCGTAGACCGCGGGCCCGGCCGACGAGCCGCCTACCTGCCCATCGCTCGGCGAACGGCCTTGACGGCCTCGTCCACGACGACGACCGAGACGGCGCAGAGCAGCATCTTGCCCCAGAGCGCGGCGGACAGCGGGACCGTCTCGAACACCGCGGCGCCGAACTCGGTGATGGCGAACTGCATGGCCAGAACGAGCCCGAACACGCCGAGCATGAGCTTGTTGTTGCCCACGTTTCGCAGCATCGGCACGTTGTTGAGCTCGCGGCAGTTGAAGGCGTTCAGGAGCTGCATCA
>CAVJHQ010000060.1:0-14607 GCA_963649365.1 Alloprevotella sp.
CTTTCCAAGTACCCAAACTATTTAACTATCGACAAAAGCCCAGTTGGCAAGAAGCCCGGCCCTCTTTCCAGCTCGTTAGCCTACTTCTCCAGAAGTAGGCTAAGCAAACTGAAAGCAGGGCAAAGCCCTGAGCGCTGCTTTCGTGCAGAAGGGCGCCGGACTCCGTCGCTCGGCCGCTCCAATCAAAGAGCCTGTCTCAAAACCTTTCGTAGAAACATAGCCGCTCACCTCGGTGTTTGCACGATTCTAAGGGTATGGACACTGCTGGATTTGCACGTTTCTAAGGGTATAGAAGTCACCGGATTTGCACGTTTCTAAGGGTTAGGCCCCGTTCGGCAAACATCCCAATTGCGCGCACGGCCATCCGCAGCCAGAAAATCTGTACCGCTCAAGAATGCACTTTTCGCACCCCGGAGGGCCTCATAATTGCAATCTAGGGCGGTAGAGATTCTCCACGCGGCAAGAAGCTCGTCGATTGACCTCGTGCACCGCATCCGCCCACCGCCCGGCCCACCAACCACGACCTCAAAAGCTAAAATCCTCGAGAATGCGCGCAAGGCAACGAAAATCACAGGGCAGCGCCAATCTTGAGCGGTACAGATTCTTAGCACGGTGAGAAACGACGCAGTGAAAAGCGCTGCTCACAAGAAAGCCGACGCCTAGGCCACCCCCATCACGGACGGCACTTCCGGCACGGCGTGTACCCTTGCGCGACCACCTCGTCGCGCGTGCCGGTGTAATCCTCCCGGTTGTGATCCGCTATCGTGTCGACGGAGTCGCAGCCCGGCATGTGGAACTTCTTCGTTCTCTTGTTGAGGACGTAGCTGCGCTCGTCGGCCTCCGTCGACGACGCGCCGGCCGCGCCGTCGGTCGTCTGGCCGGCAGCCACGACGGCCTCCGCGTCCACCTCTCCAGCGCCCGTCTCGCTCGCCGCGCCCTCGGCAAGCGAGCTCTCGCCGGTCGCGTAGTCGATGTCGACGCCCGGCTGCACGTTGTAGCAGTAGACGTTAAAGCACACGCCGCCACCGCCGTCCTCGACCGACCAGGCCTCCATCTGCACGCCGGAAGCGACCAGGTTGTCGCCTTCGTAGAGCGGCGTCACGCGGAAGAGCACATGGTTGCCCGTGCTCTGCACATAGACGGCCACCTCGTCCTCCAACGGTTGCATGCCCTCGGTATTGAGGTAGCGGGTGCCCGTGATGAGGTTCTTCTCGTTGTCGTTCTCGCCGGCAAGCTGGTATGCGATCAAATGGCAGCGGTTGTACAGGTAGTTTCCTTCCACCAGCCCGTCGTATCGCGCGGTATGCCAGCCGGAGGGCTCGATCGTTCCGATGCTGCCGCGATCCTCTTTCGGCATCGTCTCGGCGCCGATAAGCGCGAAGGCCACCCCGCAGCGCCCGAGCGAGTCGAGCTCGCTGTACTCCTCGAAGCTTCCCCTCGCTTTGTCGGCGTCCGTGAACTGCGGCGCGTTGTCGAACACCTGGACATAAGGCGACCCATCGTACGCCGGTATGCTTGCCGGATCCAGCGTCGCGGCGGGAGTCTCCTCGGCGGCGGGCTTCTTCCCAGATGCGACGGAGGAGTCCGCGGCGTCCTCGGAGCCGCCCTCTTGCGCCTGAGCCGACTCGTTACCCGCGGCGGCGCCCGCATCAATTTGGTTAGAGCCGGCCACCGAACCGCCAAGCGCCCAGGCCAGGCCGCAGACGATGCACACGAGAACAACGCCCAGGCATCCACGCTTCGTCTTAACAAGAACGGACTTCTTGGCCATACGCAACCACCTGCAGAACAAAGACGACGACAGCCGCCATCTTAACGCCGGGCATTACGGTTTGGAACGACCCCACGCCGGCGAACGGAACACCGCCTCTTGTGCGCACACAACGCGGCTTGTCGCGCATAAATGCGGGATGGCGGCAGTTTTCAACGCACGACCCAGGTAGACTGATCCCGGTCAAGCTTTCTACCTGCGGTTTTGTCGGGCGCAAAACGTGGCCTACTTGAGGAACCCGCGAGAAACTGCCGCCATCCCTGATTTTTTGCCAGACGGCCCGTGAGGACGCCAGCATGCAGGAGGTCGTGGGGGCATAACCGTAAATTTGGCCCATGACCTTACGCATGCTTCGGGCGTCGAGGTGGTGTCCCGAGCACCACTTGGAGCGCTAAAATGCCTCGAATTGCACCACCTGGAGCGTTTCAACGACCAATTCGGCACCACCTCGACGACATTTGTATGCACGAGGCCGTGGGCCGCAGGCGTAAATTTGTTGCACGCGCACTCGACGAAGAGCGCCCTAAACCGCGGTCCATGTTGTTCTAGGATGTTGTACGCCCTCGGCTCGAAGGCCCCGTAACAAAAACAGGCCAGAGGCACTAAGCCTCTGACCTGCTGTTTTGCATGGAGCCGGCAATCGGACTCGAACCGATGACCCCCGCTTTACGAGAGCGGTGCTCTACCAACTGAGCTATGCCGGCGTGCAGGACTAGATGTTACGGGAACCTCGGACGCATTTCAAGTCCTTATTTTCGCGTCCTGCCCATCGGGGACAACGGGTCGACGATGGCACGACGTCATCGCCACAGAATTCCGTCGCCGGGCGCGCGACACCGTGGCAAGAAGCCCGCCGCAATAGCAGCCGCCTCCCTAGAGCAGCCTCAGCACGCCGCGCACCAGGCGCTCGAAGTCCTCGGCGTGCTTCTCGGCCTCGGCAAGCACGCTCTGGTGGTCGATGTCGGCGGCGCCGGCCTCGTTGGCGGCAAGGGTAAGCCCGAGCACGTTCATGCCGAGCGCCTTGGCCATGATGACCTCGCACACGGTGCTCATGCCCACGTAGCTCACGCCGAGGGTGCGCAGCATCGCGGTCTCGGCCGGGGTCTCGAAGCAGGGCCCGAGCACGCCCGCGTACACGCCCTCCTCCACGGCGATGCCCAGATCGTCGGCCACGCCGCGCGCAAGGGTGCGCAGGTAGGGCGAGTAGGCGTCGTTCATGTCCACGAACGGCGTGTCCACGTCGCGCAGCCCGTCCCACTCGGCGAGCGGGTTGCGGCCGGTCAGGTTGATCTGGTCCGTGAGGATGCCCAGGCCCATCTGCGCGTTGCCCGGCACGCTGCCGGTCGCGCACGCGAAGATGATGTCGCGGCAGCCCAGGTGGTGCGCGTGGCGCACGAGCGCGGTTACCTCAGCCGCGGTGTAGCCCTGGTACAGGTGGACGCGCCCCGGGTAGACGACCACGGGAACCTCGTCGACGGTGCCGATAAGCGCCTCGAAGCTGTGGCCCTCGATGGGGCTCGCCTCCGCGGGGAAGCCCTCGATGTCGTGGTAGTCGATGCGGCGCACCGGCTTGACCAGGCTCTTCAGGTGCCCCAGGCCCGTGCCCAGCACGATGGCGACGGGGTGCTCGACGGACGGCGTGCAGGACTTGACGATGTCTTCGGTGACCACGCAGATCCCCTCCTTCTTGAGCAGGCGGGCATACACGCCGTCGCCTGCCGTCAGCTTTCCGGTGTAGGTACCATCGTAGACCAGCCCGCTGCCGCACGAAGGGCTTTTCTTCTTCAGCACGGCGAGCGGTACCTTGGCTGCCTGAGCTGCGGCGCATTCACGCGCGGCGCCGGCAAAGAACGCCTCGGTCACGTCCTGCCCGCCGCAAAGGAGCACGCGCTCCCCCACGATCTCGGCCGGCGGGCGCGGACAGGGAAGCCCCGCGGCCCTCTCGGGGCACACGGGGCTTGTGTCGCATTTGCTCGCGAGCGCGATGACCTCGGGGCACGGCTTGGAGCCCCCGTCGTAACGGACGGGCTGGCCGAGCAGGCACGCGCTGACCGCGATCCGCATCTTCGGTGCTAGATGGCCAGGCTGCCGAGCTGGAGCGTCGACCTGGAAAGAAGCTCGTTGCAGTAGGTGTTGAACTCGCTCTTTACCTGGTTCGCAGCGGTGCTGTACTTGGACTGCGCCACGTAGTAGGCGGCCTGCGCGGCGGCATAGGTCGCCGAGTCGTTCGTGATCTCGTAGGTCGAGAGCGCGGCGTAGTAGTCGCCGTCGGTCGAGGCCCAGGTGTTGTTCGCGCTGTCCCACTCGTCGCCGGCGAGCTCGATGATATAGCTCGCGTACTCGGCGGTCGGGGTGTCCGTCGCGTCCGTGGAGGGCGCGGTCGGGGCCGTCGGCGAGTCGGGCAGCTCGGTCGTGGTCACCGTCTCGCGCAGCTTGCTCATGACGGCGGAGTCGGTGAGGGTCTGCTTAAGGGCGGACTCGTCCATGCTGTACTGGGTGGCGAGCGTCGAGTAGTCGGAGGTGCCGAAGACGCTCTGCGCATAGGCGTCGACCTCGTCGTCGGTGACGGTCACGCCCTGGGCGTCGGCAGCCTTGAGCACGACCTGGTTGCGCACATAGCTCAGCACGTCGGTGGCGGTGGGCACCGAGTAGTTGCCGTCGGAGTCGGCCTGGCTCTCCACGTCGCCGCTCTGGGCAAGGACCTCGCGGGCGGTCACGTCGACGGAAGAGCCGTTGTAGGTGTAGGTGGCTATGGCCGAGTCGAGCTGGTCGGACGTGAGCGTCGTGGTGCCGTTGAGGGCGACCGAGCGGGAGCCGAGCAGGAAGTGGCCGGCCAGGACGCCCACGACCACGGCGGCGACCACGCACGCGATGAACGCGGGCAGGCCGACGGTCTTCTTGGAGAAGGGCACCGCGGCGGCCTCCTCGGCGGGAACCGCGGCCTCGGGCTCGGCGACATCGGCCGCCTCGGTCGCGACCTCGGGCTGCTCGGCGGTCTCGGGCTGCTCAGCCACCTCGGGCTGCTCAGGGGCCTCGGGCTCGGCGACGTCGGCGCCTTCGAGCTCCTCGTTGTTCTCGGGCATATCAGACATTGAAGTTCTCCTCAAGGGTTCGCATTGTATGGTCCGCAGGGCGATTCTACTCCACGAAAACGGGCACCTTAGTGCCCGCACAGGTCTTTACGCTAGCTTAAAGCCCGTCCCGCTCGCCGAAGGGCCTCTCGCCTGCCCAGGCTTCCGGACGGCCTCGCCTCAAGCGCCTACTTGCACGCCTCGACGATCTGGGCCGAGAAGGTCTTGACGTAGCCGGAGCCGTTCTCGGCGTCGAACTTCACGCGCTGGGCCAGGGCCTCCTTGACCTCGGCCGACGCCTCGCCGTGCGCGAAGTCGAGAAGCGCGGCGAGCATGTCGCGGTACTCCGCGTCGCCGTGATAGCACTGGATGGCCTCGTCGAGCAGCGGCCAGGCGGCGGCGGAGCGCTCGGAGGACGTCGCGCCGTAGCGGCACAGGAAGACGAACGCGGCCAGGCGCACAGTCGCGGAGTCGTCGTCGAAGAGCGACTCCTCGGCGCCGTCGAAGGCGCCGGCGAGCTTGTCGGCCTGCTCGGGGCACATCTCGGCCAGCGCCGTCAGGATCTCCCAGCGGGTCTGGGCCTCGGGGCGCTCGAGGGCCTCCAGCAGGTCGTCGACGTGGTCGGCGAGAAGCGACGAGTCAACCTTTGCCACGGCCGCGAGCCGGTGGGCGACCTCCTGGCGACGGCGCCGTCCGGTCCCCTTGAGCTCGATGAAGAGCGCGGAGATCTGTGCGTTGGCGGAGTTGTCGGCCATAGTTGGTACCTCTTTCTAAACGTGCCTTATGAATCGCAGAAAGCGACGGGCAGGCGCCCGTCGCAGGTTATTGCTTCTTTTTACGGTCGTCCCGGGAGCCGCGGTCGCCCTGGGCGCTCATGAACTCGGGCTCGGGGCCGCCGTCGCGGCGGGCGCGGCGGGCGGCCTCGGCCGCCTCGGGATTCTCCGAGCGCCTGACGTGGTCTTTGTTGACCTTAAAGGCCCGGTCGACCCTCTTCCACGGGCCCACGGACTCGCCGAAGCCCATCTTCAGGCCGGCGAGCGCCCCCGACATGAGGCCGAAGACGAGCAGGATGAGCATAAAGAGCCCGGTCAGGCACACCAAGGTCGTCGCCACGACGCCCGCGGCCAGGATCAAGACGTTCATCCAGATGTACTCGCGGCGGGTCACGCACCTCTTCGAGAGGATGTCGCCCGCGCCGACCCCGGCAAAGATGCCGAAGAGCAGGAAGAGAAGTGCGAGGACCGCGCCGGCAAAACCGAGGTCCACGCGCTACGCCCCCTCGTGGCAGCAGCAGTGGCCGCCCTCGTGGCCGTGGCCCTCGCCGTGGCCGCCGCAGCACTCGTGGCCGTCCTCGTGGCCGTGGCCGCCGCAGCCGCACTCGCCGTCGCCGCCGCAGCAGCAGCCCTCGCCGTCCTCGGCGTCCAGGAGCGACCAGTCGAGGCCCGCGGCCACGGCGTCGCCCTCCTCGGCGTAGAGCAGCGTGAGCGCCTGGGTGCCCATGCGCGAGCCGCCGATCTGGCAGAGCGTGTCGAAGAGCGCGAAGGCGGTCTCGGCGCCGGGAAGCGCGAGCTCGGCGTCCTGGGCGGAGCGCAGGGCAAGGGCGACGTCCTTGCGCAGGTGCTCGGCCATGAAACCGGGCTTGTAGTCGCCGTCGAGCGACTTGGGCGCGAGGCTGGCGGAGGCGCCGGAGCCGCCCGTGCCGCTCGCCATGAGGTCGAGGACCTTGTGCGCGTCGAGGTGGCCCTGCTCGGCGAGGGCGAGGGCGTCGGCGTAGCCCACCATGCAGGAGGCCAGGCTCACCTGGTTGCAGAGCTTGGCGGTCTGCCCGGCGCCGGCCTCGTCGAAGTAGAAGAGCTTCTTGCCGAAGGTCTGAAGAATCGGGAGCACAGGCTCCGCGTCCTTCTCGCTCGCGCCCAGGATGAGCGTGAGGGTGCCCGCCTCGGCGCCCGCCTGGCCGCCCGTGACGGGGCAGTCGAAGGCGTGCACGTCGGAAACCTCGGCGGCGTCGTGGATATCGCGCGCGAGCTGCGGGGAGCTCGTGGTCAGGTCGATCAGGTAGGCGCCCTTCTTCGCGGCGCGCAGGACGCCGTCGGAGGCAAGGTAGATCTCCTCCACGTCGTCGGGGTAGCCGACCATGGTAAAGACCACGTCGGCGTCCTTGGTGGCCTCGGCGGGCGACTCCGCCCACGCGGCCCCGCGGGCAAGAAGCCCCTCGGCCTTCTCCTTCGTGCGGTTGTGCACGGTCAGGTCGTAGCCGGCGTCGAGGATGTGGCCCGCGATCGCGGAGCCCATGATTCCGGTGCCGATGAAGGCCACCTTGGTGCTGTGCGTGTTGCTCATTGGAACCTTTCGAATGCGAAAACCAAGCCGAAAGGGGTTATTCCCTGTTCGGCTTGGTTTGATGCGAAGCTACTTGTTGCGGACCTTGCGGGCCAGGCGATCGGTGAACGAGAGGCTCTCGCGGCGATCCTTGCCCCAGAAGACGCAGGCAACCATGCCCGGGCCCACGTGCGCGCCGATGACCGGCGAGACGGAGCTGTAGATGATGGGCATGTCCGCGCAGCCGGGCTCCCGGCGCAGCTGGTCGCCGAGCCAGTGGGCGTCCTTGTCCGCGTCCGCCGAGACGATGCCCACGGGCAGCGGCGTGGCGCCGAGGTCCTCCTCCGAGAGGTGGTTGGCCTTGAAGTCGGCGATGATGGCGCGCAGGGCCTTCTTGCGGCCGCGGCACATGCCGCGCAGCGTGAGCGCACCGTTGAGGTCGTAGGAGAGCTCGGGCTTGATGTCGAGCTTGCCCCCGACCGTGGCAGCCGCCGGCGGGATGCGCCCGCCGCGGGCCAGCGCGTCGAAGTTCTCGAGCGTGAAGTAGCCCTGCACGTAGTAGCGGGCCTCCTCGACCCACTCCACGAGCTCCTTGGCGGAAAGCCCGTTGCCGGCCTGGTGAACCGCCTCGATGGCAAGAAGCTCCGCCGCGGCCGACGGGCAGAGGTTGTCCACCACGTAGATCTCGAAGCCGGGGTGGCTCTCGCGGACCATGTCGGCGGCCTGGCGCGCGGCGTCGACCGACGACGAGAGGCCGCGGGTAAAGGCCAGGTAGACCGTCGGGACGCCCTTCTCGGCGGCCCGCTCGAAGACCTCGAGGTAGTTACCCGGCGTAACGGCCGAGGTGGTGGCCGTCTGGCCCTGGCGCATCTTCTCGTAGAAGTCGTGCGGCGTCATGGTCTGCCAGAAGTCGTCCTCGTGCTCCTGCCCGTCCATGACGAACGAGAAGCTGATGGTCTCCACGCCGAGCGCGCGGATGACCTCCGGCGCGAAGTCGGCGCACGAGTCGACGATGATGTTGACGTTGGGCTGCGCGTGATAAGCGCGGCCCAGGCGCGCAGCTTCCTGCGACGCCTGGGCGTTGAAGTCGGTGTTGTCGGTGCCCTCCTCGAGGGCGATGGGGTCGCTCAAAAAGCTACCTTCCTACTCTTCGTTCTCCTCGATCTTGGGCTTGATGATACCGTACCCGCCGTTCTTGCGGTGGTAGATGACGTTGATAAGCCCGGTCGTGGCGTTGGTGAACACATAAAAATCGTGCCCGATGAGGTCGGTCTGGACGAGCGCCTCCTCCTCGGTCATGGGCACGAGGTCGATGACCTTCTCACGCACGAGCTGGTCGTCCTCCTCCTCGGGCAGCGGCTCGATGAGGGCCGCGAGGTCCTCGGCCGAGACGGGCGCGGGGTGGACGGCGTGCGCGCGCTGGCGACGGTCGACGACGCGGGTCTTGTACTTGCGAAGCTGGCGGGTGGCCTTGTCGGCGGCCTCGTCGATGGCGACGTACATGTCCTCGGCGGTGGCCACGACGCGCACGACGTTGTCGCGGACGAAGACGGTGACCTCGCAGGCCTTGCGGTCCGGGTTGGAGGGGTTCTTGTCCACGCGCAGAACGACGTCGCAGCTCATCGGGCTGATGTCGAAGACCTTAAGGGCGTTGCCGACCTTCTCTTCCACATGATCGCGCAGGGCGTCGGAAACGGTTACCTTGCGTCCGGAGATCTTGATGTCGACCATAGGGTCCTCCTAACGATTGCCATCGCGCGGGGCCGGCGTCCCGGTCCCGCGCGTCGTGTCCTTCTCATACCCAAAAAACGGGCGGCAGGCGACGACGAGTGCATCCGGGCGGCTAAAAGGCCGCGCCTACTCGGTGGACGCCGTCTCGGTCGCCCCGGCGGCAGGCGCGGTGCCCAGGCCCTGAAGCATAGACGCCGAGGTCAGGGTGCCGATGCCGTTGCACCAGCGGGACTTGATCACGTCGAGCTGGCCGTTGCCCTGAACGGCCTCGACGGCGGTGGCCAGCGAGCTCACGAGCGTGGACTTGTCCGTGCTCACCGAGACTCCGACGGCCACGGGGGCGTCGAGGGTGCCGAGCAGCTGGACCCCGTCGTAATCCGAGGCAAGGTAGCTGCCGGAATAGGCGTCGCAGACCACGTAGTCGACGCTGCCGGCGGCCAAGGCCTCCATGGCCTCGTTGATGCTGGCGTAGCCCTGCTCGCTGCAGCCGAGGTTCGCGTCGGTGAGCGTGCGCTGCGAGACGGAGCCGGGCTGGACGCCGACCGTCTTTCCGGAGAGGTCGGAGGCCGAGGCGGAGGCGCCCTTCCCGAAGACGGCGATGGAGGTCTCGGCGTAGTCGCCCAGGACGGTCACGCCCGTGGCAGAGGCCGCGTCCGCCGTGGACACGCCCACGACGACGTCCACGTCGGTGCCCAGCTGGGCCGTGGCGCTCGCGACCGTGACGAACTTGACGGAGAGGCCCATGTGGTCGGCCACCGCGTAGGCGAACTCGACGCCGACGCCCGCGCTGGAGCCGTCGCTGCGCGTGACGAGCAGGGGCGCGGTGTTCGTGGAGAGAAGCCCGACCGTGAGCGTGCCCGGCTCGACGAGCTCGGAGGAGTCGACGCCGGAGGCCTGCTGGTCCTTGATGGCCTGCTCGGCGTCGGCGACCGACGTCGTGACGATGCCGAAGTTGCTCAGGAAGCCGAGGTCGACGTCGGGAAGGGTCACGGGGCCGATCGTGCAGCCGGCGAGGGTGAGGGCGGCGAGCCCGGCCGAGATGCTGGCGAGGGCGCGGGAGGTGCGGGCTGACTTCATAGAACGGTCCCATCTGCTCGGCGCCCGGGGGCGCTTCTTTTTAGGTCAACGCGTCCTGCCCAGCTGACCTGGTCTTTGACCCCACACTCGCGCACCGGGGCCTTCGCTTTGGACGCCGCGGCGCCCGCCACTTGCAACCCTCTCGCCCGCGAGGCCGTATGCCTCATAGGTATGACGGGCGGTGCGACTTACTTCTAGGACGAACCATGATCGCGCCTGCGCGCACGCCGACGCTTACGTGGACCCCTTCGGCCTCGTCTACCTTGGGCTAAGGGCGCAGCGGGCGCGCCCCGCAACCACAGACCTGAGCAAGACGCGAGAATTATATCCACCAGCAGGGCTTGATTCGGCCCAGAAGGCCCGGTATTTATGCAGGCGCAACGAAACGGGCGCGAGCGGCGGGCCCTCGCCCGCTATTTCGTCGAGATGGTGCCCCAAGCACCACTTGGAGCGTTTCAGGGGCTCGATTCGCGCCACCTGGAACGCTTCAACCGCTGCTTGGGCACCACCTCGGCGCGTTTCTTCCCGCCTTCGCGGCGAGGCGTCACCACACGCGGATCAGCGAGCAGGCCGTGACGGGCGCAGCGCCGCGGGCAAGAAGCGCCCGGGTCGCCTCCCGCACGGAGGCGCCGGTGGTCACGACGTCGTCGACGAGCAGCAGCCGCAGCCCCGAGACGTCCTCGACGACGCTCATGGTCCCGGCGAGGTTGGCGACCCTCCCCTCTCGGCCGAGGCCGCGCTGGTCGGAGGCCTTGCGGCGGGCGAGCACGTCCGCAAGAGGCAGCCCGAGCATGCGCGCGAGCTCGCGGGCCGTGAGCTCCATGTGGTCGTAGCCGCGCCGCTCGAAGGCCTCGGCCGTGGCGGGGACGAAGCAGACGGCGTCGAGCGAGCCCGCGTCGAAGCGCGGGCGGCCGTCGGGCGCCGGCCAGGCGGACGCCTCCTCGAGGGCCGTGAGCATGGCGGCGGCGTTGACGGGGGCCAGCCGGAGCTCGTGGTAGTCCTTGAGGCAGGTGGCCATGCGCGGCGCGGCCCCCGTGAAGCCGAGCGCCGAGACGACCGCGCGCGTCTCCCAGTCGCCCTCGCAGCCCGAGCACGTGAGGTTGCCGAACGCCGCGCCGCAGACGGGGCAGGCCAGCCGCTGCTCGATCCAGGGGAGCTCGGCGCGGCACTCGTCGCACAGCAGCTCGCCCGGCATCTCGCAGCCCACGCAGCGCGTCGGGTACAGGAGCTCGAGGGCCGCGTCGGCGGCCTTCTTCGCGAATCCGCGCACGCGCGCCCTCCCTTCTCAGCAGACCTGCGCGCCGAAGGGACAGAGGGCGAGCTTGGCCATCTTGAAGAGCTGCACGCCGAAGGGGATGCCGACGACGGTGAAGCAGAAGCAGAGGCCGAAGAACGCGTAGACCATCGCCATCCAGATGCCCGCTATAAGCAGCCAGACCAGGTTGGCGACGAGGCTCGGGGCGCCGCCGCCGTAGACGACCGTGCGGCCGAACGGCACGAGGGTGAGCGTCGCCATCTTCATGCACTGGCGTCCCAGCGGGATGCCGAGGACGGTCACGTAGCAGACGATGCCCGCGGCGAGCCACCACAGGGCCGTGAGCCAGCCGCCGGTGCAGATCCAGATGAGGTTGCCGATCAAGGAAAGCATCGTCTCTCGCCTAACCCTCGCGGACGGGCTCGCCGGTCGGCAGGCCGAAGAGCTCGCAGGCGTTGCGCCACAGCGCGCGATAGGTGCTCTCGGGGCGGCCGACGCCGGCCTCGGAGCGGACCTGGGCCACGAGCGCCGCGGTGAAGGCGACCATGGCCGGCTCGCACTCCTCGCCGCGCAGGGGAACGGGCGCCATGTAGGGGCAGTCCGTCTCGGTGATGACGTAGCGCTCGGGCGTGTAGGCAAGGGCCTGGCGGATCTCGTCGGAGCGCGAGAAGGTGGCCGCGCCGCCGTAGGCAATGTGGCAGCCGAGCTGCTTGTAGTCCTCCATCACGTGCTTGTTCGAGGTAAAGCAGTGCAGGTCGCAGCCGGCCTCGGGCACGCCCTCCTCGCGCAGGATATCGGCGGCCATGCGGTGAGCCGTGCAGCCGGCGTCGCCCGCGGCGTCACGGATGTGGAGCTCGGCCGGCAGGTTGAGCTCACGGGCCAGGCGCAGCTGGCGTCGGAAGGCGTCGACCTGGACCTCGGGGGCGACCTCGTTGTAGGGGCCGAAATCGAGGCCGATCTCGCCCACGCCGACGGCTCGGTCGCTGGCGAGGAGCTCGCGGGCAAGGGCCTCAGCCGCGTCGTCGTAGCCCGCGGCGCCGTAGGGGTGCGTGCCCGCGACGATGCGCACGTTGTCGAGAAGGTCGGGGACGTCCCAGCCCTCGAACGCAGGCACCGCAAAACCGTGCTCGGCGGCCTCGTCAAGACAGTCCCGCGCTATCCGGATATGCGTGGCCAGGAAGTCCTCGAGCTCCGAGGCGCCCGCCCACTTGCGCGGGAACTCCCCCACCGGGTCGATCGGCACCACGAGCAGCCGGACGCCGGCGAGCGCCGCGCGGGCAAGCGCGAGCGCGGGGTCGTGGGCCTTAAGGCTGCCCAGGTGGCCGTGGGTGTCGGCGAGCGGCGCCAGGGGCGTCGGCATCGGGCAGGCGCGGCCCTTCGAGTCGTGGAAGAGCTCGCCGTCGGCGAGCATGAGGTGGTCGAGGACCTTGAGTTCGGACATGGTTCTTCTTTCTTGCGCGGCGGGAGTCGTTGGCCCGGGCTCGCCGCCGATGAATATGCGGCGCCCGTTAGCAGGCGAGCGCGGCGGCGAGACGGACGAAGTCGGCGGTCGAGAGCGTCTCGGCGCGGGCGGTGGGCAAGACGCCGGCCGCCGCGAACGCCGCGTCCAGGGCGTCCTTCTCGAAGCCGTTCGCGCCCATGGAGTTGCGGATCGTCTTGCGCCGTTGGGCGAAGGCGGCGTCGATCACGCGGGCGACGTCGGCCGCCGCGAGGCCATCGGGCAGCTCCGCCTCGGCTCGCTCGATGCGAACGACCGCGGAGTCCACATGCGGCGCCGGCATGAAGCAGCGCGGCGGCACCTCGAAGCGGCCGGTCACGTGGCCGTAGAGGCCGAGCTTGGCCGTGTAGCCGCCGTAGGTCTTGTTTCCGGGGACGGCCGAGATGCGGTCGGCGACCTCTTTCTGGACCATGACGACGGCGCGCTCGAGGGCGGGCATCTGCTCGAAGAACTGCAGGATGATGGTCGCCGCCACGTTGTACGGCAGGTTCGCGACGAAAACGGTGGGCTCGCCGCCCGCCGCCTCGGCCACGCGCGCCGGGTCGACCTTGAGGGCGTCGCCCATGATGAAGGCGAAGTTCGGGTGCTCGACCGAGTGGGACCAGAGCACCTGCTCGAGCTCGGGGTCGGCCTCGATGGAGACGACCTTGCCCGCCTCCTGGAGCAGCGCCAGCGTGAGGGTGCCGATGCCGGGGCCGACCTCGAGCACGCGCTCGTCGGGGCGAAGCTCGGCGAGGCCGCAGATGTGCTCGATGACGTGGTTGTCGATAAGGAAGTTCTGGCCCAGGCGGTGCTTGGTCGCGAGCCCGAAGGCCTCGAGCAGCTCGCGGGTAGCGGCCGCCGATGCCAGAGGTGAGGTCGTCATGCGCTTCTTCCCTTGGGCGCGCAGCCGCGCCGTCGATGTGCGGATTTAATCGCGCACATTATAGCAGCGGCGCCCCGCGCGCCTGCGGCGCCGCGGCTAAAGGAATCGAGCCATATACGTCGGGATACAGGTCACGTCGCCGTCTTGCCGCAGGTCCTTGGTGTACACCAAATACTGCCTACCGATGCGCGAGGAGAATCGCCTGCCGAAGGCATCGAGGGAGGCGTGGGTTTTGTACCCTGAGGACTTCACCTCCACCGGACAGATCTTCTTCCCGTCTGAGACTATGAAGTCGATCTCGTAATTTCGCTTAGCCCCTTCTTTCTCCCACGTATGGTAAAAGAGCCCGTGGCCCCGGGACGTAAGTTCCTGGGCAACGGCGTTCTCGTAAACCATCCCGAGGCTCACGGGAAGCGTACTCCCTACGCGCGAATTCCTCCACGACGGTTGATTTTCCGATGCGACGGGCACCCTCTACGAGAAGCGCAGTCCTGCCATTCTGACCATTCTTCCATTTGAGCAGGTCATCATATATTTTTCTCTTGAAGAACATTGCGCCTACCGATTTCCGCACTTTTTATTTTGCCCGATTTACCGATTTCCGCACTTTTTGCCTTCGCATAAGCGTGCTCAACATGCGCTTCGAAAGACAAATAAGCGGCGCGCGTGCCGGGGAGGGCACGCGCGCCGCAAAGGAATCGCTGACCGTGAGGCCGTATCGGGCCGCTCGTTACTTCTTCTCGGACGCGAGGCGCGGGAAGAGGGCGTCGCCCTTGGTCACGGGCACGCCGCCCGCAAGGCCGCCCCACTCGCAGACGCCGGCGAGGTCGTCGGTCTTCTCCTCGCCCTCGAGCGACATGCGGCGGAAGACCTCGGCCGAGGTCTCGGGCATGAAGGGCTCGAGCAGGTGGGCGCTGATGCGGATGGACTCGAGGAGGTTCACGATGATGTCGCGCAGCTCCTCGGCGCGGGCCTCGTCCTTGGCCACGGCCCAGGGAGCGGTGTCCTCGATGTAGTGGT
>CAVJHQ010000061.1:0-14585 GCA_963649365.1 Alloprevotella sp.
TGGGCGAGGAGCCGACGGTCTCGGTCGCGTGCTCCATCCAGTACATGAGCCCAGCGCGCGGGCGGCGCCTCATCGCCACAGCCGATGCCGATAAGAACGGCCGCACGCTGGGCTTCTACGACTGCCTCGTGACCGACGAGCTCGGCACGCCGGTGGCTCGCGTCACCGGCACCTGCATGCACGCGCAGCGGAAATGACGCTTGTGCCCCAGGGTCGATTGCTGCGACCGTCATTTTCGGGGCGCCTCGACCTCGTGCGGAGACTTCGCTCAGTTAAATGGTGATTTGCGCGAACTCCTCAGATGCCCCTAAAGCGCGGTGGGATGCCCCTAAAGCGCCGCGAGATGCTCCGGGAGCTCGCCGGCCAGCGGCGCGACATAGGCGCGGAACTCGTCCGTCACGTTCATGCCGTCCGCGACGATCCACTCGCGCGGCACGGCCTTGACCTGGTTGGCAACGGCGAGCACGTCGACGAGCTCGTACTCCACCGCGTAAGGCTCGTCGCCCACGCGCTTAATCGAGGACATCTTCACGGACTCGCCGGCGAGCGTGGCAAGAACCCCGCGGCGCCCCAGCTCAAAGGCCTCGTCGAGGTCGGTTGCGCTGGCAAGGTGGCTCGCGCAGCGCTGCAGCGTGGAGAGCTCGACCGCGCGGGTCTTCACGCCGAGGCGCCCGCCGACGAGGCTCGCCAGGTAGCGGCTCGGGCCGGAGAGCTGCGCCAAGTGGCCGAACTCGTCAACCTTGGTGCCGGCGGCCACGGTCTTCTCGGCGATGAGGTGGCCGTCGGCCTCGCGCAGGCCCTCGGACATTGCGACGACCACGGTGTTCTGGCGCTCGAGCAGCTCGCCCACGCGCGCGACCAGCGCGTCTTCGTTAAAGGTGATCTCCGGCAGCAGCACGAGGTCGGGGCCGGCGAGGCAGGCCGAGCCCGCGAGCCAGCCGGCGTCGCGCCCCATGATCTCGACGAAGAGCACGTTCTTGAGGTCGTACACGTCGGCGTCGAGCATGAGCTCGGAGGTCGCGGTGGCCACGAAGCGGGCCGCGCTGCCGTATCCCGGCGTGTGGTCGATGCCCACGAGGTCGTTGTCGATGGTCTTCGGCACGCCGATGAAGCGGATGGGGGAGCCGACGCGCGCGCCCCAGGCACCCAGCTTGGCGATGGTGTCCATCGAGTCGTTGCCGCCGATGTAGAGAACCGCGTCGAAGCCGTCGGCCTCGAACTTGGAAAACGCGTCGCCGTAGAACTTCTCGGCACCGTCGGCGTCGAGCGCGGGGAGCTTGAAGCGGCAGCTGCCGAGCCAGCTCGAGGGCGTGCGGCGCAGCTGCTCGAGGGCGGCCGCGCCCGGGAGCGCTTCCGCCAGGTCGACCGTCTTTCCCGCGAGATAGCCCTGGATGCCGTGGCGCATGCCCACGACCTCGGCGCCCGCCTCGCGCGCGCCGGCGACGACGCCCGCCAGGCTCGAGTTGATGGCCGCCGTGGGGCCGCCGGACTGTCCGACCAGGATGCGCTTGATCTCGGGCATGGAAGGTTCCTCTCTTTTGCGGGGCGGGGCTCGCGCGTGCGATCACGCACAAGAATACCGCCGCCGGCACACGGCCGACGGCGGCAATCAAGACAAGGGAGCTCTGTCCAGCAGCCTGCTGTCTGCTACCAGCTACCTGCTACGCGATGTTGTAGAACGCGGCCTTCTGCAGGTACTCGGAGGAGGCGCCCAGCGCGTCCTCGATGCGGAGGAGCTGGTTGTACTTGGCCACGCGGTCGGTGCGGGCGGGGGCGCCGGTCTTGATCTGGCCGGCGTTGGTGGCCACGGCCAGGTCGGCGATGGTGGTGTCCTCGGTCTCGCCGGAGCGGTGAGAAACGACGGCGGTGTAGCCGGCGCGCTTGGCCGTCTCGATGGCGTCGAGGGTCTCGGTGAGGGAGCCGATCTGGTTCACCTTGATGAGGATCGCGTTGGCGGCGCCGGACTCGATGCCCTTCTTGAGGCGGGCGGTGTTGGTGACGAAGAGGTCGTCGCCCACGAGCTGGACCTTCTTGCCGATGCGCTCGGTGAGCTTCTTCCAGCCCTCCCAGTCCTCCTCGGCCAGGCCGTCCTCGATGGAGATGATGGGGTAGCGGTTGACCAGGTCCTCCCAGTAATCGACCATCTGGTCGGAGGTCAAGGTGCGGCCCTCGCCCTTGAGCTCGTACATGCCGGTCTCCTTGTTGTAGCACTCGGAGGTAGCCGGATCCATGGCAAACATGAAGTCGACGCCCGGCTCGAAACCGGCGGCCTTGACGGCCTCCATCAGGTAGACGAAGGGCTCGTCGTTGGTCTTGAGGTCGGGGGCGAAGCCGCCCTCGTCGCCCACGCCGGTAGAGAGGCCGGCGGCCTTGAGGGTGTCCTTGAGGGTGTGGTAGACCTGGGCGCACCAGCGCAGGGCGGTCTTGAAGTCGGGGGCGCCGACGGGCATGATCATGAACTCCTGGAAGTCCACGTTGTTGTCCGCGTGCACGCCGCCGTTCAGGATGTTCATCATCGGGACGGGCAGGGTGTGGGCGTTCGGGCCGCCGAGGTAGGCGTAGAGGGGCAGGCCCGCGGACTCGGCCGCGGCGCGAGCGATGGCGAGCGAGCAGCCGAGAATGGCGTTGGCGCCGAAGTTGCCCTTGTTGGGGGTGCCGTCGGCGGCGATCATAGCCTCGTCGCAGGCGCGCTGGTCGGTGGCCTCCATGCCGACGAGGAGCTTGGCGAGCTCGTCGTTGACGTGGCCGACGGCCTTCTCGACGCCCTTGCCCAGGTAGCGATCCTTGTCGCCGTCGCGCAGCTCAACGGCCTCGAACTCGCCGGTGGAGGCGCCGGACGGGACGATGGCGCGGCCGAAGGCGCCGTCCTCGAGCGTGACCTCGACCTCGACGGTCGGGTTGCCGCGGGAGTCGAGGACCTCGCGACCGTAAACCTCGATAATGCGTGCCATAGTGGTGACCTTTCTTGTTAGCCATGCCTAACTTGCCATCTCAGAGTATACCTAAACTAACTCTTGCGTAAACATCGGTGGGAGAAATGGCTTTGCGGGACGGGCGGCGTACGGCGCGCCGAGGCGCAAGCGGGGCAGGCGGTGCTCGGTACCCCGGGGGCGCCGCCGCCACAAGAAAAGGCGACAAGAGGCACGCGCCTCTTGCCGCCTGGTCGGGCGTATGGCGGTGGAGCCTGGCTTAGTAGAAGCTCTCGCCGCGGTCGATCATGTCCTTGAGCAGGCGTGCCATGGCCTTGTAGTTGTAGGGGAGCATCATTTTCTTAAAGAGCGGGTTCAGGAGGCCGGGCACGCTCTGGAACTGCAGCACGATGTTGTAGGCCGTGGCGAGGCCGACCGTGTCGATGATGCGGAACGGGCCCTTGGGCGCGCCGGTGCCGTGCTCCCAGGCGATGTCGATGCTCTTCGGGTCCGAGACGCCGCTCGCCCACAGGTCCAGGCCGGAGAGCAAAAACGGCACGAGCATGGAGTTGAGCAGGTAGCCGCTCTTTTCCTTGCGCACAGGCAGGGCGATCATGCGGATCTGGTTTGCGAACTCGATCATCTGGTCGAAGACGGCGGAGTCGGTGCCGGCATGTCCCATGACCTCGGCGGTGTTGTTCTTCCAGATGGAGTTCGCGAAGTGAAGCGCCACGTACTTGGCGGGCCGGCCGGTGTGCTTGGCGAACTGGCTCGGCAGCAGGGTAGAGGAGTTTGTGGCCAGGACGGTCTTCTCGGGCATGAGCGGGGCGAGCTTCTCGTAGAACTCGACCTTCGCCTTGGGGTCCTCGGACATGGACTCGATCACGAGGTCGGCGTCGGCTACGGCGGTGGCCATGTCGAGCTCGAGCTTGAGGCCGTAGTAGGCCTTCTTCACGCGGTCGCGGCAGGCCTCGGCGTCGAGCGGGGCGTCGGAGTCGGCGATGCCTGCGCACCAGGGGCCGGACCCGTCAGCCATCTGGTCGATGGCCTCCATATAGGTGCTGAGCAGCTTGTCGATCTTCGGCTGGGTGCGCCCGACCGAGCCTTCGCTGCGCAGCCAGATGGTCACGTCGAACCCGCAGTACGCCGCCTGGAACGCGATCTGGCTGCCGAGCACGCCGCCGCCTGCGACAACGACCTTCTTAAACGCCATGTCTGCCTCCATTTTTGAATCGGGGTCAAGCGCATCAAGTGTGACGTATAAAAAACCGCCCGCTCGCGATACCGCTGAACGGCGCCGCGGGCGGGTAAAGCGCCCATTGGGTCCCGGCGGGGGCCAAAGCGCGGCTAAAGCGGAACAAAGTCGGAATTCGTTGCTGTCGCGGCAAGAAAAACGGGGTTCCGCTCGGAACCCCGCGTTCACATTGGTCTAGGGATCGGAAAGCCGCGCCGTTACGCCATGTCCTCGAGCCGGCCGTGCTTCTCGTAGCGCGTCACGCGGGCGGGGCGGTTCTCGTCGTCAACGAACACGACGTGGGGCTGGAACGCGCGGGCCTCGGCCTCGTCCATCTGCGCGTAGCACATGATGATGACCTTGTCGCCGACCTCGACGTAGTGGGCCGCGGCGCCGTTGAGGCAGATCATGCCGCTGCCGCGCTCGCCGGCGATGACGTAGGTCTCGAGGCGGTTGCCGTTGTTCACGTCGGCGACCGTGACCTTCTCGTACTCCAGGATGCCGGCGGCCTCCATGAGGTCCTCGTCGACGGTGATCGAGCCGACGTAGTCGAGCTCCGCCTGGACGACGGTCGCGCGGTGAATCTTGCCCTTGAGCATGTTGAGCTGCATGCGTGAAGCTCCTAGATGATGGTTTAGCTAATTTTGGCCTGCGATAGAGTACAGCACGCGCGTGAGCAGCTGATAGACCTGCTTGGTATCCCCACAAAGACAGCTCAGATGCGCGTCGATCGTGGCCGTGTCGCCGCGGGCCGCGGGGCCGGTGAGGGAGGCCGCCACCCCGTCCGCGGCGATGTGCTCGGCGTTGCCGAGGAAGAGGGGCGCGAGGGCCGCTTCGGCGTCGGCGGGGGCAAATCCGCAGGTCGCGAGCTCGGAGGCGGCCATGTCGTAGAGGCCGACGACCAGGTTCGACGCCATGACGGCCGCTGCGTGGTAGCGCGTCTTTTGGTCTGCCGGTATGCGCGCGACGTGATTTCCGCAGCTGGAAAGAAGCGCCTCGAGCAGCTTGACCGCCGCGTCGTCGCCTTCCAGCGTGAACCATGCGCGCGCGAGCTCCCGCCAGCAGTCGAAGCGGCTGCTCACCGCGTAAAGCGGGTGGCAAGAAGCGACGGCCGCGCCGGCCTCCTGCAGCGGCGCCAGGGCGTCGGCCCCCAGGGCGCCCGAGCAGTGGGCGAAGGTCTTGCCGCCAAGCTCCGCGCCGGCCTGTTGGGCCACGGCCGCGAGCTCATCCGCCACGGTCGCGATGGCTCCGTCTGGCGTGGTAATAAACACCAGGTCAGCGGCCTGTGCGGCCTCAACGGCGGAGCCGAACGCGACTCCGCCGGCGAACGCGGCGGCATCGGCCGCCGAGGCCGCGTCGCGGGAGAAAAAGCCGGCAAGCTCGGCCGCCCCGTTCTCGCCCAGGTAGCGGGCGAGGGAGCAGCCGACCTTGCCGGCCCCGATAAAGGCGATGCGCACGGGCACGGCTAGTCGCCGCAGCCGCAACCGCAGCAGTGGCCGTCGTTCTCGCCGCAGCCGCACGCCGGCTCGTAGATGAAGTTGTCGATCAGGCGCGTCTTGCCGATGTAGACGGCCATGGCGCAGAGCACGGGGGCGTCCTCGATCTTCTCGACCTGCACGATGTTCTCGAAGTCGACCATCTTCACGTAGTCGATCTTGGCGAGGGGCTCGGCCTCGATGATCGCCTTCATGGCCGAGATCACGGTCGCCGCGTCGCGCTCGCCCTCCTCGACGAGCTTCTTGCCGGCGAAAACGGCGCGCGAGAGGCACAGCGCCGCCTTGCGCTCCTCGGCGGAGAGGTAGGTGTTGCGCGAGCTCTTGGCCAGTCCGTCCTCCTCGCGGACGATCGGGCAGCCCACGATCTGGATGCCGAAGTTGAGGTCGCGAACCATGCGCCGGATAACGGCGAGCTGCTGGGCGTCCTTCTGGCCGAAGTAGGCGCGGTCGGGCGTGACGATGTTGAAGAGCTTGGAGACGACGGTGCACACGCCGCGGAAGTGGATCGGGCGCGTGAGGCCGCAGAGCTCGTGGGTGAGCTCGTCCATGTTCACGTAGGTGCAGGCGTTGGGGGCGTACATCTCGCTGGGCTCGGGGTGGAAGACGAGCGCGGCGCCCGCCTCCTCGCAGAGCTTGCAGTCGCGGTCGAAGTCGCGCGGGTAGCTCTCCAGGTCCTCGGTGGGGCCGAACTGCGTGGGGTTGACGAAGTCGGAGACGACGACGCGGTCGTTCTCGGCGGCGGCGCGCACGATGAGGCTCTTGTGGCCCTCGTGCAGGTAGCCCATGGTGGGGACGAGGCCGACGGTGAGCCCCTCGCGCTTCCAGGCGCGGACCTGCTCGCGGACCTCGGCGACGGTGGTGGCGGTTTGCATTAGTTGCTCCTTACTTGGCTCATGACCTCGGGGTCGAGGTCCTTGTAGCTCTCGGCGGACGACGGGAAGTCGCCGGACTGGATAGCCTCGTCGTAGGCGTGGAAGGCGTCGACGACGACCTGGCCCACCTGCGCGAACTGGCGCACCATCTTGGGCTTGAAGCCGCCGGCGGTCATGCCGAGCATGTCCTGCACGACGAGCACCTGGCCGTCGCAGCCGTTGCCGGCGCCGATGCCGATGGTGAACGCTTGGGACAGCTGCTCGGTGATGTAGGCGGCGAGGTTCGCGGGCACGCACTCGAGCACGATGCAGAAGGCGCCCGCGGCCTCGATGGCCAGGGCGTCGTCGACGAGCTGACGGGCGGCCTCGACGGATTTGCCCTGAACCTTGAAACCGCCGAAGGCGTTGACGGACTGCGGCGTGAGGCCGAGGTGCCCGACCACGGGGATGCCCGCCTCGACCATCGCGCGGATCTGCTCGACGCAGCGCGCGCCGCCCTCGAGCTTGACGGCCTGGCAGCGGCCCTCCTTCATAAGGCGGCCGGCGTTCTCGAGCGCCTGCTCGGTGCTTGCCTGGTAGCTCATGAAAGGCATGTCGCCCACGACGAAGGTGTTCTCGGTCGCGCGGGTGACGCAGCGGGTGTGGTGGACCATGTCGTCCATAGTTACGGGCAGCGTCGAGTCGTAGCCCATCATCGTCATGCCGAGCGAGTCGCCCACGAGGATCATGTCGATGCCGGCAGCCTCGGTGAGCGCGGCCATCGTGTAGTCGTAGCTGGTCACCATCGTGACCTTGCGGCCCTCGTCGACCTTCTTCTTGAGGGTGAGGACGGTGTTTGCCATGGGGTGGGGCCCCTCCTTAATCGCGTGCAAAGAAGCCCGCCGGGCCGGAGCCGGGGCGGGCATCAGTTGTTTTCCATAGCTAGTGTAGCGCGTCGGTCCGCTTCGGGGCGCGGCGCCGCCGCGTTGCCGATGTCCCCATTCTGCGGCAACGGCGCATAATGCCGATCCTGATTTCGTGCTTGAGGGGTCGCGCGGGGCAGGGATCTGCGGCAACCGGCCAATGGCGAGTCGCACGGGGCGGCCTTCTGTGGCAAGAAGCGCCCTCGGCGAAACAAAACCTCGTAAGTGAGTGCCTTAATTCCATAGGCGTGGGTAGCCGGGCATCTTCGTTCAGTGTTTCCGCAGGTAAACGAAGTGCAATGCTTCGAGGTACTCGGCCACTTTAGATTAAGGCACTCACTTACGAGGTTTCCCCATAGCGAGGGGGCTTGCCGCGCCCGCCGCGGCAAGAAAAACCCGGCCGAGCGCACGGCTCGGCCGGGTTTTTGGGCGCCTCGCTCGTCGCTCGGGGCGCAGACGCGCGTCGGATGCGCCTTACGCGGCGGCCTCGGCGTCGAGGGTCTCGCGGATGGCAAGGATGAACTCGCGCGTGCCGAGCGTGGTCGGGTTCGGCAGCGAGGTGATGCGCGCGAGGTCGCCCGTCATCTTGCCGGCCTCGATGGTGTGGATCGTGGCGGCCTCGAGGCGGTCGGCAAAGTCGACGAGCTCAGGCGTCTCGTCCAGCTCGCCGCGCTTGCGCAGCGCGCCCGTCCAGGCAAAGATGGTGGCCACGGAGTTCGTGGACGTCGGCTCGCCCTTGAGGTGCTTGTAGTAGTGGCGCTGCACGGTGCCGTGCGCGGCCTCGTACTCGTAGTAGCCGTGGGGGCTGACCAGCACGGACGTCATCATGGCCAGGCTGCCGAAGGCGCTCGAGAGCATGTCGCTCATCACGTCGCCGTCGTAGTTCTTGCAGGCCCAGATAAAGCCGCCCTCGGCCTTCATGATGCGGGCCACGGCGTCGTCGATCAGCGTGTAGAAGTACTCGATGCCGGCGGCCTCGAACGCCTCCTTGTACTCAGCCTCGTAGAGGTCGGCGAAGACGTCCTTGAAGCGGTGGTCGTACTTCTTGGAGATGGTGTCCTTGGTGGCGAACCACAGGTCCTGCTTGGTGGACAGCGCGTACTCGAAGCAGCTGCGCGCGAAGCTCTCGATGGAGTCGTCGAGGTTGTGCTGGCCCTGGACCACGCCCGCGCCGGTGAAGTCGTGCACGAGCTCGCGGGTCTCGGTGCCGTCGGCCGCGGTGTAGACGAGCTCCACCTTGCCGGGGCCGGGGATGCGCATCTCGGCGTTCTTGTACACGTCGCCGTAGGCGTGGCGGGCGATGGTGATGGGCTTCTTCCACGAGGTCACGACCGGGTCGATGCCCTTGACCACGATGGGCGCGCGGAACACGGTGCCGTCGAGCATGGCGCGGATGGTGCCGTTGGGGCTCTTCCACATCTGCTTGAGGCCGTACTCCTCCACGCGCGCGGCGTTCGGGGTGATGGTGGCGCACTTGACGGCCACGCCCAGGCGCTTGGTGGCCTCGGCGGAGTCGACGGTGACCTGGTCGTCGGTCTTGTCGCGGTACTCGAGGCCCAGGTCGTAGTACTCGCACTTGAGGTCGACGTAGGGGCAGATGAGCTCGTCCTTGATGATCTGCCAGATGATGCGGGTCATCTCGTCGCCGTCCATCTCGACAAGCGGGGTCTTCATGGCGATCTTGGTCATGTGCGCCTCCTAGGGCTGCGTTTTGCCAGTTGAACAGGAATCTATCACGAGGCCGGGGCGGCGCCGCTCGCGTTCGATGAAGCGAGACACGCTCGATACACAGCCCGCGGCCCGGTTGCCGCGCCGAGGCCCAGCCCGGTCGCCTAACCAGGCCCGGTCGCCGCGCCGCGCTAGGCCCCCGCGCCGCCGCGCTTCCGGCCGAGCGCGTGGAACACGTTGAGAAGCGCCAGCCCGAGCAGGCTCGCCGTGACGCTCGCGGCGAGGATGGCGCACTTGGCGGCAAGCTGCTCGTTGCCGTAGCTGAACGAGAGCCCCGAGATCAGGATGCACATGGTGAACCCGACGCCGCCGAGCACGCCCACGCAGACGAGCTGCCCCCAGTCGGACCCCTCGGGCAGGGGAGAGAAACCGGTCTTTACCAGCACGGCCGTCACGGCGACGATGCCCAGGGGCTTGCCGAGCACGAGCCCGAGGAAGACGCCCTGCGCCACGGGGTCGCCGAGGATGCTCGCGGGGTCGACGCCGACCACGCGCAGCTGCGCGTTGGCGAAGGCGAACAGCGGCAGGATAAGGAAGTTGACCGGCACCGAGATGACGCCCTCGACGCGCTGCAGCGGCGGCGTCACGCGGTGCATGATGTTCTCCACGCGGCGGGCGGTCTTGGTGAAGCCGTGCTGGCCGAGGATGTGCATCTCGGGGTCGTAGGCACAGTCGAGCTCCGTCTCGCGCTCGCCGAGCCATCCCTGCAGGTCGCCGAGCTTGATGTCGCTCTTTACCGGCAGGAAAAAGGCGAGGATGACGCCCGCGAGCGTGGCGTGGACGCCGGAGTTGAGCATGCAGGCCCACAGCGCGAGCCCGACGAGCACGTACCAGCGCGCGTGGTAGACCTGCAGGCGGTTGAGCGCCCAGAGGGCCACGCAGCAGGCGGCCGACGCCGCGAGCCACGGCAGCGAGGGCGACTGCCCGTAGAAGAGCGCGATCACGACGATGCCGAGCAGGTCGTCGGCGATGGCGAGCGTCGAGAAGAACACCTTGGCCGCAGGCGCGACCTTGTCGCCGGCGAGCGACATGATGCCGAGCGCGAAGGCGATGTCGGTGGCGATGGGCACGGCCCAGCCGCTCGTGGCCCCGCCCCAGTTAAGCAGCGTGTAGATAAGCGCCGGGGCCGCCACGCCGCCGCACGCGGCGAGGATGGGCATGAGGGCCTGGCGCGGGTTCGTGAGGACGCCCGCGGTGAGCTCGAACTTGAGCTCGATGCCCACCGAGAGGAAGAAGATCGCCATGAGGAAGTCGTTGATAAAGCCCTCGACGGTGATCGAGCAGGCGAGCGGGCCCAGGGTAAAGCCGAGCGGCTGTTCCAGGAGCTCGCGCACGGGGTAGTACGCGTCGGTGTTGGCCACGACGACCGCCGCGACGGCCGCGAGCACCATGACGGCGGCGGCGATGGTGCCGTTCTCGGTGATGCGCAGAAGGCCGCGCCGGCGCGCGCAGCGCTTGGCCACGGCGGGAACCGCTACAATGTTTGATGTGGTAACGGCAGCTTGCATGCTTGCTCCAAAAGGGTCGGTTGCTCTTATTCAAGTATTCGGCTCGCCCCTCGATGCGTGCCGAATTTATTCGTATGGACATAAAAGACCGTTGTGTTTCGAGTGTCCGCGCCGTTCGTTACGTATCGTTACGACTCGAATTTGCGCAAAGACAATCTGGCGCCTCTCTGTCAAGTTGAATCCGGTGAACGCGGCTCGCTAAGCGCTCTAGCGGCGGTTTTGTAACACGAGTTGTCTACTCGGCGGCAATCTCGCGCGTCTCACGCCAAGGGAAGAAGCTAAACAGGGAGGTAGAAATGTTCAGTTCCGCTGACGTGACTTGGACGCTCGTGGGAGCGTTCCTCGTCTATTTCATGCAAGCCGGCTTCGCATTGTGCGAGGCGGGCCTTACCCGTGCCAAGAACACGGGCAACATCCTCATGAAGAACCTCATGGACTTCTGCATCGGCACGCCGTGTTACTGGCTCGTGGGCTTCGGCATCATGTTCGGCGGCACGGGCGCCCTTATCGGCTCCTTCGACCCGTTCATGCAGGGCAGCTACGACTTCGGCACCCTGCCCACCTGGGTCTACGCCGTTTTCCAGACGGTCTTCTGCGCCACCGCGGCCACGATCGTCTCCGGCTCCATGGCCGAGCGCACGAACTTCAAGGCGTACTGCCTGTACTCCGCGGCCATCAGCCTCATCGTCTACCCCATCTCCGGCCACTGGATCTGGGGCGGCGGCTGGCTCTCTGAGCTCGGCTTCCACGACTTCGCCGGCTCCACCGCGGTCCACTTCGTCGGCGGCGTGACCGCCTGCCTCGGCGCCGCGCTTCTCGGCCCGCGCATCGGCAAGTACGGCAAGGACGGCAAGCCCCGCGCCATCCTCGGCCACAACATGACCGCCATGGCCCTCGGCGTCTTTATCCTCTGGTTCTGCTGGTTCGGCTTCAACGGCGGCTCCACCGTCTCGATGACCGGCGACGACGTCATGACCAAGGCCGGCCTCGTCGTCTTCAACACCAACCTCGCCGCCGCCATGGCGACCCTCGCGGCCATGATCTTCACCTGGTGCCGCTACGGCAAGCCCGACGTGTCCCTCACCTTCAACGCGTCTCTCGCCGGCCTCGTGGCCATCACCGCCGGCTGCGACGTCATGGATCCCTTCGGCGCCGCCGTCACCGGCCTTCTTGCCGGCATCCTCGTGATCCTCTCCGTCGAGTTCTTCGACAAGGTGGCCAAGATCGACGACCCCGTCGGCGCCATCTCGGTCCACGGCGCCTGCGGCTGCTTCGGCACCCTCTGCGTCGGCCTCTTCGCCACCGACGGCGGCCTCTTCTACGGCGGCGGCTTCTCTCGGCTGGGCATCCAGGCCCTCGGCCTCGTCTCCGTCGCCGCCTGGGTCCTCGTGACGATGTTCGTCGTCTTCAAGGTCATCGACAAGTTCGTCGGCCTGCGCGTCTCCGAGCAGATCGAGATCGACGGCCTCGACTTCGCCGAGCACGGCCTGCCCACCGCCTACGCCGGCTTCGCCATCAGCGACCCGACCTACGCCAACCTCGAGCTCGTCAACCCCAACGAGGGCACCGACCTCGGCGAGGACGACATCGACAAGGCCTCCGAGGCCAAGGTCAACGCGGCCGTCCCCGTGGTCAGCTCCCCGGTCTCGACCGGCATGCACAACATCAGCGTGTGCTGCAAGGCCTCCAAGCTCGACGAGCTCAAGGTCGCCCTCAACAAGGCCGGCATCACCGGCATGACCGTCTCCCAGGTCACCGGCTACGGCCTGCAGAAGGGCGCCGGCGAGAAGTACCGCGGCGTCGAGGTCGACGCGCGCCTGCTGCCCAAGGTCAAGGTCGAGATCGTCGTCGGCAACATCCCCTACGAGAAGATCGTCGACGTCATCAAGCGCGTCCTGTACACGGGCCACATCGGCGACGGCAAGATCTTCGTCTACGGCGTCGAGAAGGTCGTCAAGGTGCGCACGGGCGAGGAGGACCTGCTCGCCCTCACCGACGAGGCCGAGTAAGCGCTTCGCGTCCGTCTAAGAATGGCAAGAAGGGCCGCCCGGGGACCAGCTCCCGGGCGGCCCTTCTTTGCGCATCGGCTCGATCCTCGTAGCCGCGCGCTTCTTGCCATGCCCCGTTAACCGAAAGGGTTATATTCGGAAAACAATAACGGTATACAAGCTGTTAGGCTCATCAACAAATGGTTTGCGCTTGGGGAAGCGCGAACGACACAGGAGAGGAGCCGTCATGGCCGAGTTCGACACCCAGCCGCTGCCGCGCACGTTCGAGGAGTTCAACGAGCAGCGCAAGGCGGCGTTCATCCGCGTCAAGGACTTCAAGCAGGCGGGCAACCGGCTCGTCGGCGTTCTGTGCAGCTACACGCCCATGGAGATCATCGACGCCGCCGGCGCCTCGGCCGTGGGACTCTGCGGCACGTCCGACGAGGTCATCCCCGACGCCGAGAAGGTCCTGCCGGCCAACCTCTGCCCGCTCATCAAGTCGACCTACGGCTTCGCCTACTCGCAGAAGTGCCCGTTCACGTACTTCTCCGACCTGATCATCGGCGAGACCACCTGCGACGGCAAGAAGAAGATGTACGAGCTGCTCGCCGACCTCAAGCCGGTGCATATCCTGCACCTGCCGCAGAGCCGCGAGCGCGCCTACGAGCGCGCCGGCTGGCGCGAGGAGTGCCGCCTGCTCAAGGAGCGCCTCGAGGAGCTCTACGGCATCACCATCACCGACGATGACCTGCGTGCGGCGGTCCGCCGCCGCAACCGCCTGCGCGCCGCGCAGCTCAGCATGTTCGAGCTCCAGGCCCAGCAGCCGCCGGCGATGGGCGGCGTCGAGCTCATGAGCACGATGTTCGCGGGCACGTTCAACTTCAACGTGGACAGCTTTGCGCAGCAGGTCGAGGACACCGTGGCCGCGCGCAAGGCGGCTTACGACGCGGGCGAGCGCCCCATCCCGGCGGACGCCAAGCGCATCCTCATCACCGGCTGCCCGGTCGGCGGCGTGATCAACAAGATCGGCAAGACGATCGAGTCCAACGGCGGCACGGTCGTCTGCATGGACGACTGCTCGGGCGAGCGCACGGCCCGCATGATGGTGGACGAGGACGCCGACGACATCCTGGGCGCCATCGCCGACCGCTACCTGGACATCAACTGCTCGGTCATGACGCCCAACAGGGGCCGCATGGAGAACACCCTGGCCATGTGCGAGAAGTACCACGTGGACGGCGTCGTCGAGAGCGTGCTCACGGCCTGCCACACCTTCAACGTGGAGAGCGCGAAGATGCAGGCCGCCGTCGAGGGCGCGGGCATCCCGTACATGAAGATCGAGACGGATTACTCGGCCGGCGACCAGGGGCAGATCGACACCAGGATTGCTGCCTTTATTGAGACTCTTTAGGAGCGTCCATGGCGTACGGCATCGGCATAGACATCGGGTCGACGGCGACGAAGGTCGCGGTGCTGGGCGGGGGCGGCGAGGTCCTGGCCTGCGAGCCCATGCCCACGGGGTTCTCGAGCGTGGACGCGGCCGAGCGTGCGCGGCAGGCGCTTCTTTCCAAGGGGTTCGACCCGGGTTCCGACGACGCGCGCACCGTGGCCACGGGCTACGGGCGCGTGGCCGTGCCGTACGCCGATAAGGTCGTGACCGAGATCACCTGCCACGGCGTGGGCGCGGCGCGGCTCTTCGGCGGCGAGGGCACGGTCGTCGACGTGGGCGGCCAGGACACGAAGGTCATCCAGCTGCGCGCGGGCCGCGTGGCCAAGTTCGCCATGAACGACAAATGCGCCGCAGGTACGGGGCGCTTTTTGGAGGTCATGGCGGACCGGCTCGGCGTGAGCCAGGAAGAGCTCTCGCGCCTGGCCGCGGCCGGCACGGGCTCGGGCGTCAAGATCTCGAGCATGTGCACCGTCTTCGCCGAGTCCGAGGTCATCAGCC
>CAVJHQ010000062.1:0-14531 GCA_963649365.1 Alloprevotella sp.
GCGGGGCCGGACAACCGAGCAAGCGACGGCTGGAAAGGTGGAGATAAGGCTATGCCGCCGGCTCCGGCTCGGCGTCCTCGGACGGCTGGATCTCCGGCCAGGACTCCCGCACCTCGTCGGCCTTGCTCGGGCGCAGCACATAGAAGGCGGCGATGAGGTCGAGGGCTCCGATAATGCCTATGAACACAAGATCCTCGAGCACGATGCCCGTCGAGGAGGTTATGTGGGCGCCTCCATTGAACAGCCATTCGGCCAGGCCCGCGACGACGTCGTTGAGGCCGTGGATGATGGCGATCGACCAGATATTGCCGCCCCTGAAGTAGGTCGCGCCGTAAAGGATGCCCCCGGTAACGCACAGGCACACCTGAAGCATGGTCTCGGGAAGTTGCCCGTCAATCGCGTTTGTAAGGTGCATGGCCCCGAAGATAACCCCCGAGACGACCGCCGCCTTGATGGCGCCTGTGCGCGTGGCGCCGAAATGCTCGAGGAAGGTCTCGCCGATAAGGGCGCGCGCCTCGATCTCCTCGGTGATTCCCACCATGAGCATGGCGGGCACATAAACGACCGAGGCCACGGTGAAGTTGACCTCGTAGCCGTTCGCGCAGGCCGACAGGAGCGTCTGCGCGAGAATGACCAGGATAAAGCAGAGGCTATAGCCGCCGATCTTCAGGCCCGCGACGAGGCCCTTGCCCTTCTTTGTAAGCAGGCCGAGCCTATCCGTGCGCCACAGGATGAGGCAGAAGATAAGCGCGGGGACGACCTCGCAGATTATCTGCACCACCTGTTCCCCAACAGCCCCGATGCTGCCACCGCAGAACGTGTAGATAGCGAACATTGCCGCGATACCCGTTCCGTTCATCGTCACAAAGAAGATGAGGTAAATGAGCACAGCGAATAGGAACGGGTGAGAGAGGCGGAATTTTGCCAACATAATGAACCTTCTTCGACGTAGTCGACCTCAGCGCCGATTCTACCCCCGCCGAACAATGTAGGCGTGGTGAATCTTCTGGTTTCTCTTAAAGTCCTCGGGGATGGTCTGGGCCGTTATGTCCTCGAGCACGACGCCGGCCTTGGAGAGGGCCTCCTCGTCAGGCTTGAAGTTGCGCAGGTTGCACGAGAAGATCGCGCTGCCGTTGCGCGTGAGCAGGCGAGAAACACCGATGATGAGCTCGGAGTGGTCGCGTTGCACGTCCCAGCTGGACTTCTTCATGCGCTGAGAGTTGGAGAAGGTGGGGACGTCGCAGAAGACGAGGTCCCAGCGGTTCTTCGTGTGGCGCTGCTCGGAGACCCACTGGATGACGTCGGCCTGGACGAACTCATGCTCGGGACCCGTGAAGCCGTTGCGTGCCATGTTGCGGCGCGCCCAGTCGAGGCTCGGGCGAGAGAGGTCGACGGTCGTGGTGTGCTTTGCGCCACCGTCGGCCGCGTAGCAGGTCGCGGTCCCGGTGTACGAGAACAGGTTGAGGAAGCGCTTGGAGCCGAGGGTCTTCTTCATCATCTCGCGAACCTCTGCACGGGTATCGCGGTGATCGAGGAAGATGCCGCAGTCAAGACGCGCGGAGAAGTTGACCTCGAAGGTGAGGCCGCCCTCGTCCACCAGGTGCGCGCCGGCGGGCAGGTCGGTCAGGCTCGGCTTGCGGCGGTTGCGCTGGTCGGCGCGCTGGCCGCGCACACGCGAGTACTCGCCGCGGGCATCAGGCGCGGCGGCGCTCCCCTCGTCGGCGTACTGCGAGCCGCCGCGGGCGCGGGTGCGCACGCGGAGGTTGACGTTGGCCGGGTCCACGCCCAGCACGCGCGGTGCGATGGCGAGCACGTCCATGAGGCGACGGCGCGCGAGGTCGGCGTCGACCTCCTTGGGCGCGGCGTACTCGGAGACCTGCAGCCAGCGGCCGCGGCCGTCGATGCCCTGGTAGAGCTCGATGGCAACGGCGTAGTCGGGCAGGTCGGCGTCGTAGACGCGGTAGCACGAGACGTCCTCGCGGCGGGCCCACTTGGCGCGGAGCTTGGCCACCTTGGCCAGGCGCGCGGCGAACTGGTCGGAGGCGGGAACGAGCACAGGGACCTTCTCGCCGCCGGCAAGGGTAACGCAGGCAGGCGCAGGGACCTCTTGCCCCTCGACGGCGTCGAAGCAGCGGACGAAGGCGGGCTCGCGGCCCGAGATGACGTCGAAGACTGCGTCCGGGTCGGCCTTGAGCGCGGCGTCGCAGGACGCGTCGCGCACGAGCGCCGCGACGTTGAGCCCCGCAGCGGCGGAGAGCGCGGTGAGGGCCGAGGCCTCGGTGGCGAGCTCGTCGGCGCCGATCCAGGAGAGGTCGCAGGTCACGAGCGCGTCGTCGCCGGCCGCACGGGCACGGTCGAGCGCCTCGGCGGCGGGCAGGAACTCGACCTCGCAGTCAAGGCCGGCCGCGCGCAGGGCGCCGCGGCAGGCGGCCTCGGCCCCGGGCCGGGTGTCGGACGCGTAGAGCGCGAGCTTGTTGCCGGAACCGGCGTCGGCGCGGCGGTCGGCCTCGTCAAGAAGCTCGTCCCAGGCGTCGGCGTCATGGCCCGCCCAGCCCTCGAAGCCCCAGCGGGCGCGAAGAAGCCCCGGCGCGCGGTCGAGGGCCTCGCCCGCCGCCTCGACGAGGACGGCGCCCTGGCCGGCCCAGAGGGCGCAGAGCACGGGCGAGCCGTGGCGCACGTTGCGGTACCAGCGGCCGGCCGCGAGCACCATGGCCGCGTAGTCGGCGCGCAGCGGCGCCACCTTGCGGGCCGCGCGCGAGTCGTAGCCGCGGTGAAAGAGCGGCTCGCCCGTGAGGTCGATGGCGACGGTCGCGCGGTCGCGCTGCAGGCGCACGTCGATGGTCACGTCCGGGGCGTCGGTGTTCACGACGGGCCGCATGCCGCGGGCTGAGAAGAGCTGGTCGGAGATGGCGTCCTTGGAACGCAGAGCCACGAACTGGGTGTTTCTCAGGTTGTCGTTCGTGCCGTGGGAATCGATGACGAAGGTCGCGCCCTCGGCGAGGTGCTCCGACCAGTCGACGGACTGGACGCCCTCGTAGAGCGCGTCGGCGTCGCGGGCGCCCACGCGCGCCAGCACGAGCAGGATGCGGGAGGCCAGGCGGCTCCACAGGCAGGCGCGGTACGCGTCGGCGAGCCCGCCCCCGAACGAGACCTGGCCGCGCAGCTGGCGGACTTGCGGGACGCCGAACGAGGCAAGCTCCTCGGCCAAAAGCTTCTCAAACCCCTTGGGGCACGTAGCGACAAACTCCATCGGGACACCTTTCGCCCGTAAACGAATGAATCAGCCCTCAAAGTCTAGCGTCGGCGCGACCTCGGGCCGGGCTTCGCGCGAAAAACGCGGCAGAAGCACAAGAGCCCCTTCCAGCCCAAGGCCAAGCTTGTGCCCCAAGGCCGCGCACGCGCCTCGGCCGCCTACTCCTGCATGCCGTCGAGCCTCGCACGGGCAACGCGCTGGCCCTCGATGGCCTCGGCGAGGCGCTTCCTGTAATAGACCTGCCCGTCGTCGATGTCGATGCGCAGCCCGACCTCCGCCTGCTGGAACAGCATAAGCGCCTGCAGCATGTCCGGCTCCATGCCGGCATCCTCGCAGTCGGGGCCGACGATGAGCTGCGCGATGCGGATGGCCGGCTGGGCGCGCTCGACCACGTCCTGGGCCAGGTCATAGCTCCGCCGCCAAAGATGAAGAGCGGACTTGAGGTCCTTCTCCACAAAGCGGCCGCGGGCGAACATGTCGCCGAGCTTGTAGGCCGCCTCGCTGCCCGGGGCCAGCGCAGCCGCCAGCGAGTAGTAGCGGTACGCCTCGGCGTAGTCCGGCTCGCCGATCCGGCCATACTCATATATGTAGCCGAGATTGACGATGGACTGGTAGCAGCCCCACTCCATGGCAAGCTTATAGAGCTCGGCGGCCTTCTCGTAATCCTGCTCGACGACGCTGCCCATGTAATACGCCGCGCCGAGGTTGTTCGCGCAGTTGCCGTTCTTCTGGCTGACGCCGAACCGGAGGGCAAGCTCGAAGGCCCGCGCGACGTTCTCGTCGACCAGGGCCCGCTCCTCGATGAATCGCCGGTTCTCCAAGGTGAAGTCGTTGGCCGCATCGGGGCCCTCGGTCACGGCGACCATGATGATCTTCTTGGCGAGGCCGTCACCCTCGATCTCGACCTCCGTCTCGATCCCTTCCCACTTGAAGCCCTCGTTCATGACCGGGTCGTCGCCGGGCAGGTCGTTCGGCGCTGTGCTCACGCTCACCTCGAGCCCGGCGACCTTTCCCATCTCCAGCAGCTCATTCGCGCTCAGGTTGAAGTTGAATTCTTTCGACATGTCCTGCCTCCTTGCCGTCGCCCATCAATGCTCCGACCATACCCTAGGGTTGTGACAACAATGGACGACGAAGATGTGTAGTATAATTATTGCTAATTTACTGCGTTTTTTACGTTTCTGCGAAAAGAGGGCCTCATGCCTGCCGTCACGTCCTTAGCAGACTTCAACCGCAACCAAAGCGCCGTGATCTCGCGCCTCAGCGAGACGGCCGAGCCGCTCTACCTCACGCGTAATGGTAAGAGTGCCGTCGTCGTGATGGACGCGGGGGCCTTCGACCGCGCGATGTCCCGCAAGCAAGAGGAACACGAGCGTGAGATGGACGTCTATCAGGGTATTCTTGCCGGATACCAAGAGGCGCGTGACGGCAAGACCTCCGATGCGTCCGACGCCTTCGCCCGCATCCGTGCCTCTAAGGGTTGGGACGCGTGATGTTCAAGGTCGAGCTTACCGATTCCGCCGAACTGTTCCTTCTCGAGAACGTGAGTCGAGAGGAAACGCTGGCACGCATCGAGCGCTCCGTGGAGATGCTCGCCGAGTTCCCCTTCGCAGGCCCCGAATACCTCCCCGACTACCCGGCGGCCACCCCCCCGTTCCCCTGCAGGTACCTGCCGCTCTCCGGCACGCCGTTCACGCTTTACTACCTAGTCGACGAGCAGCGCTCCCTCGTGCAAGTCATCGACATCGAATGGTCGGCCGGGAACCCAAAGAAGCGCTTTAGGTCCCTGTAGCCCAAAGTCGAAGAGTCGCCGAGAAGAAGGGCGAGGCCATCCGCGCCTACACAAAGAAGCGCCCCGCAGCATTGAGCCGCGGGGCGCTTCTTGCTAAACCTGAACGAACGCGCAGGCGGGCGCTACTTTCCGCCGTCGGTGACCTCGTCTTCGCTGCCGTAGAGGTCGTCCTCGTCCTCGTCGTCCTGGCTATCGATCACGAGCGGCTTGAAGCTCGCGGTGTCGCCGCCCACGAGGTCCTTAAAGGTGTTGACGATGTTGCTCTGGAGCTCGTCGCGCATCGTCATGGTAAAGATGTCGTCGTCATCGTTGCTCTCGGGCTCGGTCGAGGCGCTCTTCTCGAGCTTCTTCGGCGAGCTCGGCTCGGCGTCGAGCAGCTGGATGCGCGTGAGCTTGTGCTGGGTCTTCTTCTTGGAGAAGAGAGGCACGTACTCGAACAGCAGGCTCGAGTTCTCCAGGCCGTACCACTTGGCGGGGCTTCCGCACATGCGGCGGATCAGGTACTTGAGCTCCATCACGCGGTAGTCGAGGCCGGAAAGGTCGGTCTCGGGGCTGATGACCTTGCGCAGCAGGCAGAAGCGGAAGTCGCCGACGGCGCTGTGCGTGCGGTAGATCGAGTACTTGTGGTTCTGCGGCGCGATCTGGTTGTGCTCGACCAGGTCGGCGACGATCTGGTACAGGTAGGTGTTGATGCGCTGGTTGACCTTGAAGCCGAGGCGCAGCTGCACCTTGAAGAGGAAGTCGGTGTCGAAGTCGTTGACGATGTACTCGTGCGTGAACGGCTCGTCCGTGACCTGGACGTTCAGGAAGTAGTAGGCCTTCGCGCGCTTGGGCTGCTTGTCCAGGATCGAGTACAGGATGTCGCGGTCGAGCTTGTCGATCGAGGAGTCGTTGGTAAGAAACACCAGGTTGTCGGCCAGGTAGGGGACCTCGTCGTCGTGGCAGAGCTCGAAGAGCTGGTCGAGGTACTTGTCAACCGGCAAAAAGACGGTCTGCGTGCGCTCGATAGCGGTGCCGCGGCGCCAGGTGTACATGACCACGAAGAGGATCGCGGCGAGGATGACCATCACGTAGCCGCCGTCCAGGAACATGGTCAGGCAGGACGCGAAGAACATGACCTCGATGGCGCCGAAGACGATGGCGAAGACGACCGCGCCCGCGGGATTCTTGCGAACGCCGGCGATGTAGCTCGTGAGCAGCGTCGTGGTCATGAGCATCGTGATGGTGATGGCCAGGCCGTAGGCGGCCTCCATGCGCTCGGAGGTCTGGAAGAGCAGCACGACGAAGATGGTGCCGATCCACATGATTGAGTTGACCAGCGGGATGTAGATCTGGCCCTTGGTCTCGGAGGGGTAGTTGATGCGCATGTGCGGCATCAGGTCGAGGCGCACGGCCTCGGAGACGAGCGTGTAGGAGCCGGTGATGAGCGCCTGCGACGCGATGATGGCCGCCACCGCCGAGAGCACGATCGCGAAGGGGCGGATCATCTCGGGGAGCATCTGGTAGAAGGGGTTGACCACGCCGGTGAGCGAGGGGTCGGCCGGGTCGCACCCGAGCAGCCACGCGCCCTGCCCCAGGTAGTTGAGGATCAGGCAGGCCTTGACGGCGGGCCAGGAGGCGTAGATGTTCGACTTGCCGACGTGGCCCATGTCGGAGTAGAGCGCCTCGGCGCCGGTGGTGGCCAGGAAGACGTAGCCCATGACCTTCAGGCCGCTGCGGTTGACGGGGCTCGCCAGGAAGCGGATGCCGTAGATGGGGTTCAGGGCCTTGAGCACCACCGGGTTGCTGAACATGTTGAGCAGGCCGGCCCCGCCGAGGAAGAGGAACCACAGCGTCATCACGGGGCCGAAGAACTTGCCGATGGAGCTCGTGCCGGCGCGCTGCACGGCAAAGAGCCCGCAGACGATGATGATCGTGATGCCCATGACGAGGCCCTGGCCGTCGCCGAGGATCTGGTGCCCGAGCGGGATCGTGCGCAGGCCCTCGATGGCGGTGGTCACGGTAACGGCCGGCGTGAGGATGCCGTCGGCAAGAAGCGCCGCGCCGCCGACCATGGCGGGGAGGATCAGCCACTTCGCGCACCTCTTGACGAGGGAGTACAGCGCGAAGATGCCGCCCTCGTGGTGGTTGTCGGCCTTCATGGCGATGACGACGTACTTGATGGTGGTGACGAGCGTCATCGTCCAGATCACGAGCGAGAGCGCGCCCACGATGAGGTCCTCGCTGACCGTCGCGATGCCGCCGTTGTTGGCCACGATGGACTTGAGGGTATACATCGGGCTCGTGCCGATGTCTCCGTAGACGACGCCCAGCGTGACGAGGATCATACCGGCCGAGAGCGGGATACCCGCGCTCTTGGCCTTACGGGCACGCACGGTGGCCGCGGTGTCCTTGATCGATGCTCCCATGACTCTCCAAACTCGAAGACTGATAGAAGTAAGGGATACAAAAACCCAACCACTATAGTGCTTTGTCCGGGAAACGGTAACCGGAACGTGCGATGCGAGGCCAATCGTTGAGAAGGTCTCCTCCCCGTCTTCACCGCGCGGACAGGAAAGCGGGCAAAGGGACCGTGCCGTCCCTTTGCCCGCCGAGGGGTCGGTTCGAGTTCTCGGCCGGGGCCTACTGCGCGGGCGGGGCCGCGGGGCCGGCGCCCTCGTTGCCGAGCTCGGAGGCGGCGCGCGTCTGCTCGTCGGCGAACTTGTCGGCCTGGCGCAGCTCGCGGGCCTCCTCGATTTTCTCGTCGACGGTCTTCTCCTCTTCCTCGTGGTCGTAAGCGACCGTGAAGGGAGCCACGTTGTTGCGCGCCAGCAGGATCGACATCTCGCGCTTGAGGCTGCGCTCGAGGCCTCCGCGGTCCTTCTCGGAGCAGGTGGCCACGATGCGGATGGTCATAGTGGAGTCGGTGAGGTCGACCACGCCCTTGTAGAACGGCCCGTCGATGATGGCCGGGACGCGGCGCTTCACGCGCGGGAGCTCCTTCTGCAGGATGTTCTCCACGTACGGCAGGCTCTCGCCGCACGGCAGGATGACGTTGACCGTGGCATAGGAATCCATCTTCGTCTTGTTGAGGACGTTGGAGATGCCGGAGTTGCGCAGGACGAGCACGTTGCCGTTCCCGTCGTTGATCTTGGTGGTGCGCACGCCGATCTCCATGACGGTGCCGGAGTTGCCGCCGACCTGGATGACGTCGCCCACGCGGAACTCGCCCTCGAAGATGATGAAGAGGCCGCAGAGGATGTCGGTCACGAGGTCCTTGGCGCCCAGGCTCACGGCCAGGGTGATGAGGCCGGCGCCGGCGAGCAGGGTCGCCGTGTCCACGCCGAGCACGCCGAAGCACCAGTAGAGCATGCAGATGAGCACGCCGTACTTGACCGCGCTGGAGAGCAGGCGGCAGACCGTCTCGCCTTGGGCGCCGAGGGCGTCGGAGAGCAGGCGGAGCAGCCAGCGGACGATGGTCGCGACGGTCACGGCCACGCAGGCGTACATGAGCGCGGCGGTGAAGGCGAAGACGTTGAGCCCGTGGACCCAGCCGCCCTTGAGGATATAGGAGAAGACGGACTTCTCGTCGAACGCCTGGTCCTTGAGCACCACGGCCAGGCAGACGAGGAAGACGCCCACTCCGGCGAACCAGCGCACGACGGTGGCGAGCTTCTGCTCGGGGGACTTCTCGGCCCACGAGAAGGAGCGGTTGAGCCAGCGCGAGACGGCCGACTCGCTGCGCTTGACGCGGCCGTCGGCGAGCGTGACGTCGACGACGCGGCCGTCGGGGTCGCGCGGAGAGGCGGCCGCGGCGGCCTCGAGGGCCTCGGCCTGCTCGGCGCCCTTCCTCGTGTCGAGCGAGAGCACGAGGAAGACGACGGCCAGGCAGGCCGCGGCGACGATGCCCGTGGCCACGGTAAGAGGCGCGCGCTCGGCCATGAGCTCGCCCTCGGGGCCGGCGACGAAGACGTAGTAGTCGTCCGTCTCGACGCAGTTGGCGAAGTAGGTCTGCCCGCCGACGGCGACGTAGTCGGAGAAGCCGTCCTTGAGCTGGTCGGCCGTGAGCCCCGCGGCCTCGGCGTCCTTGCCCTGGACCTTGTCGCTCGGGTAGTAGGCGATGGTGTTGTCCGCCTTGGACACGGCGAAGGCGAAGCCGGAGGCGCCCACCTTCACGCCGTCGAGGACGTGGTCGATCTTCACGGACTTGAGCAGGTTCGTCAGGCGCGTCGGGCGCACGGCGATCTGCACGATGCCGCTCGCGTAGCCGCGCTCGTCGTGCGTGGCCACGCCGATGAACTGCTGCGCCTCGCCGGTGGAGTCGTTGGTCGAGACGGCCTGGACGAGCTCCTCCTTGCCGCCGAGAAGCTCGCGGAACTCGTAGGAGCTCTCCTCGGGGTCGGTCGAGAGGCTGTAGCTCTTGACCGGGGTGGACGAGGCGATCATGTCGCCGTTGCCGTCGAGCACGTAGACCGCGGCGATCTGCAGCACGTCGGCGAGCTCCTGGAGCTTCTCCTTGGTGGCGAGCTCGGGGTTGGCGTCGATGATGTGGGCGGCCACCCGGCACTTGGAGAGGTAGCGCGTGCTGTACTCGTCCTCGAGCTCGGTTGCGCGCTCGGCGTTGCGCTCGATGGTCTCGGCGATCGAGTCGGCACGGCTCGAGTTGGCGATGGACTGGGTGGAGAGCGCGAAGAGGGTCTGCATGTAGAAGCTCACAGCGACGACGGCCACCACGCCCACCACGGAGAGCACGGCGGCCTTCTTGCCGATGGTGCGGTTGTAGCGCAGCGCTCCCAGCGGGCGGAACTTCTCCGCATCGGCGCCGGTGCGCTCGTCGTCGCCCATGACGAAGATGCCGTAGAGCGCCACGCACGCGGCCACGAGAGCGAAGACGAAGAGGATGACGCCCACGGTCGTGTTGCGCGAGGCGAGGCTCTCGGCCTCGGGCACGGCGAAGATGTAGTAGGTGCCGTCTATATAAGAGACGCCACAGTAGAGGTCGCGGCCGCGGAACGTGCCGTGGAAGTAGTTGCCGTCCTCGAGGTCGGCGGCGTCGATGCCGTCGTCGTAGGCGTCGGTGCCTATGAGCTCGCTCTCGGGGTGGTAGGTGATCAGGTGGTCCTTGGCCGAGACGGCGATGACGTAGCCGTTCTGGCCGACGGTGATGTTTCTGAGCACGCTCGCGGTGGAGCCGGAGGTCTCGATAAGGCCGCGCAGCTCGGAGGGGTTCTGCTCAACGACGACCATGGCCTCGTCGTCGACCTTGGCGGCGTAGTAGCGCATGAGCCAGTCCTGGCCGGGGAGCTCGACCTCGACCGCGTCGGACGCCTCGCCGGTGGCAAAGACGGCCTTAAGCGCGTTGAAGCGCGCGTAGGAGAAGTCCGCCTTGGTGTCGGTGGCCTTGGCCACAACGGCGCCGTCCTTCTTGACGATGAGCACGTTGTCGACCTCGAGAAGGTCCTTATACTCCTTCATCTTGGCGTCCGTGGCCTCAAAGCCGGCGTTGTTCTTCGCCATGAAGGCGACGCTCTCGGCCTTGGACTGGTAGATACGGTCGTAGATCTGGGTGTTCTGGTCCGTCTCGTCGGACGCCTCGGAAAGAAGCTCCGGGAGCTCGGAGCGACACTGCTCGATCTCGGTCGTGTAGGAGCTGTACGAGAGGCGCTGCTGCATGTGCCCGAGGACGACGCCCGCGACCACGAGGGCGGCCACGATGACGACGATAAGGGCGGCCGACTTCTTCTTGAGCCTTGGTGACATCATGTCCCCCTAATCCCACTTGTCGATCAAACCGGCGATGGTGCCGTCGTCGAGCATCGATTGGATGGCGTCGGCGACCTTCTGCGAGAGGTCGCTGCCCTTCTGCGTGGCGACGGCGTAGTCCTGGTCGGCGGCCTCGTAGTCCGAGAGGATGGAGCGCTCGTCGTTGAGGTAGGCGCGCGCGATGGCGCCGTCGGCGGCCATGGCGTCGACCTTTCCGCACTCGAGGGCGTCGGAGAGCGCGGAGTAGCTCTCGAACTCGTAGAGATGCCAGGTGTCGAACGCGACGTCGGTGTTGTCGGCGTTGGCCGCGAGGACGACGCCGTCGGTAAAGCCGCGCTCGTAGAGGTTGTTTGCCAGGTAGGCGGCCGTGTTCGCGCCGGCGAGCGTGCCGAAGACGCCGCCCTTGAGGTCCTCGACCTTGGAGATGAGCGAGCTGTTCTCGCAGACGAGGACGATGTGGTCCTCGTAGTAGGCCGGCGAGAAGTCGAAGTTCTCGCGGCGCTTGTCGCTCGCGGAGTAGCAGGCCACGAGGCAGTCGACGTTGCCGTCGAGCAGGTCCTCCTTGCGCGAGTCGGGCGTGACGGTCGTGTACTCGCAGCCGGCGTAGCCCATGCGCGAGGCCATCTCCTCGGCGATGTCGACCTCGAGGCCGTAGTACTTGCCGTTGGCCTCGTTAAGCTGGCTCATGCCCGCGATGTCGGAGCGCACGCCCACCTTGAGCGTGCCGGAGCCGGAGGCCGCTTTGGAGCCCGAGGCGGTCGAGCACCCTGCGGTACCTGCGCAAAGAAGCGCGGCTGAGGCGAGCCGGAGCGCTTCTCTCCTGGTTAGATTGGTCGGTTTGCCCATGTGAACTCCAAGCACGTCGCAAATCGATACAGATAGGCTTCAGTTTAGCGACAAGTCGAGAAATAACGGTCGCGGCGCTCCCTCAACTTACGGATGAGAGAGCGCCGCGACGTCAGGCGTGGATGCCGTTAGGCGATTAGGAGAGCTCGATGCCGCCGAGCCAGCCGCAGCGGCCCTCCATGTACTTGCAGTAGGTGGCCACCCAGTTGGACACCGTGTCCGTCTTGATGTAGCCGACGTTGTGGTGGACGAGGCCGTCGCCCAGGTACACGCCGATGTGGCCGTAGATGGCGCCCGCCGTCGTGCCCGAGCTCGAGGACTCCACGGCGATGATCATGCCGGGCTTGATGTTCGAGATCGAGGTGCCGCACCACCAGGCGCACATGTCGCAGGCGTTGCCGCCGAAGGACCCGATGCCGGCGTTGCTGAAGACGTAGGTGATCCACGCCGCGCACAGGCCGCCGCCCGGCGAGGGCGTGGAGGCCGCGGCGGAGGTCACCCTGGCAAGAGACCCGTTGCCGAGCACCTGCGTGTTCGTGTTGGTCGCCCAGGACTTGTTGGACTTCTTGGCCTCCTCGGCGATGCGCTTGGCCTCCTCGGCCGCCTCCTGCGCCGCCACGAGCTCGGAGTCGTGCTGGGCCATGAGGGACTGGACCGACTCGGAGAGGCTCGAGACGAGCGCGGCCGCCTCGTCCTGCTTGGCCTGCGCGGCGGAGAGCTCGGACGCCTGCTGGGTCTGGAGCTCCTCCAGCTCGCCCTTCTGCTGCTCGAGGGTCGTCTTCTGCTCCTCGAGCGAGGCGCGCTTCTCCTCCAGGGAGGACTTGAGCTCCTTGACCTCGTCGATCATCTGCTTGTCGGACTCGGTCATGCGGTCCAGGTAGTAGACGTTGCTCGTGAGCTCCTCGAAGGAGGTGGAGCTCAGAAGAAGCGCCAGGGTCGACTGGGCGCCGGACTTGTACGCGGCGCTCATGCGGTTCTTGAGCTTCTCCTGCTTCTGCTCGACCTCTTTCTGGGTCTTGTCGATCTCGTCCTGGGTGTCCTCGATGGACTGCTCGGCGTCGGAGATCTTCACGTTGAGGTCGGCGATCTGGCCCTGCGTGGCCGAGAGCTTGGCCGCCGCCTCGGAGTACTCGTCGGCGATGGCCGAGAGCTTCTTCTGCGCGGCGTCGTACTGGGACTGGGCGTCGTCGAGCTGCTGCTGGGTCTTGTCGGCCTGGGCCTGTGCGTTGTCCGCCTTCTCCTGCGCGGTCTCGGCGATAACGGCCAAGGGCTTGAACGCCGCGGCGATGCCGAGCGCTCCGGCGCCGCCGAACAGCCTGAGCGCGTCGCGGCGAGAGATGTTCTTGTCGAGCTTGGTCATGCGCGTCTCCCCGGGGTGTGATTGAGCTTCGTGTCGAGAGAACAGTTCGTTCAATGATAGCGCTCCGGGGAGCCACACGGCGTGTCTCGTCAAATGCACATCTGGGGAGAAGGGCGGGGCGGCGCCGAGGCGGCAGGGCGGCGCGGGGCGCGATGTCGGCGGCGCGGGGCGCTCCCCTACTTGTTCTCGATGTGCGCCACGTTGCCGATGCTGATGGTGATGGTGCCGTCCGCGCCGGTGGCGAAGTCCAGGTAGCCGGGCTTGTCGGCGAGGTCGGAGGGGAAGGTGATCTCGATGCCGGTGTCCGTCTTGATCTTGTGGTTCTTGGCAAGGCGGTTCGCGACGCCGCGGCGCACCGGCGCCTCCTCGGGGAGCTTGGCCTCGCGCACGCGCTCCTCGAAGACCTGCTGGACGTCGGGGCGGTCCTCGAAGACCACGCGCCCGATCTCGGCCGGCTGCACGACCTCGTCGCGGTCGGCCTGCTGGGCGACGGCGGCCTTGGCGCGGCCGACCTCGACCGCCGGGGTGAGGCCGTACTCCTCGGCGACGTCCTGCACGATGACGCTCACCTCGCTGAAGACCTGCTGCGTGGAGGCGGCGGCGCTGCACTGCAGGAACTTGTCGGGCAGGACCTGGATCGTCTCGCCGCCGATCGAGCGCTCCTTGTCGTGGAAGTCGATGGCGAAGGAGTCGCAGTCCACGAGCACGTAGGTGTCTATCTTGGCGGTCGGGTTGGGCAGCGCCGTGTCCATGCGCAGGATCTCGTTCGTGGAGCCGCCGATCTCGTGGACGAAGGACTGCTTGCGGGGAAGAAGCACCACGGCGAAGAAACGCTTGCCGGCAGGGCCGTCGAAGGCCGCGTCGACCTCGGCGTCCGTGGAGCCCGCGTCGACCTCGACGGCGTCGGTATCCACGAAGTCGGCGACCAGGAGGTCGACCTGCTCGAGCTCCTCGGCGCGGCGCAGCTCCTCCCAGAACCATTCCGCGATCTGGACCGAGAAGCCTTGGAACTCGGCGCCGCCCATGAGGTAGTGCTCGAGCTCGCCGGCGAACCCGGAGTCCTCGGCGAACTCACCGTGGTTGGACTCGGGGTTGCCCACGATCTTGCGCAGGCGACGCTGCACGTAGGACTTGGTCGGGCGGTTGTCGAGGTCGAGCGGGGCCTCAGAGTAGTGCTTGGAGCCCGACTCGAAATCGAAGACGTGCAGGATGGCCTGGCTGACCTTGAGCATGTGGATTGCCCCTCTCACCGGAAGTTGAACGCGGCACATTGTCGCACGAACGGGACGCCGACGGGCGCGCACCGTGGCGCCCGCCCCGAATCCGCATCTTGCAGTAACGAACGGCGCCCGAGAGCCCCGGGTACGCGCCGCGCAGTAATCAGACGGGCGGAAGCGCCCTGAAACCGCGCCGCCCAGCAACGCTACGTTACTGCGCGGCGCGGTTCCAGGGCGCGAGAGACACTCACGTTACTGGGCGACGCGATTCCGGGGCGCGAGAGACGCCTGCGTTACTGCGCGGCGCGTTCCCGGGGCGCG
>CAVJHQ010000063.1:0-14148 GCA_963649365.1 Alloprevotella sp.
ACAGGTACATGCCCACCTCAGAGCACTCGCCGGTGAAGTTGGCCTTGAGCTGCTCGAGGATGTAGGCCTTGTCCTCGTCGGAGATGTCCGGGTTGTCCTTGACGGTCTTGTCGTAGACGCCGTACTCGTGCTCGGCGGCGAGCTCGAGCTCACCCTCGACCTTCTCGAACATCTTTGCCGGGGCGTGGCAGACGGGGCACTCCGCGGGAGGCTCCTCGCCCTCGTAGATGTAGCCGCAGACCTTGCAGACCCACTTGTCCATGGTGCTTTCCTCTCTCTGTTTTGGCGGCGCCCCCATAGCGTCGCCATCCTCTCCGTTATGCTCACGGCCCGCTCCCATCGCGGGCCGGTAAAGCCATTAGCCGGCGTTCTTTGCGGGCGGCGCGTCCGTGCCGCCGCACGCTTCCTGGCAAGCAGGGCAAACGCCGTCGAACTGCAGCGTGTGGCCAACGATCCGATAACCCGAGGTCCTCGACGCGTCGGCCTCGAGCCCGTCGAGCGCCGGCACGTCCACGTCGTCCACCCGGCCGCAGACCGTGCAGCGCACGTGGTAGTGATCGAAGACTTGGTGGTCGAAGTGGTCGGCGCCGTTGTTGATCTTGACCTTGAGCGCGTCGCCGTCCTCGGAGAGCTTGTTGAGCAGGCGATAGACCGTTGCCTTGCTGATGCTCGTATGCTCCGCGTGGACCGCGTCGAAGACCTCGTCGGCCGTGGGGTGGTTGGCCAGGCCGCGCAGCGCGTCGAGCACGATAGTGCGTTGAACGGTGTTGCGTGCGCTCATACGGCCTCCCTCCCCTGCGTCGACGTCTCCTTGCTTGCTGAGGTAACTATAACCTTATTAGGATTCGTTATCAATAGGGAATTTTTACTATTTAGTTAGCCGTGTACAACTTTGAGCTGCGAGGTTTTGCCCTTCGTGCGGCGTTATGGCAAACCCTCTGCGAGGTTTTGCCTCTCGTGCAGCGTAAATTCCAGACCACGCATGATTTCGATGAGGAAAAGCCCTGTTGGAAGAGCGGCCCGAGCTCCAGAAAGCCCAACAAGACCGAGAATTACGTCGCACGAAGGGCAAAACCTCGCAGCCAAGGTGCGTTTACGCTGCACAAAGGACAAAACCTCGCAGGTTATCGGCCGTTATGCCACGTCGATGGCGCGCGGAGGCTCCTGACCAGGCGTCGCCTCGTCGTCCAGGCGAGAAACGCGCACGCTCACGTAGTCGCCAAGCTCGTCGGCGAACTGCTCGCCCCACTCGATGACGCAGACGCCGTCCGCGCCGAGCACGTCGTAGAGACCGATGTCCTCAAGCTGCTCGGCATCGTCCAGGCGATACAGGTCGAAGTGATAGAGCGGCAACCGACCGCCCTCGTAGACCATCTCGATGGTAAAGGTCGGGCTCGTCACGTCGCCCTCGCAGCCGAGCGCCGCCGCGATACCCTTGGTAAGCTGCGTTTTTCCTGCGCCGAGGTCGCCCGTGAGCACGAGAACGTCGCCGGCAGCGAGCTCGCGCCCGAGCTGCTCGCCGACGGCGATGGTCTCGGCCTGGGAATGCGTCACAAAATGCTGCGGGGTCTTCATCAGTTCTCTCCTTTAGTCTGCGGGGCTGCAGCCGAGCCGGAAAGGGCCGGGTCCTCGGACGGGGCCGGGTGCGCCTTGAGCCACTCCCCCACCATCTGCAGGTCCTGCACGAGCAGCGGCTCCCATTCCTGGTGATAGATGCACGCCGCGGGATGGAAGGTCGGGCACACGACGAAGTGTCCCGCCTGGTGGAGCTGCCCGCGAAGGCTCATCACGCCTTTGTTGGTGCGCAGGACGAACTGCGAGGCGAAGTTTCCCAAACAGACGATGACATCGGGCCAGACGCTGCGGATCTGCTCGCGCAGGAAGGGCGAGCACGCCGTGATCTCCTCCGGCTTGGGGTTGCGGTTTCCCGGCGGCCGGCACTTGATCACGTTCGCGATGTAGATCTCCTGCCGCGTGAGGCCCGCGCAGCCGAGAAGCGCGTCGAGCTTGTGGCCCGCGGCGCCGACGAACGGCTCGCCCTGCAGGTCCTCGTTGCGGCCGGGCCCCTCGCCGACGAACATCACCCGTGCGCGCGGGTTGCCCACGCCGAACACGAGGTTCGTGCGCGTAGACCCGAGCGGGCAAAGCTGGCAGTTGCCCATAAAGGAGCGGATCTCGTCCAGCGAGACCTCGCGCGGCTTTTGGTGCACATGGCCGGGAATCTGCATGACGCCCATACGAGCCCCTTAGACGTAGACCTTCTGGAGCCGCAGCCCGAAATCGCAGACGACCTCGTAGTTGATGGTGCCGCGCAAGCGCGCCATCTCGTCGGCCGTCACGCGCTCATCGCCGTCGACGCCGATCACGGTGACCACGTCGCCCTCGCGAACCTCGGGCATCGGGCAATACGAGCGCGTCGTGTTCACGTCCACCGCGAACATGAACTGATCCATGCAGATGTTGCCCACCTGCGGCACGCGGCGCCCGCCGACGATCACGTCCATGTTGTTGGAGAGCGTGCGAGAGAGGCCGTCGGCGTAGCCGATGGGCACGGTGCCGATCTGGATGTTGCGCTTAGGCACGCGGTACGTCATCCCATAGCCGACGCCGGCGCCCACCTCGGGGTAAACGGCGCGCGTCACACGGCCGCGCACGCTCATCACGGGCTCGAGGTCGATGGCGCCGACCGTCGTCTCGGCAGGCTGGAGCCCGTAGAGCCCGATGCCCACGCGGCACATATCGAACTGGCACTCCTGGTGCAGGATCGTGGCGGGCGTGTTGTTGCAGTGCACGAGCCCGGTCTCCATACCGGCGTCGTGGATGGCCTGCACCGCGTTCCGGAAGCGGTTGAGCTGCAGGGCGAAGTCCCAGTCGTCGAGCACGTCGGCCGTGGCGAAGTGCGTCAAGGTGCCCGCGCACTCGATCCCGCGATGGAAGTCGATGGTTCGTCGCAGCTCGACGGCCTCGGAAGGCGCCACGCCGATGCGCGTCATGCCCGTGTCCACGATCAGGTGGTACTTGGCCACGCGCCCGGCGGCCGCGGCGGCCTCGCCGAGCGCGAGGGCGAATTCAGCCTCGTAGACGCAGGGCATCAGGTCGCGTTCGACGAGGGTCTGCACGCACTCGATCGGCGGCTGAGAAAGGATGAGGATGGGCCACTCGACGCCCGCCTCGCGCAGACTGACGCCCTCGGCGACGGTCGCGACGGCGAACTGGTCGGCGCCCGCGGTATGCATGGCGTTGACGCAGCGAACGGCGCCGTGGCCGTAGGCGTCGGCCTTGACCACGCACATCATCTTGACGCCGCGGGCCAGGCGGCGCTTGAAGGCGGTCGTGTTCCGGCGCAGCGCCGAGAGGTCGATCTCGACCCAAGCCCACCGATCGTCGGGGCATATCTTCTTTACCATCGAACGCTCCTTCCAAGCGCCGAGAAGCCCTTATCAGCGGCGCGGCCACCCGGACGCCACGCAAGGCCCCGACCCTACGCCTGCGCCTCGCCCGAGCCGGCGGGGATAAACGCGTGCTCCTCGATAACGTCCGCCGCGAGCCCGATCCGGTCGATCAGGTCGCCCGCCACGACGCCTCGGGTGCCGTACGCCTCGACCGCGAGGGTCCCCGCGTAGCCGTGGACCTCGCAGACGAGCGCCGCCATGAGCGGCAGGTCAATCGCGGCGCCGTGCGACTGCGCCAGGTAGCTCGCCATCATGCCCGCCAGGACGTCGCCGGAGCCGGCCGTGGCCAGCGCCGAGGGTCCGGGCTTGGGGAGGACGGCCTTATCGACGCCGACGCAGCCGGTTGCGCTGCCCTTGGCAACCACGACCAGGTCAGAGCCACCGTCGGTCCAGATAATCTCGCGCGCGCACTCAAGCTGCTCCTCGAGGCTCGCGGGCGGGTTGTCCGCGCGGCCGACGAGGCGCCCCAGCTCCTTGCGGTGCGGGGTAAGGATGAGCGGCGCCTCTCGGCGCGTGAGGTCGGGGAACTCGGTGATGTTGTTCTCGGTCAGGCGCGCGAGGCAGTTGAGGCCGTCGGCGTCCACCACGAGCGGGCATTCGCTGCGAAGAAGCGCGCTCACGCAGGCCACGGGGCCGCCGGCGACGCGCATGCCCGGGCCGATGAGCGTGGCCGCGTTGTGCTCGGCAAGGGCGACGACCTTCTCGGCCGCGTCCGCGGTGAGCACGCCGTCGACGTCGCACGGCAGCCCGACGACGGGAACCTCGAGCAGGTGGGACTGCACGATGGGCACGATGGTGGCCGGGACGGCGAGGGTCACGTAGCCGGCGCCGGCCCGCGCCGCGGCGCGGGCGGCCATGATCGGAGCGCCGATAAAGCGGGAGGAACCGCCGACAACGAGCACGGAACCGCGGCTGAACTTGTCCTGCGCGGCGGACGGCTCGCTCACCACGCTGAGGTAATCGGCCAGGTCGGTGCGCCAGGCCACCGGGTCGGCCTCGACCACCAGGCGCTCGGTCTGCTCCGCCAGGGGCGCCACGACGATGACGCCGCACGCGTCGCGACCGGTGTCGGCAAGAAGCCCGGGCTTGAGCGCGATCATCGTCACCGTCATGTCGGCAAAGACGCAGCTGCCCTCGGCAAGGCCCGACTGGGCAGAAAGGCCGCTCGGCACGTCGACGGAGACCACGCGGGCGCTCGACGCGTTGATGCAGTCGATCCAGATGTCGAACGGCGTGCGGACCTTGCCGTGGAACCCGGTGCCCAGCATGCAGTCGACGACGGTGTCCGCGCCGGCGAGGGCCTCGTTCACCTCTTCGCGCGAGGGCCCGACGACGACGGGGACGCCGGAGCGCGCGGCGCTCTGGGCCACCTGGCGCGCGAGGTCGCCGGGGAGCTGGTCGATCTCGATCGGCGTCACGGCCGTGACGGACACGCCCCGGGAAAGAAGCGCCTCGGCGCAGACCCAGCCGTCGCCGCCGTTGTTGCCCATGCCGCAGAAGACCACGACGTTGGAGGCGCCGAGCTCCAGCACCTCCTGCGCGACGGCGCACCCGGCGCGGTGCATGAGCTCGGACACGCTCACGCCGACGCGCGTAAGGTCCACCTCGACGCGCTTGATGTCATCGATGTTGAGCACTGGCTGCATATGGCTACTCCTCCGTAGAAGGCTGGGGTTCGGTTTCGGCGGGCAGGGGCGTCGCCGTCGGCTCGGATGGCGAGAAGCCCGCGGGGGACGTTTGGCTTGGAGCGGGGGTCGCCGCCGCGGGGGACGTTTGGTCTGAGGCGGGGGTCGCCGCCGCGCGCGCCGCAGAAGCGCGCAGGTCGGCCACGCCGCTCGCCGCCACGGCCGTCGTGTCGGCGCCGACCTGTTCGAGCGGCAGCTGCATCTGCGCGTCCTCGACGCGCTCGAGCTCGTCCAGGACGCTCTTCGCCTCGCGGAAGCTCGCGGCGAGCGCGCGGGCGGCGTCTTCCTTGGGATCGACCTTCGGCTTGACCGCCTCGGTCACCGCCACGGCGTTCGCGACGGCGACCTCGCGCGTGTAGCTGATGGAGAGCGCGACCTCGACGACGCCCTTCTCCAGGGCGACCTTGGCCGCGCCGCCCGTGAGCTGGGCACGGACGCCCCCGCGCTCGTCGCGCACGACGCTCACGTCGCGGATGCCCACGCCGTTGCCGAAGCCGCAGCCGAGGGCCTTGACCACGGCCTCGCGGGCGGCCCAGCGGGCGGCGTAGTGCTCGGCGGGGCGAGCGCTTCTCTCGCAGTAGGCGCGCTCCTCCTCGGTAAAGACGCGGCGCAGGAAGTTGGGACGCCGCTCGATGACGCGCTCCATGCGCGAGATCTCGAGCATGTCGACCCCGATGCCTGCTGCGGCCATTGGCCTCGCCCCCTTCGCGCTTCTCTTCCCTACGGGCGGGCCGCATGGCCGCCGGCCCGTCTTGCATCGCTACAAAGACGCGCGCCGGCCTCCCGACGCGCGTCAGACATAACCTTCTGAATTCTACCAGTGCGCGCAGGCGCGGTTAGGCCTTATACGGCTCCAGCGCAGCAATCACAATCTGGTTGGCCTCGGCGCAGAGCTTCTCGTCGGGGGCCTCGGCGAGCACGCGCACGAGCGGCTCGGTGCCGGAGGCGCGCACGAGCACGCGGCCGTTGCCCTCGAGGAACTGCTCGGCCTTGGCCACGGCGCTCGTGACCTCGGGCGCGTTCATCGCGGCGTTCTTGTCGGTCACGCGGATGTTGTCGAGCTGCTGCGGGTAGAGCTTGACCGGGCGGGTGAGCTCAGAGAGCTTCTCGCGCTCGCCGCGCAGGACCTCCATGATGCGCAGCGAGGTCATGATGCCGTCGCCGGTCTTCTCAAGATCAGAGAAAATCACGTGGCCAGACTGCTCGCCGCCCAGGGTGTAGCCGTTCTCGCGCATGCAGGCATAGACGTTCTTGTCGCCCACGTCGGTCTTCTCGTAGGCGATGCCGGCCGCGTCGAAGGCCTTGAACAGGCCGAAGTTGCTCATGACGGTGGGAACGACCGTGGACTTGGCCAGACGGCCGTGCTTGTTCAGGTAGCAACCGCAGACGTAGAGGATGAGGTCGCCGTCCACGAGGTGGCCGCGCTCGTCGACCGCGAGGCAGCGGTCGGCGTCGCCGTCGTAGGCAAAGCCCACGTCGAGGCCGTTCTGCACAACGAAGCGCTGGAGCTGCTCGATGTGGGTGGAGCCGCAGTCGACGTTGATGTTGAAGCCGTTCGGCGAGTTGTTGATCACGTGGGTCTCGGCGCCCATGGCGTCGAAGACGGGGCGCGCGACGGAGGAGGCGGAGCCGTTGGCGCAGTCCAGGCCGATCTTGAGCCCCTGGAGAGAGAAGCCGCAGGACGAGATCAGGCTCGCGATGTAGCGGTTGCGGCCCTGCATGTAGTCGACCGTGCAGCCGATGGCGTCGCCCGTGGCAAGAGGAACCTCGGACTTGCCGTCGATGTAGTCCTCGATGAGCTCGAGGACATCCTCGTCCATCTTGTAGCCCTCGCGGTTGACGAGCTTGATGCCGTTGTCGGTGTAGGGGTTGTGCGACGCGGTGATCATGATGCCGCAGTCGAAGGCGCCGTCCACGACCTCGTAAGAAACGCCCGGGGTCGGGATAACGTGCAGCATGTACGCGTCGGCGCCCGAGGCGACGAGGCCGCTCACGATGGCGGACTCGAACATGTAGCTGGAGCGGCGGGTGTCCTTGCCCAGGATGACGCGGGCCTTCTTGCCCTGGCGCTTGCCGTAGTACCAGCCGACGTAACGGCCGATCTTGTAGGCGTGCTCGACGTTCAGGCCCTCGTTGGCGCGGCCGCGGAAGCCGTCGGTGCCGAAGTACTTCATTCGTTGCCCCTTCTAGCTAGACAACAGGTGACGATTCAACGGTCTTGAATTTTACTACCAGCGCAGGCAGGCAACAGTGCCGCGCGCCCGAATGCAGGGCCGCCCCATAAACCAAGCACCCCCCACTCGGCAAGCGATGGACGCCGAGCTGCGGCCAAGATCAAAGCAGGCGGGCCTGCGCCCACCAGGAGCAGCCTGCCGGAAGGCCTACAAAAAAGGACCCGCCGACCGTAGTCGACAGGTCCTTTGGAATGCAGGTTTGCTCGAAAACTTAGCGCTTCGAGAACTGCGGGCGCTTGCGGGCCTTCTTCAGGCCGTACTTCTTGCGCTCGACCGCACGCGCGTCGCGCGTGAGGAAGCCGGCCTTCTTGAGGTCGGCACGGTACTCGCCGGCCTCCAGGAGGGCGCGGGAGATGCCGAGGCGGCAGGCGCCGGACTGGCCGTTGATGCCGCCGCCGTCGCAGTTGGCGAGGACGTCGAAGCGATCAGCGGTCTCGGTCAGCTTGAGCGGCGCGAGGGCGTTGTCCACGAGCTGCTGACGACCGAAGTAGTTGAGGGCGTCGCGGCCGTTGACGATGAACTTGCCGGTGCCGGGAACGAGACGAACACGGGCGACGGCCTCTTTACGGCGACCAGTGCCCCAGTAAACCACGGAGTTCTCAGCCATGTTTAGGCCCTCCAATCGATCTGAACGGGGTTCTGGGCGGCGTGCGGGTGCTCGGCGCCAGCGTAAACCTTGAGCTTCATGCCCTGCTTGCGGCCGAGGGTGGTCTTGGGGAGCATGCCCTTGACCGCGTGCTCGATGACGCGCTCGGGGTGCTTCTCCATGGCCTCCTTGAAGCTCTCGAACTTCAGGCCACCAAGATAGCCGGAGTAGCGCCAGTAGCGCTTCTGGTCCATCTTGTTGCCGGTAAGGACGACCTTGTCGGCGTTGATGACGACCACGAAATCGCCGGTGTCGGCGTTCGGGGTGTACTGCGGCTTGTTCTTGCCGCGCAGCGCCATAGCAGCGGTGGTGGCAAGACGACCAAGGGTAGCGCCCTCAGCGTCGATAAGCAGCCACTTGCGCTCGACCTCGCCAGCCTTGGCGAATTGAGTCGACTTCTTCACTTGACTCCTCCTACGTACCTACGGTTCGGACGGCTTCTGGACAAACCGCCGAGATGCTTGTTCTTTTAAGAGAATACGGGGCTCTTGTAGACAAAGCTTGTAAATTGTACGTCACCGCAGGTCGAGGGCGAAGGTGAATTTTCGGCGTAGGCGGGCATCACAAGCTTCACACATCATGGGCCTGGCGTGGCGCCCGCCCCCGGAGCGGAATTCCCTACTTGGAGCTCGCCGCCCTACTGGAGGAACTCGTCGATCTCGGCGAGACGGGCCTCGGCCTGGCGGCGTCCCTGCAGGTACAGGTCGAGCAGCGGGGCGCCGGACGTCTCCATGACGCCGACCTCGACGGGCTTCTCGGGGGCAATGACCAGGCAGCGGCCTTCCCGCTCGAGCTCCCAAAGCTGCTCGCGCTGGGCGTTGTAGCGCTCATGGCGCGTGCGCAGGGCCTCGGTGTAGTACGGGTAGCTGTCGTAGCGGTGGGAGCGCAGGACCATCGCCTCCGAGCCGGCGCCCTTGACGTAGGCGCGGTGCTGGGTCAGAACGACGAGCGCTCGCTCGGCAGGGACGTAGCCCTCCGGCACGCGCGAGCCCTCGAGCCCCATAGCGGCCGCGAACGGCACGGAGTCGGTCGTGCCGCCGTCGAGGTAGCGCTGGCCGTCGATCTCGACTATGCGGGAGACGCCGGGCAGCGAGGCCGAGGCGCGAACCTTCAGCGTGTCCTCGGGAAGATGCGCCACGCGCAGGTAGTCGGCCGTGCCGAAGGTCACGTTGGAGGCCACCGCGTACATCTGCATGGGGTTGTCGTGGAACGCGTCCTCGTCGCAGGGGTCGAGCTCGTTCTGGACCGTCTCGTAGACGAACTCGCCGCCCGTCATGTCGCCGGTCTTGGCCAGGCTCAGGAAGCCCATGAAGCGGGAGTCGTCGCGGAAGGCGAGCATAACGCGCATGGTGCGGCCGATTTGGCGGCTCTTGAAGCTCACGGCGTTCATGGCGCCGGCCGAGACGCCCCAGACGCTCGAGAAGCCCGTGAGGCCGCGCTCGAGCAGCACGTCGAGCACGCCGGCCGTGAACATGCCGCGGAAACCGCCGCCCTCGAGCACGAGCGCGGGAGCGACCGCCTGCGTCTCCTGGTTCTTCTCCATTGCGAAAGCTCCTCTCGCCTCGTCGCCTCGCCGGGCGTGTTTTCGATTCATATAAACGAGGACCCGCCACCCCAACGGGTAAGCGGGCCCTCGTGATTCGCCTATGGTGGAGGTGCGGAGAATCGAACTCCGGTCCAAAGCAAGCCCCTGAAAGGTGTCTCCAGGCTCAGTTGCCGGTTAAATCTTAGCCGCCGCGCACCCGTCAACCCGCGCTTGGCGACCCAGTTGGTTCAATCTTTTTGCTTGGCATACCAGCTACGTCCAAGCAAGCATCTCCCTAAAATGACGTCGCCGCGGGAACGGGAGCGATCCCCGCATTGACGCGCCGCTAGTTAATTAAGCAGCGAGAGCCAGAGGCTCGTAAGAATAAGTGTCGTCAATTCAATTTGACGGTTCCCCTGTTTAACGTGGCGAGGAGACCACGGCCTGCTGCCCATCTCAGGCCCACCCTGTCGAAACCAGTCACCCCCACGAGATGGAATGGGGACGCTGCCACCATGATGCGAATGTCAAGATTCGTGCCGCTCGCGCGGCGTGGTTGGGATTGTACCCCAATCGCCCCCTTGGCTTGCGGCCCGCGAAAATATGACAAGAGGGCTGTGTCGCAGTTATGTTTGGAATCGGAGCTGGGAGCTAATGTTTTTGCGGGCTGTGCCCCCTACCATGTGGCCCACATACGCCGCAACGGAAAGGAAGCCCCATGTCCGACACCAGCATCAACGGCAGCGCCGCCCCCAAGCCAAAGTCGGCGGCCGCCATCGTCGCCCTTGTCTTGGGCGTAATCGCGCTCGTCTCTTCCTGGGTGCCCATCATCAACAACTTCGCGTTCATCTTCGGCCTGGTAGGCGCCGTCTTCGCCGTCGTCGCGCTCGCCGGGTACCTGCTCCTCAACAAGCGCTGGCTGCGGGCCAACGTCGCGTTCTTCCGCGACCGGACGCCGAGCCAGATATGGAAGGCGTTTCTCCTCGCATACCTGGGCGTGACCGTTGTATGGCTCGCCCTCTATGCGCTCTGATCTGAGCCCGCGGCCTTACGCATGCTTATAGCGTCGAGGTGGTGCCCCGAGCACCACTTGGAGCGCTTAAATGGCTCGATTTGCACCACCTGGAGCGTTTCAATGGCCAATCGGGCACCACCTCGAGGCCTTCTTGCCGCACCGGCACCACCTCGGCGACTTCTCGCCGCACCGGCACCACCTGGAGCGTTTAATGGCCGCGCCGGCACCACCTCGAGGCCTTCTCGCCGCGCCGGTACCACCTCGACGACCTTTGCATGCGCTGGTCCGTGGGCCAAGTCACGCTATGCGGTTCGGCGAGAAGGGCGCGGCGCACGCCCTTCTCGCCGAACACGGCCGCTAGTCCACGGCGGCGCGGGCCTTGATGTCGGCCAGGTGCTCGCGCTGCTCGGCCGTCAGCGGCAGGCCGTAGTCCTCGTCGGCGCCGTTGTCCTCGGGGTCGCCCTCGAGCTTGAAGCCCTCGCCGCGGTTGTTGCGGTAGTTCTCCTTGGCCACGGAGATCATCAGCTTGATGCGGTTGAGCTGGTTGACCTCGGAGGCGCCGGGGTCGTAGTCCACGGCCACGATGTTGCTCTCGGGGTGCATCTCGCGCAGGCGCTTGATCACGGCCTTGCCCACCACATGGTTGGGCAGGCACGCGAACGGCGAGCAGCACACGATGTTGGGCGTGCCGGTCTCGATGAGGTCGCACATCTCGGCCGTGAGCAGCCATCCCTCGCCCATGCCGTTGCAGAGCGAGAGCACCTGCTTAGCCTTCTCGGCGAGCTCCCAGACGTCGGGATAGGCCTCGAAGCGGCTCGACGCCTCGAGCATCTTGTTCAGGTGCTCGCGGATGCCGACGACGAGCTTGATGCCGGCGGCGTTGGCCAGGCGCGCGGACGCCTTCGAGCCGAGCTCCCCCTTCATGTTGATGGGGTGCGTCATGCTGAAGAGGAAGAAGTCCACGAGGCCGGGCACGTTGGCCTCGCAGCCCTCCTGCTCGATCACGCGAACGACCTGGTTGTTGGCCGTGGGGTGGTACTTGACGAGGATCTCGCCCACGACGCCGACGCGCGGCTTGGAGCGGTCGTTGGTCAGCGGCAGCGCCTCGAAGGCGTCGATGGTCTGCTGGCAGAGCTTGAAGAAGCTGCTGCGCGAGGCGCGGAGCAGCTCGCCCTTGGCCTGCGCCATCATGCGGTCATAGAGCTCGTCGGCCGAGCCGGGGCGCGTCTCGTAGGGGCGCGTGCGGTAGAGCAGCTGCATGATCAGGTCGCCGTAGAGCAGCGCGTAGACCGCCTTGATGAGAAGCGCGGGCTTGAAGACGTTGAAGCCGGGGCTGCTCTCGTCGAGGCCGGACGCCGCCGAGAGCGAGATCACGGGGATCTCGGGGTGGCCGGAGTCCTTGAGCGCCTTGCGGATAAGGGCGATGTAGTTGGTCGCTCGGCAGCCGCCGCCGGTCTGGGTGATCAGGACGGCCGTGCGCGTGAGGTCGTACTTGCCCGAGAGCACCGCCTCCATGATCTGGCCGGTGACCAGGATCGACGGGTAGCAGATGTCGTTGTTCACGTACTTGAGGCCCATGTCCACGGCGCCCTGGTCGACGGACGGCATGAGCACGCAGTTGTAGCCCTCGTTCTTGAGAAGGACCTCGACGAGCTCGAAGTGGATCGGGCTCATCTGCGGCGCCAGGATGGTGTAGCCGGCGTCCTGCATCTCCTTGGTGTAGCGGACCTTCGTGAACGCGGAGCTCGCGGCCTCGCGGTAGACGGGCACGTCGCCGTCGTCGCCGCGCTTGCGCTCGGGCGTGCCGTCGGCGTAGACGACCCCGGTGGGCTCGACCTCGCTGAGCTCGCCGGCGGCGGCGCGGCGCTCGAGCTCGGCGCCCTGCTCCTTCAGGGCCGCCATGAGCGAGCGGATGCGGATGCGCGCCGCGCCGAGGTTGCTCACCTGGTCGACCTTGAGCATGGTGTAGATCTTGCCGGAGTTCTCGAGGATCTCCTGGACCTGGTCGGTGGTAAGGGCGTCGAGGCCGCAGCCGAACGAGAAGAGCTGGATCAGGTCGAGGTCGTTGCGCGACGCCACGAAGCGGGCGGCGCGGTAGAGGCGGGAGTGGAACATCCACTGGTCGACCACGCGGATCGGGCGCTCGGGGTGCATCTTGTGGGCGACGGAGTCCTCGGTAAGGACGGCGAAGCCGAAGGAGTGCACGAGCTCGGGGATGGCGTGGTTGATCTCGGGGTCGTTGTGGTACGGGCGGCCGGCGAGCACGATGCCGTGGCCGTTGTGCTCCTCGATCCAGCGCAGGGCCTCGTCGCCCTTGCGGTGCATGGCGTCGTGGAACTCGATGTCGGCTTCCCAGGCGGCGTTGACGGCGGCGTCGATCTCGGCGCGGGTGATGTGGGCGCCGCGCACGCGGCCGCGGCCCTCGGCGGCGTCGCGCTCGCGCTGCTCCGAGACGACCTCGTACAGGCGGCGCTTGAGCTCGCCCTTCTTGTCATAGGGCAGGAACGGGTCGAGGAACTCGACCTGCGTGTCGCGGCCGAGCTCGTCGACGTTGAGCTCGAGCGCCTGCGGGTAGCTCATGACGATGGGGCAGTTGTAGTGGTTCGTCGCGGCCTGGTCCTCTTTGCGCTCCCAGCAGATGCAGGGCATCCAGATGAAATCGGGGTCCTTGCCGATGAGGTTCATGATGTGGCCGTGGCTGAGCTTGGCCGGGTAGCAGACGGACTCGGAGGGCATGGACTCGATGCCGGCCTCGTAGGTCTTGCCGTTGGTCTGGTCGGAAAGAATCACGCGGAAGCCGAGCTTGGTAAAGAACGCGTGCCAGAAAGGATAGTTCTCGTACATGTTGAGCGCGCGCGGGATGCCGACGGTGCCGCGCGGGGCCTCGTCCTCGGCGAGCACCGGGCGGTCGAAGAGCAGCTTGTTCTTGTACTCGAAGAGGTTCGGGGCGTCGTTCTTGGCGCGCTTGGAGCCGCCGGCGCCCTTCTCGCAGCGGTTGCCCGTGATGAAGCGGCGGCCGCCGCCGAAGTCGTTGACGGTGAGCAGGCAGTTGTTGGAGCAGCGCCCGCAGTGGACGTTGGTGTGCTTGACCTGCAGGTTGTCGATGGCCTCGCGGGGAAGAAGCGCCGAGACGCCCTCGGCGCCCGCGCGGTCGCGGGCAAGAAGCGCCGCGCCGTAGGCGCCCATGCAGCCCGCGACGTCGGGACGGATCACGTTGCGGCCGGTGAGCTTCTCGAAGGCGCGCAGGGTGGCGTCGGAGAGGAAGGTGCCGCCCTGGACCACGCAGTAGGAGCCGATCTCCTCGAAGTCGCGGAGCTTGATGACCTTGAACAGGGCGTTCTTGATGACGGAGTACGAGAGGCCGGCGGCCACGTCGCCGATGGTCGCGCCCTCCTTCTGGGCCTGCTTGACGCGCGAGTTCATAAAGACGGTGCAGCGGCTGCCGAGGTCCACGGGGGCCTGGGCGCGCACGGCGACCTCGGCGAAGTCCTGGACGCTCATGCCCATGGAGTCGGCGAAGGACGCGATGAAGGAGCCGCAGCCCGAGGAGCACGCCTCGTTGAGCATGATGTGCTCGATGACGCCGTCCTT
>CAVJHQ010000064.1:0-14090 GCA_963649365.1 Alloprevotella sp.
AGTACGTGACCGTGGCCACCACCCGCCCCGAGACCATGCTGGGCGACACCGGCATCGCCGTCTCGCCGTCCGACCCCGAGAAGGCCAAGCTCGTGGGCGCCAAGGTCATGCTGCCCATCGTCGACCGCGAGATCCCCATCTTCTCCGACTGGCACGTCGACGCGAACTTCGGCACCGGCTTCGTCAAGGTGACCCCTGCCCACGACCCCAACGACTACGCCATGGGCCAGACCCACGGCCTCGAGCAGATCAACGTGTTCGACGAGCACGCCGTCGTGGTCGAGGGCTACGGCGAGTTCTCCGGCATGGACCGCGACGAGGCCCGCAAGGCCATCGTCGCCTGGTTCGAGGAGCACGGCCTGCTCGACCACATCGAGGAGCTCGACCACTCCGTCATGCACTGCTACCGCTGCGACTCCGCGCTCGAGCCTTGGCTCTCTGAGCAGTGGTTCGTTGCCGTGGACAAGCTTAAGGAGCGCGCCACCCAGGTCGTGCGCGACGGCGAGATCAAGTTCCACCCGGCCCGCTGGACCGACACCTACCTTACCTGGATGGACAACCTCAAGGACTGGTGCATCTCTCGCCAGCTCTGGTGGGGCCACCGCATCCCCGTCTTCCACTGCGCCGACTGCGGCTGGGAGGACGCGCTCATGGAGGACGCCGATGTGTGCCCCAAGTGCGGCGGCCACCACGTGCACCAGGAGGAGGACGTCCTCGACACCTGGTTCTCCTCTCAGCTCTGGACCTTCGCCACGCAGGGTTGGCCGGACGACACCACCGAGCTCGCCGAGCACCACCCCACGAAGGTCCTGGTCACGGCCCGCGACATCATCGCCCTGTGGGTCGCGCGCATGATCATGAGCTCGCTGTACTGCACCAACGAGATTCCCTTCCACGACGTCTATATCTACGCCACGATCCTGGCCAAGGACGGCAGCCGCATGTCCAAGTCCAAGGGCAACGGCGTGGACCCGATGGCGCTCATGGACAAGTACGGCGCCGACGCCATGCGCTACAACCTGCTCACGCTCATCACGAACAACCAGGACGTCAAGTTCGACGCCAACATCGACAAGAAGACCAAGGAGCTCATCGACAGCCCGCGCACCGAGCAGGCCCGCGGCTTCGTGACCAAGATCTGGAACGCGAGCCGTTTCGTCCAGATGAACCTCGAGGGCTACGAGCCGGGCGCCCCGAAGGCCGAGACCGCTGAGGACGCGTGGATGCTCTCGCGCCTCGCGCGCACCGTGGCCGAGGCCACCGAGCAGCTCGAGACCTACAACTTCGGCGACTACGCGCGCAACATCCAGAGCTTCTTCTGGGGCGACGTCTGCGACTGGTACATCGAGCTCTGCAAGGGTCGCCTGCTCGACGGCTCGGCCGACGAGAAGCTCCAGGTCCAGCGCAACCTCGTGTATGTCCTCGACGTCTCGATGCGCCTGCTGCACCCGGTGATGCCGTTCGTGACCGAGAGCGTCTGGGACGCGCTGCCGGCCTCCGGCCTCGACGCGCACGACGCGCAGTTCCTCATGGTCGCCGCGTGGCCCGAGCCCGAGGCGCTCGCCGGCTTCGTCAACGAGAAGGCCGAGGGCGATTTCGAGCTGGCCAAGCGCGTCATCTCCTGCGTGCGCTCAACCCGAGCCCGTTATCGTCTCTCGCCGAAGGCCGAGCTTGCCGTGGCTGTGCGCTGCGGCGAGCCCGAGGCCGAGGTGCTCGCCGGCCAGGAGGGCTTCATCAAGTCCGTCGGCCGCGTGAGCGAGTTCACCGCGGCGGCCGATGCCCAGAAGCCCGCGGGAGCGGTTTCCGTGGCCGACGGCTCGCTCGAGATCTTCGTCGACCTCGGCGGCCTCGTCGACCTCGCGGCCGAGTCCGCGCGCCTGGCCAAGGAGCTTGCCAAGGCGGAGAAGGAGCTCGCCGGCGTCGAGCGCACCCTTGGCAACGAGGGCTTCGTCGCCAAGGCCGCGCCTGCCGTCATCGAGAAGAAGCGCGCCCAGCAGGCTGAGCTCGCCGCCACCATCGAGCAGCTCAAGGCCCAGATCGCCGACTTCGCGTAGGCTTCTGCCGGCAACTCTTGGCGCCTCGGGTTCTCTCAGTGCTCGCGCAGTTCCGCTCGTGCGGAACTGCGCGCGAGAGAATGCGGGGCGCTTTCTTGTGCGGCGGCCTTGTGCTTGTTGCTTTTGAGCCTCGGATACACGTCGCCCAGCAACCGGCGCCACGGTTGAGCCCCGGAAAGTCGTTGCGCAGTAATCAAGGGCTGATGCGCGCCCTAAAACTTCACCGCGCAGTAACGTGGGAAGAAAAGCGCCCCGAAACCGCGTTACGCAGCAATGCCTGGTTGCTGGGCGACGCGGTTTCAGGGCGCTGTTGGTCACGGCGTTACTGGGCGGCGCGGTTTCAGGGCTCGGCGGATTTGGCCGTTACTGGGCGGCGCGGTTTCGGGGCTCGGTGGATCGCGTCGTTGCTGGACGGCGCGGTTTCGGGGCTCGGTCGATCGCGTCGTTACTGGGCGGCGAGTTTTGGGGCGCGGTTGGTTGATCATTTGCTGCGCGGCGTATCTCAGGGACGGCGCGCGCTCTATTTCGGCTACGGTGTGTCGCCCAGCTTGAGTTTTCCGGCCCTCCACGCGACGACGCCGGCGTGGGAGATCGCGAAGTTCGCGAACCACCCGAGCGGCACGACCCACCAGGTGGCGGCAACGCCTAAGGAGGGGGCGAGCAGGTGAGCGAGTCCCACGCGGAGCCCGAGGTTGATGATGTTCGCCCAGGTGAAGATCCGCGTGTCGCCGAGCCCGCGGAGCATGCCGTCCCCCACGTTCTTGAGGCCGATGAGGGCATAGCACCAGCCGACGAAGCGCATGTAGTCCACCCCGACGCGCATGGCCGTCGCAGAAGCCCCGGTGCCAAGGAATGCCGAGATAATCTGCTTGCAAAAGAGCTGGTAGATAATGCAAATTGATACAGCGGTAACGGCGACGGCGCATTGCGAGGCGCGGTAGCCGCCCTCGGCCCGGTCCTTACGACCGGCCCCCATGTTCTGCGACGCGAACGAGGACAGAGCGCTGCCGAGCGCTATGGTCGGCACCGTGGCCACGTTCTCGACGCGCATGGCGGCCGAGAAGCCCGCGAGGCTCGCGGTGCCGAAGCTGTTCACCACCGACTGCACGAGCATGAGGCCGATGGCTATTGTCGCCTGTTGCAGGACCGAGGGCACGGCGAGGCTGACGATCGGCCTCGTAAGCCGAGCATCCAGGGGCTTCTTCCCGCCGCGCCAGCTGCGGGTACGGCGGGCAAGGGCGGCCGCGCCCAGGACGGCGGCCACGTACTCAGCGGCAACGGTCGAGATCGCTATCCCGGCCACGCCCATGCCGAGGACAGCCGTCGACGCGACGTCCCCGCAGATGTTTATGACGGCGGATACGACCAAAAGGAGCAAAGGCGTCCGCGAGTCCCCGATCGCGTTGAACATCGCGGTGACGGCGTTGAGCGCGAAGAGCGCCGGCAGGCCGACGAAGTACACGGCGAGGTAGGCGCAGGAGTCTTCGAGGGCCTCGGCGGGGGTTCCCAGCGCCTCGAGAATGAGGTCGGCAAGGGGAAGCCCGGCCACGCCGATGGCCAGTCCGACCAAGGTGAAGAGCGCGACGGAGGTCCAGATCACGACCCTGGCCTTGTCGCGGGCGCCTTCCCCGTATCGCCTCGCGGCGAGCACTCCCGCGCCGATCCCGCATCCGATGGCCGCGTACACGAGCACGTTGCACAGCGAGAAGGACGCGCCGACGGCGGCAACGGCGTTCTCGCCGAGGAAGTTGCCCGCCACGATGGAGTCGGCCATATTGTAGAGCTGCTCGAGGAGGTTCGATAGCGCGATGGGGACGGCGAGGCCGCCTATTGCGGAGAAGGGCGGCGCGGTCAGGAGCCTGTCGTCATCGGATCTGCCCATGTGCGCGCCCTCCTTAACCCTTCATCAAGCCTAAACACCCTACCATGTAAGAGCGGAGTTTCGCGACACGGGTCGGCTTACGGTCAGGCGCGCAATTGTTGTCCCACGGGTAGCCTAGGCTTAGGGAAAACGGCGGGGAGGTTGAGTATGGATGTGACGCGCACGATGATTCATCTCGGGTTGGCGGCGACGCTCGTGCTCGGGGGCTGCGCCGCGCGCGGGGCCTCGAGCGATGTCTCCCCTTCGCCCTCTTCCTCCCAAACGCAACACGACTCGGACTCCACGGCCGATAAGGGCGCGTCGGCCGACCCTGTCTCTTCCTCGAAAACGACCGGCACGTCGGATGCCGGCGACGAGGACGCGGCCCTCGACGTAAGCGGCCGGCTGCCGTACAAGGGAATGCCTGCCGAGCACATCTACCAGACATGGCTGGGACCTGCCGACGAGGTGGGCGAGCAGATCACGGGCGGGAAGCTCAAAGGAAGCACCCCTTACTACTGGAATGCTCGAAACGGCACCGATGACCGGGTCTTTGCCGCGTACGTAAAGAACGGCGAGGTCATCGGGGTCACTAAGTTCAACCTTGGCAAGAACTACTGGGGCGACGGCTCGAGCGTGGTATCGAGTGATCTTCCCGACCTCGAGGCATCTGGTGAAAGCGTGGGGAAGAACGGCTCGTCCTCGACTGCCAAACCCGACCCCGACGGTTGGGACGACGCCGAAGACTACGCGAACGCAAACTCTTCGCGTTTTACTAGCTGGGACGAAGCCTACGAATTCTGGCTCGAGGAGATGGGCTAGGACCAGCCGAGAAGGTCGCGGATGACGCGGCTGGCTATCATCTGGCCCATCACGGGCGGGATGTAGCTCATGGTCCCTAGCAGCGACCCGGACTCCAGCCACTGCTCGTCCGAGATCGCCTCCATCTTCACCGGCTGCTCATCCGAGTAAAGGACCTGCAGGCCGTGGATGCCGCGCCGGCGGCACTCTTTGCGCATGATGCGCGCGAGCGGGCAGTTGACGGTGTCCTCGATGCGCGAGAAACGGAAGCGCGTGGGGTCGAGCTTGTTCCCCCCGCCCATGGCGGAGATCTCGCGCAGGCCCTCGCGCTGGCACCATTCGGCAAGGCGGAGCTTCTGGGCCACGGTGTCGATGGCGTCGACCACGTAGTCGGGGCGGGGGAGCGCGCCCAGCTGCTCCGCGATGCGGTCCTTCTCGAGGAACGCGTGGACGGCGGTGACCTCGGCCTCGGGGTTGATGTCTTTTATCATCGCGGTCATGACCTCGGCCTTGACCTGTCCGATCGTGCTCGTGAAGGCGATGGCCTGACGGTTGACGTTTGAGGGGGCGACGACGTCTCGGTCGAGGAGCACGAAGTGGCCGACGCCTCCGCGGGCCAGCGCCTCGGCGCAGTTGGAGCCCACGCCGCCGAGCCCGATGACCATCACGGTCGCCTCGTCGAGGCGCCTTATGCCCTCGTCCCCGAGGATGAGCCTCAGGCGGTCCTTGGTCGTCTCGGTCTGGTTCGGTTCCATGCGCCTCTTCCCTTCGGCTTGTTTGTGCGAACGTGAAGATGGTACACGACGGAAATCCTGGTGCCGTATAGTAGTTCGTTACGTGATTAGACGAAGGAGGGCCCATGGCCGATTACAAGTCCGATATCGAGATCGCCCAGGAAGCGCAGATGCTCCCCATCTCTGAGGTCGCCGCCAAGGTGGGCCTTACCGAGGACATGCTCGAGCACTACGGCAAGACTAAGGCCAAGGTCGACATCCACGCCCTGGCCGATAAGCCCCGCCGCGGCAAGCTCGTGCTCGTCACCGCCATCAACCCGACGCCCGCCGGCGAGGGCAAGACGACCACCTCGGTCGGCCTTGCCGACGCGCTGAACGCCATGGGCAAGCAGGCCATGCTCTGCCTGCGCGAGCCTTCGCTCGGCCCCGTTTTCGGCATCAAGGGCGGCGCCGCGGGCGGCGGCTACGCCCAGGTCGTCCCCATGGAGGACATCAACCTGCACTTTACCGGCGACTTCCACGCCATCGGCGCCGCGAACAACCTGTGCGCCGCCATGCTCGACAACCACATCAAGCAGGGCAACGCGCTCGGCATCGACCCGCGCCGCATCGTGTGGAAGCGTGTCGTCGACATGAACGACCGCCAGCTTAGGCAGGTCGTCGACGGCCTCGGCGGCATCGCGAACGGCATGCCCCGCGAGGACGGCTTCGACATCACCGTGGCCTCCGAGGTCATGGCGGCCTTCTGCCTCGCCTCCGACCTCATGGACCTCCGCGACCGCCTGGGCCGCATGGTCATCGCCTACACCTATGACCGCGAGCCCGTCACGGTGGCCGACATCCACGCCCAGGGCGCTATGGCGGCCCTGCTCAAGGACGCGATCAAGCCGAACCTTGTCCAGACCCTCGAGGGCAACCCCGCCTTCGTCCACGGCGGCCCCTTCGCGAACATCGCGCACGGCTGCAACTCGCTCGAGGCGACCGACTGCGCGCTCAAGCTCGCCGACTACGCGGTGACGGAGGCCGGCTTCGGCGCTGACCTCGGCGCCGAGAAGTTCCTCGACATCGTGTGCCGCGCGGGCGAGCTTGTGCCCTCCGCGGTCGTGCTCGTGGCCACGGTGCGCGCGCTCAAGTACAACGGCGGCGTGGCGAAGACCGACCTCACCGCCGAGAACCTCGAGGCGCTCGAGGCCGGCCTGCCCAACCTCCTGCGCCATGTGTCCAACATCAAGGACATCTGGGGGCTCCCCGTGGTCGTGGCCATCAACGCTTTCCCGACCGACACGGCCGCCGAGCTCGCCCTCGTTGAGGAGAAGTGCCACGAGCTCGGCGTCAACGTCGCGCTCTCCGAGGTCTGGGCCAAGGGCGGCGAGGGCGGCCGCGCGCTCGCCGAGGAGGTCGTGCGCCTCTGCGAGGAGCCGAGCGACTTCGCCTACGCCTACGAGCTCGACCAGCCGCTCAAGGCGAAGATCGAGGCCATCGCGAAGAAGGTCTACCACGCCGACGGCGTCGTCTTCGAGCCCAAGGCCTCCCGTATGCTCAAGCAGCTCGAGGAGCAGGGCTTCGGCGGCCTGCCCATCTGCATGGCCAAGACGCAGTACAGCTTCACCGATGACCAGACCAAGCTCGGCGCGCCCGAGGGCTTCTCCATCACCGTGCGCGACGTGCGGGTTTCCGCGGGCGCCGGCTTCGTGGTGGCGCTTACCGGCTCCATCATGACGATGCCCGGCCTGCCCAAGGTCCCCGCCGCCGAGAAGATCGACGTGACCGCCGACGGCCGCATCACCGGCCTGTTTTAATGGCGGGAAGGGTCTGCCCCCTCGTGCCATTAGGAGTCTGATGCCATGAATCTAACCTCCCTGAGCTGCGACTCGTTTAGCGAGAAGCTCTTCTCCAAGGAGCCGGTGCCGGGCGGCGGCGGTGCAGCCGCGCTCGTCGGCGCCCTTGCGGCCTCGCTTGCCGGCATGGTCGGCAACTACACGACGGGCAAGAAGATCTACGCCGCCTACGAGGCCGATACCCAGCGGGCGCTCGCGTCCGCGGAGGCCTCCCGTGCGGCGCTTATGGCGCTTGTCGACGAGGACGCCCGTGCCTTCGAGCCGCTGAGCCGCGCCTACGGCATCCCCAAAGGGGCCGAGGGCCGCGAGGAGGCGCTCGAGCAGGCGACCCGCGCCGCCCTTCTCCCGCCGCTCAAGATGGCCCGCGAGGTCGCCGGCCTCGCCCCCACGCTCGAGTTCCTGGGCAAGAAGGGCTCCAAGATGCTCCGATCCGACGTCGGCTGCGCCGCGTTTCTTGCCGCGGCCGCGTTGAGGTGCGCCGTGCTCAACGTGTCGGTGAATACCCGTTCCCTTAAGGACCGCGGCCACGCGGCCGAGGTCGACGCCGAGGTCGACGGGCTTCTTGCCTGCGCCGCGCGGCTCGACGCGCTCGGCTCCGAGGTCCAGGCCTACTACGCGAAGGAGTCGTGACGTGGCGAAAATCATGCTCGGCCTGCCGGTCGCCAAGGCCATCAACGAGCGGCTGGCGCCTCGCATCGAGGCCCTTAAAGCCTCGGGCGTCTCGCCCAAGCTGGCGATCGTCCGCGTCGGCGCCCGCGAGGACGACCTGTCCTACGAGCGCGGCGCGCTCAAGCGCTGCGCCACGCTCGGCATCGAGGCGGAGGTCGTCGAGGTGCCGGCGCAGGACGCCACGACCGAGTCGCTGACCGCGACGCTTGAGACCCTGAGCGAGCGCGCGGACGTCCACGGCGTCCTCATGTTCCGCCCGCTGCCCTCCGGCATCGACGAGGCGGCCGTCTGCGCCGCGCTCGCCCCCGAGAAGGACCTCGACTGCATGACGCCGACGTCGCTTCTGACCACGCTTTCCGGCCGCGGGGCCGGCTTCGCCCCCTGCACGGCCGAGGCCGTGCTCGAGCTGCTCGACTTCTACGGCGTGCCGCTCGACGGCGCGAACGTGACCGTCGTGGGCCGCTCGCTCGTGATCGGCAAGCCCGTCTCCATGATGCTGCAGGCAAGAAACGCCACCGTCACCATGTGCCATACCCACACGCGCGACCTCGCGACGGCCTGCCGGGCCGCCGACGTGGTCGTCGCCGCGGCCGGCCATGCCCGCACGGTCGCCGGCGACGCGGTCCGCGAGGGCCAGGTCGTCGTCGATGTGGGCATAAACTGGGACGCCGAGGCGGCCAAGCTCGTCGGCGACGTCGATTTCGAGGCAGCCGAGCCCAAGGTTGCCGCCATCACCCCGGTGCCGCGCGGCGTCGGGTCCGTTACCACGGCGGTGCTCGCCAAGCATTTGGTCGAGGCCGCGGAAAGGAGCCTCGCGTGAAACTGAGCGAGAAGCCCTCTTCTTCCTACAGCGGCGCGATGACGCCGGCTTCCATCGAGCTGAAGGCCGAGCGCGTCGCCGCCACGAAGGCCGCGACCGACCCGGTGCCCGCCTTCGCGCTCGCCGTGCTCGCCGGCCTCTTCGTCGCTATGGGAGCCACCTTTATGCTCGTGGTCAAGTGCGACTCGACGCTGCCCTTCGCGGCGACGCAGCTGCTCGGCGGGTTCTCCTTCACCCTCGGGCTCTTCCTTATCCTGGCCGCGGGCGCCGAGCTCTTCACGGGCAACTGCCTTATGGTCATGGGACCGCTTTCCGGGCGCTTCGGGTACGCGACGCTGCTCAAGAGCTGGCTCGTCGTCATCCTCGGCAACTTCGCGGGCAGCGTGCTCGCGGGCGCGCTGCTCATCGGCGCCGACGCGGGCTCTGCAAACGGCGGCGCCTTTGCGCAGGCGGCCGTCGCGGTCGCGGCCGCGAAGACCTCGTTGCCCTGGCTCACGGTCTTCTTCCGCGCGATACTCTGCAACGTGCTCGTGTGCCTCGCCGTCTGGTGCGGGCACGCCTCGACCAACGTGGCCGATAAGTTCTTCGCGGCCCTGCTTCCCGTCATGGCCTTTATGGGCGCCGGCTTCGAGCACTGCGTCGCGAACATGTTTTTCCTGCCTTATGCGCTTTTGCTGCAGGCCACGGGCGTCGCGGGCGCCGTCACGCTCGGCGGCTGCGCGATGAACCTCTCGGCCGCGATCCTCGGCAACGCGGTCGGCGGCGCCGCGCTCGGCGCCGTCTACTGGTTCGTCTACGGCCGCGGGCGCAAGGAAGGGGAGTAGCCCATGGACAACGAGAAGAACGCCGTGGGCGCCGCGCCTAATGCCGACGGCTACCGCGCCGTCGACAAGCCCCGCATCGAGGCCGCCGTGCGCGAGTTCCTTATCGGCATCGGGGAGGACCCCGACCGCGAGGGGCTTCTCGGCACGCCCGACCGCGTCGCTCGGGCCTGTGAGGAGATCTTCGGCGGCATGCAGGAGGACCCGGGCGCCCACCTGCGCAAGCAGTTCCATGAGCCCGGCAACGAGGAGATGGTGGTCGTGCGCGACATCCCCTTCTCGTCCATGTGCGAGCACCACCTGCTGCCGTTCGTCGGCAAGGCGCACGTCTGCTACATCCCGCGGGACGGCCACGTGACCGGCCTCTCCAAGATCGGCCGCTGCGTCAACGGCTACGCGCGTCGCCCCCAGCTCCAGGAGCGCCTTACCGGGCAGATCGCCGACGCGCTCGTGCGCGAGCTCAACCCGCTCGGCGTGCTCGTCGTCCTCGAGGCCGAGCACACCTGCATGACGATGCGCGGCATCCGCTCCGCCGGCGCCGTCACCGCCACCTCGGCGGTCCGCGGCGTGCTGCGCGAGATCAAGACCCGTCAGGAAGCCATGCGGCTCCTGCTCGGCAACTAAGCTTCTACCAGGAGAGACGCGATGTACCAAGTCCCGTTCGAGTTCGATTCGCTCACCTACGACGGCGCGCTCGCGCAGCTTCATTCCGCCCTGCGCCTCGGCATCTGCCCTATGCTCGAGACGGTCGAGGACATGCTCGCCGAGCTCGGCGACCCCGACCTCGCCTTCGAGTGCGTCCAGGTCGCGGGCACGAACGGCAAGACCTCGACCTCGCGCTACACGGCGGCGATCCTTGCCGGCGAGGGCAAGAAGGTCGCGCTCTACACCTCGCCTGAGCTCGTGAGCTATACCGAGCGTATGGAGGTCTCCGGCGCCCCCGTCTCCGAGGAGGACTTCGCCTACGGGATCGCCGCTGCCGCAGAGGCCGGGCGCCGGGTCAACGCGCGGCGCGTGTCCGCGGGGGAGCGCCCCTACGACATCACCGAGTTCGACACGCTCACGGTCGCGGCCATGGTCGTCTTCGCGCGGGCGGGCGTCGACGTCGCGGTGCTCGAGTGCGGCATGGGGGGTCGCTGGGACGCCACCTCGGCCGCGAAGTCCATCAAATCCGTGGCCGTTACGGGCATCGGCCTCGACCACATCCGCGTCCTCGGCGACACCCTCGAGGCCATCGCCGGCGAGAAGGCCGCCATCATCAAGCCGGGGCGCACCTGCGTCCTTGGCACCGGGTGCGCCGCGCCCGCCTCGGTCGAGGACGTTTTCCTCGCCCAGTGCAAGAAGGCGGGCGTCGTGCCCACGCTTCTTCGGCCGGCCGACCCCGCCGACGCCGTAGGCGAGGTCGCCTCTGGCCCCTTCCGCGACCACCCCGGCCTTCCGCGCGCCAGCTTCAAGGTGACGAAGCGCCCGGCGCGCCTCGGCGCCCCGCTCGAGCTCGACGTCTCCACGCCGCGCGGCTCTTATCGCGAGCTCGCCGCCCTGAAGCCGGCCTACCAGGCCACGAACATCGCCTGCGCGGTCGCGCTTGCGGAGGACTACCTCGGCCGCGCCCTCGACGCCGACGCTTTGTTCACCAGCGTGGTCGAGTGCCCGACCCCCGGCCGCTTCCAGCTCCTGCGGCCCGAGCCGCCGCTGCTCATCGACGCCTGCCACAACCCCCAGAGCGTCGAGACGTTCCTGGCCTCGCTCTCCGAGATGCGCCTGGAGGACGGCTCGGACCCTGTTCTTCTTTGCGCCGTGCTCGCAGACAAGGACGTCGAGGGAATCGTCTCGCTTCTTTCCGGCTCGTTCACTCGCGTGGCCTGCACCCAGACCGACTCGCCGCGCGCCCTCCCCGCCGGCCAGCTCGCCGAGCGCTTCCGTGCGGCCGGGTCGACGGTCGTGGGCGAGTTCCCGTCTGTGGCGTCCGCTTTATCAACCCTTTGTGGAGAATCCCTCGTTGCCTGCGGCTCCATCACCCTTGCCGGTGAGGTCGCGGGCTTGATGTCCTAGGCTCTGCTACAATCTTTTACGCCTGTGCGGCACTCTCTCGTCGCGCGGCTGAAACCAGCTGTCACACGGAAGGGTCCCGAATATGCAGGAACTTATCGACCAGATCCTCACGCCCGAGGTCCGCATGGTCCTCTACCTGATGGTCGTGTGCGTCGTCATGCTCTATATCCTCTCCATCGTCTACGTTGTGCGCGACGCCCAGCGCCGCGGCGCGGAGCCTTGGTGGATGTGGGCGGTCATCTCCGTCATCCCCATCGTCGGCCTGCTCGCCTACGTCATCCTGCGCCCGAGCTCCTACCTGATCGACCGCGAGGAGCAGGACCTCGACATCGCGCTTCGCGAGCACCAGCTCTCGCACTACGGCATCTGCCCCAAGTGCGGCGCGCCGATCGACCGCGACTTCGTCGTCTGCCCGATCTGCAACACCCAGGTCCGCAACGTCTGCCCGACCTGCCACCGTCCGCTCAACGCCGACTGGAAGGTCTGCCCCTACTGCCGCACCCGCATCCAGTAGGTGCCCGAACAGCGGCGCCAAAGCCCCTGCTTGTGCAGGGGCTTTTTTGTTACGGGGTTTCTAGCAGCGCTTATTTGTGGTAAACCTATAGCAGCTCACGCGAAGAAAGGCTTGCAAGCATGCTCCACATGCACGTGCCCGAAGCACGAACTCAGACTATCTAGGCGCCTGCCCCATGATCACGGCCCGCGAGGCCGCGTGGCAGGCGCCGCATATCGCCCAGTGCCGCCTGGCGGCGCATGGGCGTTTTTCATGTAGAGCACGCATTCGCTTCAAAGCTTAAGGAAGAGGTTCCCCCAATGAAGATCCTGCAGAACGACGGCCAGGTCATCGAGTGCCCTGAGGACCAGGTCACGCACGTCGTCCGTCACTCCGCCGCCCACATCATGGCCCAGGCCCTGAAGCGCCTGTACCCGGAGTGCGACTTCGCCTACGGCCCGGCCACCGACAACGGCTTCTATTACGACGTCGACCTTCCCGAGGGCGTCAAGATCTCCGAGGACGACTTCGCCGCCATCGAGGCCGAGATGAAGAAGATCGTGAAGGAGAACCTTAAGTTCACGACCTTCGAGCTGCCCCGCGACGAGGCCGTCGCCCTCATGGAGGAGCGCGGCGAGAAGTACAAGGTCGAGCACATCGGCGACCTCGCCGACGATGCGCGTATCACGTTCTACCAGCAGGGCGAGTACATCGACATGTGCGTCGGCCCCCACATCTGCTACACCAAGGCGCTCAAGGCCTTCAAGCTCACGGGCGTCTCCGGCGCCTATTGGAAGGGCGATAAGAACAACAAGATGCTCACGCGCATCAACGGCACCGCCTTCGCCACGAAGGAGGAGCTCGACGAGCACCTGCGCCTTATCGAGGAGGCCAAGAAGCGCGACCACCGCAAGATCGGCCGCGAGATGGACCTCTTCATGATGCGCGACGAGGCCCCCGGCTTCCCGTTCTTCCTGCCCAACGGCATGGTGCTCAAGAACGCCCTGCTCGACTACTGGCGAGAGATCCACCACAAGGCCGGCTACGTCGAGATCTCCACGCCGCTCATCATGAACAAGCAGCTCTGGAAGACCTCCGGCCACTGGGACCACTACAAGGACAACATGTACTCCACCCTCATCGACGACGAGGAGTACTGCATCAAGCCGATGAACTGCCCGGGCGGCGTGCTGGTCTACGCGGCGAAGCCGCACTCCTACCGTGAGCTGCCCATCCGCGCGGGCGAGATCGGCCTGGTCCACCGCCACGAGATGCGCGGCGCGCTGCACGGCCTGTTCCGCGTCCGCTGCTTCAACCAGGACGACGCCCACCTGTTCGTGCGGCCTGACCAGCTCACCGACGAGATCGTCGGCGTCGTGAACCTCATCGACTCCGTCTACCAGAAGTTCGGCTTCAAGTACCACGTCGAGCTCTCCACCCGCCCCGAGGACTCCATGGGCTCCGACGAGGACTGGGAGCGCGCCGAGAACGGCCTTAAGACCGCCCTCGAGCAGCTCGGCATGGACTACGAGCTCAATGAGGGCGACGGCGCCTTCTACGGCCCGAAGATCGACTTCCACCTGGAGGACTCCCTCGGCCGCACCTGGCAGTGCGGCACGGTTCAGCTCGACTTCCAGATGCCGCTCAACTTCGACCTCGAGTACGTCGACGCCGACGGCTCCAAGAAGCGCCCGATCATGCTCCACCGCGTCTGCTTCGGCTCCATCGAGCGCTTCATCGGCATCCTCATCGAGCACTTCGCCGGCAAGTTCCCGACTTGGCTCGCCCCTGTGCAGGTCGACGTCCTTCCCGTCTCCGAGAAGAGCCGCGAGTACGCCCGCACCGTCGCGGATAAGCTCGACGCGGCCGGCGTCCGCGTCCACCTCGACGAGCGCGACGAGAAGATCGGCTACAAGATCCGCGAGGCCCGCTCCATCGATCGCGTCC
>CAVJHQ010000065.1:0-13578 GCA_963649365.1 Alloprevotella sp.
GTTTAGGGGGACTTGCGCGCGACCTCGATGAGGGGATATCGCACGTTAAGGCCCTGGCCTAAGGGCCGAAAGGGTTAAAGAGCGGGTCTCTTGATCAGTTTTTCTAGATTGTGCTTGGAATTTTGGCTGATACAGGGGCAAAAACGCCTCGGTTGCGGAGATTCGCAGCCGAGGCTTTTGCGTTTTCCCAGTTGAGCTTATATCAAGGTTTTAATTGTGCACGCAGAATCTCGAAAAAGTGTCGCCCGCTCTTTGCGAAAAGCCTCTAAACCATCTGCTCGGGATAGAAGACGGCATCGAACTCGTCTGCAGTGAGGAAGCCGAGGGCCACGCAGGCGTCCCGGAGGCTTGTGTCCTCGGCGTAAGCCTTCTTGGCGACCTTGGCGGCGTTCTCGTAGCCGATGTGGGGGTTCAGCGCCGTGACCAACATGAGCGAGTTGTGTAGGTTCGCGTCCATCTTTGAGCGGTTGGCTTGTATGCCCGAGGCGCAGCGCACGTCGAATGAGAGGATCGCGTCGGCCAGCAGCCCCACTGACTGCAGGAAGTTGTAGGCGATCACCGGCATGAAGACGTTGAGCTCGAAGTTGCCCTGGCTCGCCGCGAAGCCGATGGTGGCGTCGTTGCCCATGACCTGCACGGCGACCATGGTGACGGCCTCGCACTGCGTCGGGTTGACCTTTCCGGGCATGATGGAGCTGCCGGGCTCGTTGGCAGGAATAGTGATCTCGCCCAGGCCCAGGCGCGGACCGCTCGCGAGCCAGCGCACGTCGTTCGCGATCTTCATCATGTTCGCGGCGAGCGCCTTCACAGCCCCGTGTGCGAACACGACCGCGTCCTTGCCGGAAAGCGCGCGGAACTTGTTGGGGTCGGTCACGAAGGGAAGGCCCGTCTGCTCGGCGATCTTCTCGGCAACGACCACGTCGAATCCGGCCGGCGCGTTAAGGCCCGTGCCGACCGCCGTCCCGCCGAGCGCCAGGCGATACAGGCCCGGAAGCGACGCCTCGAGCTCCTCGGACGCCCCCTCGAGCAGCGCGCGCCACCCCGAGATCTCCTGGCTGAAGGAGATGGGCACGGCATCTTGAAGGTGCGTGCGACCGCACTTGACAACGCCGGCGTTCTCCTCCTCCAGGCGCGCGAACGTATCCGCAAGCTGCGCGACCGCGGGCAGGAGCCGCTCGCGAACGGCCACAGCCGCCGCGATATGCATGGCCGTGGGGAAGGTGTCGTTCGAGCTCTGGCTCATGTTCGCAGAGTCGTTGGGGTGCAGCGGCTTCGGCAGCTCGACGCCTTGCTCAGCCGCTATCTGGTTGCCGCGGTTGGCGAGCACCTCGTTCATGTTCATGTTCGACTGCGTGCCCGACCCCGTCTGCCACACCACGAGCGGGAAGTTCCCGTCGAGCTTACCGGCCAGGACCTCGTCGGCGGCCGCGCAGATCATGTCCGCGGAGGCCTCGTCCATACGCCCCAGCTGGGCATTCGCCCGTGCCGCCGCCTTCTTGAGCTGCGCAAACGCGGCGATGATCTCGGGCGGCATGGTCTGCCCGCCTATGGGGAAGTTCTCGTGGCTGCGCTGGGTCTGCGCGCCCCAAAGGGCATCGGCGGGAACGCGCATCTCGCCCATCGAATCGTGCTCGATGCGATAACCCGCAAGCTCGGCGTCGCTCATGGCGTCTCCTTTACATCAACCGCGAATCCATCGGCCGCGCGGCGGCCCCGCCTACTCCGAGGCGCGCATACGGCCCGAGAAGCTCGAGCCGGCAAGAATAGCGCTCGCCACCTCGGCCTGGTCGCGCGCCACGACGCCCAGATCGGCCCGGACGCCCCGGAAACGCGGGCTCGTCGAGTAGTAATTGGCCAGCCGCTCGTTGCGGTACGCGTCGTTCAGGGCCCCGAGCTCGCCCTGGATGCTCTCCATGTACTCGCTCGCCGCCGCGCGCTCCTCGCCGAGCACCGCGCCCAGGCAGCTCGCGACGAAGTGCATCTCTTTCGCGTCGCGCCGGGCCCTGTGGACGGCCTCGCCGTCGTGCAGGTTCAGCCCGAACAGAACGTCGTCGAGCTCAGCGAGCTCCTCGTCGAAATGCTTCTGGAAGTCCTCGGCGCGCAGGCCCTCGCCGAGCACGCGGCTCTTCCACTTGATGCTCGGCAGCTCGTCGGCAAGGTTGTGCATCCGGCGCTTGACGTGGCGCTTCTTCATAAGGTTGAGCACGCTTTCCAGCTCCAGCTGACGCTCCTTCGCGCAGGCGACGGGCAGCAGGCAGTTCTCGCCGAGCTCGCCCGACTCGACCAGCGCGTCGACGGAGTCGGAGAGGATGTCGATCTCTCGCAGCGGTGAGGTGGCGTCGATAAGGGCGCGCAGGTCGTCCGCCGTGCGGTGGCTCTGCTTCTTCGACTGCCAGGGCGCAAGAAAGAGAATGAGGGACCGCAGCCGACGCAGGCGGACGCGGAAGTCGCGCAGCGCCTCGACGCTCTCGGGCTCGGCAAGAAACGCGTCGAGGGCGTCGGCCATCTCGACGGTCATGAGCTCGACCTGGTTGTCGACCTCCGCCATGGCGTCCCAGGCGACGGCGTCGGGCCCGGCCACATACCAGCGCAGCGTTCCCTTCTCACCGGGACCCGCGGGCAGCGAAATCGCGGCGGCGGCACCCTTGTTGAAGCGAATCTCGGCACCGGTGAAGTACGCCGCGAGCTCATCCATAAAGGGGACGTGGCCGACGACGACGAGGGTCTCGGCGTCGACGTCGGCCGTGGCAAGCTCGGAGAGGAACTGCTCGACGTCCTGCTCGTAGATGGAGCGGTGCACGTCGATGCCGCAGGCGTCGACCGCCTCGGCGACGACGCCCGCCGTCTGCAGCGCGCGCACGGCAGGGCTGCACCAGATGCTCACCTCGGGATCCTCGCCGAGCAGCGAGAAGGTGCGCGGGTACGCGATCTCGAGGGCGCGGACGCCGGCCGGCGTCAACTTGCGGTCGATGTCTCCCCCGGACGCGCTCTCGTTCTCCGTCTTTCCGTGACGCACGAGCACCAGTGTCTTGACCATGCCAACCCCCAAGATGTCAGCGGTATTCGAGGCTTTTGCGACTTCTCAGGATAACAATGCGCACAAGGTAGGAAGGCCCATTCCGGTGAGTAACCGGGTAGACGGTCGTTGCCTAACCAAAGATTCGCGAGCTCGGGAAGAGCCGCGTCGACGCCGTCGCGCCTTCCAAAACCCGGGGCCCGCCCCTACCGCAGGCGCTCGGCCACAAGCTCCATAAAGAGACGCATCTGGGGCGTGACGACCTTGTTCTTGTGGACGACCATCTGGTACCAGATGTCGAGCGGCTCCATCCGAACGTCCACGGGCGCGAGCCGGCCCTGCTCGACGGCCGCGGCAGTGGCCTCGGCCGGCAGGAAGGTGAGCCCGGCCGTGCTCTGCGCGAGCTGGATGAGCAGGCTCGTGTTGCCGCACTCCATGCGCGGCTCGAGCACAAGACCGCGCGCGCATACGGCCTGCTCAAGCGCCTTGCGGTACGCGACGCTGCGCTCCGTCAGGTACAGGGGCGCGGCCAGCACGCGCTCAAGCGGCACGTCCTTCTCGGCAGCGAGCGGGTTTTGCGCCGACGCATAGAAGCCGGCGGTCCCCGGCACCTCCATGACCTTGACCCACTCGGGAAGATTCACCCGCTCGTCGAGGAAGAGGAGCACGTCGATGTCGTTGCGGCGCAGCATGGCGAACTCCTCGTCGAGAAGCCCCTGGTGCGTGCTCACACAGACCTTGGGGTACATGCGCGTGAGCTCGGAGAGCACCTCGGGCAGCGCGCTCATGAGCAGCGAGTCGAGGGCGCCCACGCGCAGGGTCCCCACGACCTCGCCCGGGGCCTGCGCGATGCGCGACGCCTCGTCGGCCGCCTGCAGCATCGTGTGCGCGACGGGCACGAGCCGCTCCCCCTCCGGCGTGAGGCGGATCCTTCTTCCCATGCGCTCGAAGAGCTCGCACCCGAGCTCGCGCTCAAGCTGCTTTACCTGCATCGTCACGGCGGACTGCGTGTAGCCGAGCTCGTCTGCCACGCGCGTAAAGCTGCCCACCTCGGCGATGCGCGCGAACGTGCGGATGTTCCTCAGCTCCATGACGCCTCCCATCAATCAGATTGATGCAGTCCTTATCTTCTATGAATTTTACTTCAGAAATCAGAGGTGCTTGAATGCCTCTTGGACAAAACAAGGGACAGCGAGGAGGTACTCGACATGAGCAAGAAGACGCGCGGAATCCTGGCGGGAATCTCGGGGGCAAGCTTCTGGGGAATCTCGAATGTATTCATCAACTTCTTAACGAGCAACTACGACGTGGCAGCCTCGTGGATCGGCTGCTTCCGCGTGCTCATCGCCGGCCTGGTGTTCATCGCCATCTGCCTTGCGACCTGCAAAGAAAGGCTCTTCGCCATGCTGCGCGACCGGCGCGCGATGGTGGGCGTCGTGCTCTTTGCCGTGCTCGGAATCGCCGTCTACCAGATCAGCTACATCATGGCCATCGGCAGCACGAACGCCTCCACCGAGGCGCTGCTGACGCAGCTGAGCCTCATCTACATCATGGTCTACGCCTGCGCCCGCGACCGACGCGCCCCGATGGCGGCCGAGATCTTCGGCGTGGCGCTCGCGCTCGTCGGCGTCTTCTGCATCGCCACCAAGGGGGATCCCGCGGCGCTCATCGTCGGGCTCGGAGGCCTCGGCTGGTGCCTGCTCGACGGCGTGCTCGGGTTTCTCCACAACACGCTTCCGCTCTACGCGCTCGACCGCTACGGGTCGCTCTCCGTCAACGCCGTGGGCATGACGCTCGGAGGCCTTTTGCTCATCCCGGTCGCGCAGCCCTGGGCCGGCGCGCCCGCCCTCGACGGCATCGGTTGGGCCGCCTTCGGCGCGACGACCCTCTGCGGCGCCATCCTCGGCTACCTGCTCGCCATGCAAGGCCTCAAGGACTCCGGGCCCATGCTTGGCAGCCTGCTTCTCGTGCTCGTGCCCATCGTGGCCACGCTCGCCAGCGCCCTTCTGCTCGGCACCGCGATCACGACGTTCGACCTTATCGGCCTTATCTGCATCGTCGCGATGATGGTCGTGATGTCGCTCGCAAAGAAGGAGCCGATGGAGAACGCCCCGCGATCCCAGGCCAAGACGGCGTAGCACGCAGACCGCGCCCCGGCGAGAAACCCGCCTAAGGGGCGGCGGCGGAGCCTTGCCAGCGCGCCTCGCAGCAGCCGGGTCGACTCCGTAGCGGGTCAGAAGCGAGTCCGAAGCGAGTCCGAAGCCCCAACTACGCGCCGCCCAGCAACCAGGCCGATGCCGCCGCCCCAAAACCGCGCCGCCCAGCAACCGGGGCGACAGCAGCGCCCCAAAACCGCGCCGCCCAGCAAGATGAGATTGCTGGGCGGCGCAGTTGTGGGGCTTCTTGCCGCCCGCCGTTGCTGGGCGGCGCGGTTTCGGGGCTTCTTGCCGGACGCCGTTGCTGGGCGGCGCGGTTTCGGGGCTTCCCGCCGGGCGCCGTTGCTGGACGGCGCGGTTTCGGGGCTTCTTGCCGGAAAGGCTTCTCTCGTTTAGATTGGCCCGCCAAACGCCGGGGGCGGCCACGCCCTGAATCTCACGCGAATCGCGCAGCGAGCGAGCAAAGCGAGCGCTGAGCAGTGAGGTTCAGGGCGTGGCCGCCCCTCGGCGTTTGGCGGGCCAGGCGGCGCTACATCAGCTTGCAGACGTTCTGGGCGAAGGCCACCGGGTCGGCCACGGGCAGGCCCTCGGTGAGAAGCGCCTGGTCGTACAGCAGCGAGGTGTAGAGCGCGAGCTTATCGGTGTCGCCGGACTCCTGGGCGGCCTGCAGCTTGGCGAACACGGGGTGCGCGGCGTTGACCTCGAGCACGCGCGTGGCCTTCGGCGCGCCGGTGGCGTCGGGGCCGGCTGCGAGCACCTGCTCCATCTCGAGCGAGACGGGGCCCTCGGCGGACACGCTCGACGGCGCGTCGTCGGCCGACGTCAGGTGCGCGGAGACGGTGACCTTGGCCACGGCGTCGCCGAGCGCCTCCTTCATGGCGCCGAACAGGCCCTCGTTGGCCTTGGCGGTCTCCTTAGCGGCCTCCTTCTCCTCATCGGAGGCGAGGTCGAGGTCGCCGGAGCTCACGTTCTTGAGCTCGAGCGCGCGGTCCTCGGTCTCGGGCTCCGCGCCGTCGGCCACGGCCTTCTCGGCGGCCTCGCGGGCAGCGTCGTCCGTATAGACCTTGGCCAGGCCCTTGGCCGTGAAGTCGCGCATGGCCTGGAAGCAGAACTCGTCGACGTCGGCGGTGCAAAGAAGCACGTCGTAGCCCTTGGCGAGCGCAGCCTTGACCACGGGCATCTTGGCGAGGCGCTCGCGGTCGTCGCCGGCGGCGTAGTAGATGGAGGTCTGGCCGTCGACCATGTCCTCGGCGTACTCCTGCAGGGTCACGAACTTCTCGTGCTTGGCGCTCCAGAAGAGCAGCAGGCCGGCGAGCTCGTCCTTCTTCATGCCGTAGCTGGAGTAGATGCCGTACTTGAGGCCGCGGCCGAAGTTCTCGAAGAACTTCTCGTAGGCCTCGCGGTCGTCGTCGCGCATGGACTCGAGCTCGGAGGTGATCTTCTTCTCGATGCGGCGGCCCATGACCTGGAGCTGGCGGTTCTGCTGCAGGGTCTCGCGGGAGATGTTCAGCGTGATGTCGGAGGAGTCGACGACGCCGCGCACGAAGTTGTAGTAGTCCGGCACGAGGTCGGCGCACTTCTCCATGATGAGGACGTTGGAGCTGTAGAGCTCGAGGCCCTTCTCGTAGTCGCGGCTGTACAGGTCGAACGGGGCCTTGCCCGGGATGAAGAGAAGCGCGTCGTACTCGAGGCTGCCCTCGGCGTGGAGGCTGAAGGTGCGGGCCGGCGCCTCCCAGTCGTGGAAGGTGGACTTGTAGAACTCGTCGTACTCGGACTGCTCGACGTCCGCGGCGCGCTTCTTCCAAATGGGGGTCATGGAGTTCAGGGTCTCGAGCTCCTCGTAGGACTCCCACTCGGGCTTGTAGTCGTCGCCGGCGTCCTCGGGCTTCTCCTTCTGGCGGGACTTGGTGACCATCATCTGGACCGGGTAGCGCACGTAGTTGCTGTAGCGCTTGACCAGGTCCTTAAGGGTGTACTCGGAGGTGTACTCGTCGTAGCTGGCGTCGTCGGTGTTGTCCTTGAGGGTAAGGATGACGTCGGAGCCGCAGGTCTGGCGGTAGGCGGGGTCGTCGGCGGGCACGGCCTCGATGGTGTAGCCCTCGACGCCGTCGGAGGTCCAGCGGTTGCACTCGTCGGAGCCGAAGGCGCGCGTGACGACGCTGACCTCCTTGGCCACCATGAAGGCGGAGTAGAAGCCGACGCCGAAGCGGCCGATGATGTCCACCGCGTCGCCCTGGGCCTCGGAGTTCTCGGCCTTGAACTCCTCGGAGCCGGAGTGGGCGATGGTGCCGAGGTTCTTCTCGAGCTCGTCGGCGGTCATGCCGATGCCGTTGTCCGAGACGGTGAGGGTGCGCGCGTCCTTGTCATACGAGAGCGTGATGGCCAGGTTCTCCTGGTCCACCTGCGCGGACGCGTCGGTCAGGCTCTTGAGGTAGAGCTTGTCGATGGCGTCGGAGGCGTTGGAGATGAGCTCGCGCAGGAAGATCTCTCGGTTGGTGTAGATCGAGTTGATCATGAGGTCGAGGAGCTTCTTGCTTTCGGTCTTGAATTTACGCATAGGTTCGCGTTCCCTTCTATGAGCGATATTCAACAAAAGTGTTCGTACCCGAGTCTTCTGGTGGATATACGCCGGCGCTCAGAAAACTTTAGCCAAGGGCGCTTAGATTTGCCCACCGCGCCGGCGGTGCGCCACGAGAAGGTAGTTGTCGTCGGCGGCCCAGGCGTCGTCAGGGCAGCACACGAGGTCGACCTGGCCGAACGCCGCCTCGAGCGTCGTCTGGAAGTCGCGCAGGAAGGTAGCGTCGCCGCCTATAGTGACGATATTTGCCGCCAGCGCGCCGCCCGGGGCGAGAAGCGCCGCGTAGGCGCGGGCCGCCTCCGCCGACGCCAGGCTCGCCACGGGATCCTCCCCCGAGAAGGCGTCGAGCGCGATGAAGTCGTACTTCTCGCCGCGAAGAGCCGCGCCGCGCACGAAGTCGAAGCCGTCGGCGCAGATAACGCGCGCGTCCGCGTCGTCGGCATAGAACCAACGCCGCGCCGCCTCGATCACCTTCGCGTCGATCTCCACGACGTCGATACGCGCGCCCGGGCGCAGCTCGCGCACGTGCTTGGGCACGGCGAACCCGCCGCCGCCCACGACCAGCACGCGGGGAGCCTCGGCGGCGACCCCCTCGAGCACCCGCCCGAACGCACGGTAGTACTCGAAGACCGGCTCCGTTCGCCGCTCGCCAAGGTAGGTCGCCGACTGGTAGACGCCGCCGCTCGACAGCACGCGCACGGGCCCGCCTTCCGGCCCCGCCACGGTATAAACCAGTGTGGGGCGCAGGCCAAAACGGACAATATGCAGGTCAAAGTTACCGAACACGCACGACCTCCCGGAGACTCGCTAAACCTCTGATACCATAGCCGCGGAAAATAAAGGGGGCAAATCTCGTGCACGGTCTGGGAACCATCATCAATGTGTGCTGCATCGTGGTCGGCGGAGTCGTCGGCCTGCTCGGGCGGCGCCTTATCACGCAGAAGCTGCAGGACGCGCTCATCCAGGCATGCGGCCTGGCCGTCCTCTTCCTCGGCATCGGCGGCGCCATGGAGAAGATGCTCTCCGTCGGGGTGACGTCCGACGGCGCCGCGAGCCTCTCTTCCGGCGGCACCATGATGATCCTCGTCAGCCTCGCGGTCGGCGCGGTCATCGGCGAGGCCATCGACCTCGACGCCCGCTTCGAGCAGTTCGGGGTCTGGCTGCGCGCCAAGACCGGCAGCGAGGGCGATGCCGGCTTCGTCAACGGGTTCGTCACGGCGTCGCTCACCGTGTGCATCGGCGCGATGGCCATCGTCGGCGCGATCCAGGACGGGATCGCCGGCGACTACGCGACCCTCGCGCTCAAGGGCGCGCTCGACGCCGTCATCATCTGCGCGATGGCCGCCTCCATGGGCAAGGGCGCCGTCTTCGCCGCGCTGCCCGTGGGCGTCCTGCAGGGGATCGTCACGCTCGCATGTATCCCGTTACAGCCCCTCATGACCACCGCCGCCCTGAACAACCTGGGGCTCGTCGGCTCGATCCTCATCTTCTGCGTGGGCGTGAACCTCATCTGGCCCAAGACCTTCAAGCCGGCGAACATGCTGCCGGCCGTCTTTATCGCCGCCGCGCTCGCCTTCGTGATGTAGCCGCCCGGAAACCCGATGACCGCACCCCACGACATAGACAAGATCCTCGAGCAGCTGCTCTCCGATCCGCGCCTCACGCGCGGCCGGGCCTTCCAAACGGCGAAGGCCTACTCCGACGAGCCCATCATTCGCCGCGGGTCGCAGATGCACGGCTTCGTTCCCGAGCCGATCAAGCAGCTGCGCGAGCTGCAGCTCACCCCGACAGGCCGCACCTGGTCGGAGTCGCGGCTCTTTTTCGAGCAGGCGAGGCTCCTCGAGGATTTCGAGGACCATGCGCCCTATGTCGGGCAGTTCCTCTCCTACTACCCGACGTACCGGTCCATGAACGACAGGCAGCTCCGCGGGTACTTCACCTGGCGAGCGAACGTCCGTCGCGGGCAAATCGAGGACGTGTCCACCTCGTTCGCCTACGTGTACCTGTACGAGCTGCTCATGGGCGTGGGCGTCGAGCCCGGCGAGAAGGGCTTCGCCGCCATCGAGACGTTCTACAAGGCCTACCGCGCCTACGACCAGTCGAGCATGGACCGCAACGTCCGTCCCTGGCTCGTCGACTACGTCATCGACCACGGGCTCGACCCCAAGCTCGCGGCGCCGTATGTGAACGCGGCCCACGACGAGGCGATAGCGCTGCTCGCCGGCATCGAGCGCGCGGCGATTCTTTCCGCTCCGCCCAAGGGCTCGCGAAGAGCCGCCCTCGACTTCGGCACCCTCGGCGATGCTGCCAAGAAGCTCATGGAAGCCGCGGCCGAGCTCTCGACCTACCGCGTGCTGGAGTCGCGCCTTTATAAGGAATCGCCCGAGGACTTCGCGCTTGCCCTGTGCGCCGTGTTCATCCGGCTCTCGCGCCACTATGCCCGCACGCACAACCAGGGCCTGGTCGAGACGCTCTTTGGAACAAGGTTCCGTGTTCGCCATCTTATGTACGCGTCGGCCATCCACTACGAGCCCGCGCCGCACCCCGACTGCGTGTACGAGCTCTCGCCGACGCGCAGCTACATCTGCAAGAACGGGCTGTGGTCCTGCGAGGGCTTCCACGACGGCGGCGGGAAAAGCGCCAAGCTCGGCGATATCTGCCGTGCGGTCGACCGGCAGCTGCGCTCGGCGACCGACTTCCCGGCGCAGCTCAAGGACCACGCCGAGCCCAAATACCTGGTCAAGATGATCGACGCCGAGGTCGCGGACCTTCTTGCCTGGAAAGAAGCGCGTAGGCCGGTCGTCGTCGATATCGACCTGTCCAAGCTCGCGGGGATTCGGTCGGCGGCGGCGGTGACGCAGGAGGCGTTGCTGGTGGATGAGGAGCGGGAGCAGGGTCAGGGCTCGCCGGCGGAGCTGTCTTCATGCTCAAACAGTCCTGATTCGCACGGAGACGACATTAAGTCGTCTCCGGCTCATGCGGAACTGCGGGCGGAGATAAGCTCCCCGCCTCGGCGCCAAGAGAAGCCGTCACCCGATTCAGGCTCATCTTTAACGAATAACTCGGGTCATTACGGTCTCTCACAGGAAGAGGTTGAGCTGCTTGAAGCGCTGCTCGCGGACAAGGCGGCGCCAACGGGCGGGTCGATTGACCTGATGGTCGACTCGATCAATGAGAAGCTCTTCGAGCTGCTGGGGGATACGGCGGTGGAGTTCGGCGACGACGGGAGGCCGCGGATTGTGGAGGATTACGTCGACGACGTCCGCGAGGCGCTTTGCGCAGTTTAGCGAGGCCCCTATGCCCTCATTACATCAATCCAGCCCTTAAGGTGCGCTATGAATTTGTCGTAAGTCATCAAAGAATCAGGTTCTTCGACGGTTTGGTTCTCCAAATCAACAACAGCAACCCATACCGCCTGATATATACGCTCCCTAAGCAGTCTTTTACCAAGAATAGTAAAACGATTAATGTAAGAGCTATCCTCAAACACGGAGTCAAACTTATACCTAGAGCGAGCACCTATTTTGCTGACCTTTGAGCTTTCAGGCGTCTTGCGAATTAAGAGAACATATCCGAAATTGGGAGGAAGGTCATTCGGCTCAAGCAAGTGATTATGTGTTGCATAATCTACATCCGTGGCGCTACCAAGAGCTTCCTCAGCCCTGTTGTTTGCATTGTTGCCGAAACTGCTATTGATACTCTTCAGTTCAATCGCAGCGACAAGAACGCCATCTTCAAAAGCGGTGATATCCCATTTCTTTGAGGGGCGGAACCATCCTGGAAGCGTGACGTTCAAATCATCGAGAAAAATATTATCACGACAATAGCCGGCCGCGACCATATCTTCAGCAATCCTAGCAGCAAGCGGAGCTATATGACGACCACTTTGAGTGCCTCTCTTCACTGCGTAATCTACGCAATTCAGCACAGCGTCCTTTACTTCATCACGCATAGAAGTCCCCCAATCCATAAGCAGCAAAACTCGCACGATTCGCCGCATCACGATCGCCGCTTGAAAAAGCATCAGACAAATTTTGTCTAGTCTTATCCGTTATCTGGTCAAACCTAGGTATATGCACGAGCCTCAAATACTGCGCTTGAAACCGTAACGTTTTGCCGCGCATCTTGACTCCGTAGGCATCCACGTAGCTGGCTACAATGTCGCTCATCAGCAGGCCGCCAAGGGCCTTTACATCCCATTCACTAGAAGTAACCCAATAACAGTTGTGGTGGGGATATTTTGAACCGTCGCTATAGACAGGATCGGCCTTTGCCGCCATGTCTGGGAATAGCAGCATTTCCTGACCAAAAAGCTCAAATTTCGGCTTATCCAATGTCCGATACCAAGCATCAGGATTGTCTCTTGCAACTCTTCGTTTTTTCAGCTTGTCCTCATTGTTTCTGAAATAATGACCCATTCTCGGGTAATCGGACAAAGACACAAGCGAACCGTCGGAATCCCACGGATTAACAAGCCATTTTTTGATATTCCTCTTGCCCGAACGCCAGTCCTTCATGTAGAAAAGCGGCAGAAGCCTGTCCTCTTCCGCCACACTTGGATCCTCCGTTATGTAGACCTCGTCACATCCGGAAGCCATTCCAATACCGAGCGAAACGCCCGCGTCCTCAATGGTTGGATACTTTCGAGATATCTCAGAGAGCATTTTCAGCGTATCGGACGAGGTTAGAGCAACAGGGCCAGAACCCTTTATCGACGGCACCTCCGAACATGAAGCAAGGTCACATTGACATTTGTCGCCTCGCAACCATGAAAGCAGCGCCTCACTCTTAATCTGAGAAAAATCTAGGCCGTCCGCATACCTGATGCATCGGCCGGCGCCGCGCCGTATCAAAGAAATGGCAGGATATGCGGCCACTTCATCGACAAAAGCATCTACATCATGGAGACGGACATGTGAGACAAGCTCAAAACCATCAGCCATAAAACATCTAAGTTTTGCACCATAACGGTTCTGAAGCCACCTATCAGAGCAGATATAACAGAGTACCCCCTCCTCTTCGAGAAGGCGTAGCCCCTTTTCGAAGAAACCAACGTATAGGTCAGTACCCATCGTCATCGTAGTGAGAGTATCCTTATAACAAGCGCGATTCGAGCGATCAATCTTTGATGCACGAATATAAGGTGGATTTCCCACAACCCAGCGTGCCCGGAATGAGTCGGAGAGCAAGAAATCCGCCTCACGCACCCATAACTCAGCTATTTTTTCGGCAGCCTCGGGAAAAAGACCATTCGCAATCAAAGAGTCTCTTACAACAGCACGGCTTTTCGAAACGGCAATTGGGTCAATATCAAAAGCTCTAATGCACTTTGCCAGGACATCAGTTTCGAACTTACCTCTTGAAATCGCACTTGCACAAAGACGATCGACGATTTTGACCAAGAAAGCCCCGTCACCACAGGAAGGCTCAACAATACACCCGGCCGTCAGGTCCGCGTCGGGCATATACCCAACCAAGTTGAGTATCAAATCAACAACCCAGCCTTGCGTATAGACAACTCCCGGCGCCGACACATTCCACCCCTCTACTGCGACTTAGCTGACACCTATGGTATCCGCACAACGTGACAACAATCCAATTCTACCGCATTCATTCGGATATAGAACACTTGTTTCTTATCGAGCAATACCAGAACGGCAATTTCGGTTGCTTTAAAACAGAAGGCCCCCAGGGACGCTTTGATGCCAAAATCTAGATAAATCTTATCTCGGCCGCAATTCAAATCAGAACATGTGTTTTACTCGTCACCTCTTCGTGCTAGCATGGAGCCATTCAAACCAGATGAGAGGAACGCCCATGCCCGAACC
>CAVJHQ010000066.1:0-13468 GCA_963649365.1 Alloprevotella sp.
GCACGCAGATGATCGCCAAGGGCCTCGACTTCCCCGAGGTCACGCTCGTGGGCGTGATCAACGCCGACACCATGCTCAAGCTGCCCGACTTCCGCGCTGCCGAGAGGACCTACGACCTCCTCGAGCAGGTGGCGGGCCGCGCGGGCCGCGGGGAGAACCCCGGCCAGGTCATCGTGCAGACCTATTGGGCGAGCCACCCCGCCATGCGGGCCGTCGAGTCCCATGACCGGGCGCTTTTCCTGGAGGCCGAGCTCGCCGAGCGCAAGGAGGCGGGCTACCCGCCGTACAGCCGCCTGGGCAACGCCGTCCTCTGGGGCAAGTCGGACGCCGCGTGCCGCATGGCGTCGAAGGCGCTCGCCGACGCCGTGCGCGCGGCCGTCGGAGAGAAGCCCGGCTGGGAGGTCCTCGGCCCCACGGACTGCGTGAAGGCGCGCGTTAAGGACAACTTCCGCCGCCACGTGATGGTCAAGGCGCCCGTCGACGCCGACCTCGGCGGCGTGCTCGGGGCCGCCGTCTCCTCCCTCGGCGCGCTCAAAGGCATTAACATGTCTGTGGACATCGACGCATACGACATGATGTAGCCGGCGGCTCGCGGCGCCCTTGCGCGCGGCGCGGCGCAGGCCGGCCTCGGCGGCGAGAGGAGCGCTTCTCGCCGCGTCTTAGAAAGGAGAGACCCGCATGGGCCTTTTGGACGATATCGTGCTCAGCCCCAACGAGGCGCTGCAGAGCGAGTGCGAGCCCATCCAGACCATCGACCGCGAGGTGAAGAAGCTCGCCGACCGCATGCTCAAGATCATGTACGCGGCGGAGGGCTGCGGCCTGGCCGCCCCGCAGGTGGGCGTGCTCAAGCAGCTCGTGGTCATCGACTGCGACTACGCCGGCAAGGGCAGCAAGAAGAACCCCTACGTGCTCATCAACCCCAGCATCGTCGCGGCCGACGGGGACCCGCGCGACTTCCAGGAGGGCTGCCTCAGCTTCCCGGGCATCAGCGTCAACGTCACGCGCCCCTCGCACGTGGTCGTGCAGGCCTACGACCTGGACGGCGACCTTCTGCAGTACGAGGCCGAGGGCAACCTCATGGCGGTCTGCCTCCAGCACGAGATCGACCACCTGCACGGCGTGACGATGGTCGACCACCTGAGCCCGATCAAGCGCGCCGAGGCCCTGCGCGAGTACGACGAGGCGCTGTCCGCGGGCGCCCGCCCCGGCGAGACCGAGGTCGAGGAGTAGCGCGCGGGCCCTCGGGCCGGCGCCGGGTCGCCCCGCAAGGCGGCGAAGCCGGCGCGTGGTCGTACCGCGAGGGCGGTGACGCCGCCGGCGCCGCGCCGTACCGCAAGGGCGACGAGGCCGGCGCGGGAAACCTTGCACGGCTTATGAGCTGGGATTCGTTCTAAGGAGAGGCGCATGCGCGTCGTGTTCATGGGGACGCCGGAGTTCGCCGTCCCTTCTTTGCAGGCCATCGTCGAGGCGGGCCACGAGGTCCCGCTCGTCTTCACGCGCCCGGACGCGGTCCGCGGCCGCGGAAAGAAGCTCGTCCCGTCGCCCGTCAAGGCCAAGGCGCTCGAGCTCGGGCTCGACGTCTTCGAGACGAGCCGGATGGTCGACGTCGCCAAGGCCGCGATCCGCGACGTGGCCCCGGACGTCATCTGCGTGGTGGCCTACGGCTGCATCCTGCCCGACGACGTGCTCGAGGCGGCCCCGCTCGGCGCCGTCAACGTCCACGCCTCGCTCCTGCCGCGCTGGCGCGGCGCGGCGCCGATCCAGCGGTCGATCCTCGCCGGCGACGAGCGCACGGGCGTCTCGATCATGCGCGTGGCCCACGACCTGGACGCCGGCGCCTGGTGCGCCCAGGTGAGCGTCGAGGTGGGGGAGAAGGGCACCTCCGAGCTCACGGCCGAGCTCGCGGAGCGCGGCGCCGAGGCCCTGGTGGGCGTGCTGCCCGCGCTCGCCGACGGAACCGTCGAGTGGCATGAGCAGGACCCCGCCGGCGTCACCGTCGCGGCGAAGGTCAAGAAGGACGAGATGCTGCTCGACCCGGCCGACGGCGTGCGCGCCAACGCGCTGCGCGTCCAGGCTTCCGGGGACACGGCGCCGGCTCGCGCGTCGGTGGCCGGCAAGGGCGTGCGCGTCATGGCGGCGCGCGCGGCCGAGGGCGCCCAGGTCCCGCAGGGCTCCGTCGAGGCCGGCAAGAAGCGCGTGCTGCTCGGCTGCGCCGACGGCGCGCTCGAGCTCCTCTCCGTCAAGCCGGACGGAAAGAAGGAGATGCCCGTGGCCTCCTGGGCCGCGGGCCTGCGCGGCGAGCTTTCCTGGGAGCGCGTCGGCTAGCCGGCCTGCGTCGGCTAACCGGCCCGCGTCCCGACGACCCTCTGTTTACTTGCCGCCGGGCCAGGCGGCAGCCACGGATGACCCGCCGCTCGCATCCGGGCGGCGGGTTCCTTACAGAAAGAAACCCCTTATGCCCTCCACACGCCTCGCCCCTGCCCGCCGCGCCGCCCTCAGGCTCTTCTCCGAGTGCCGCCGCCGAGACGCCCGCGCCCGCGACCTGCTGCGCGAGTCGCCGGTCATGGAGGCGCTCGACGCGCGCGACCGCGCCCTCGCGACGCGCCTCGTGCTCGGGGCCGTGGCCGCCCGCGGGGAGCTCGACCGCGTGGTCAACGGCCACCTGCGCGCCCGCTCCGCCCTGGAGCCGCTCGTCCGCGACGCCCTGCGCGTCGCCGCGTTCGAGATCCTGTACCTGGACACGCCGACGCAGGTCGCCGTGAGCCAGGGCGTCGAGCTGGTGAGAAGCGCGAGCAGGCGGGCCGCCGGCCTTGGTAACGCGGTCCTGCGGCGCGTGGCCGACGAGGACGCGCCGGCGCTCGCCGCCGCGCGGGGAAGGCTCGCCTCCGGTGCCGTGTCCGTCGACGACCTCTGCCGCGTGGGCGCGCTGCCCGTGTGGCTCGCCGCGCGCACGCTCGAGGACCTGGGGGCGCAGGGTGCGGCGTCGTATGCCGCCTCGGCGCTCGAGCCGCTTTGTGCAAGTGTTGCAACAAACCCTGCGAAGCACGACGTCGGGCAGACGCGCGGGCTTCTCGCCGACGCGGGCTGCGAGCCTTCCGACGGGCCGGTCCCCGGCTCCTTCGTCCTCGGCCGCCCCGCGGCGCTCAACGCGACGGGGCTGGTCGCCTCCTGCGACGTCCTGCCCTGCGACCTCGCCGCCCAGGAGGTTGTTGCAAGCATTGGTGTAACACCGGACGACCAGGTGCTTGAGGTCGGGCAGGGGCGCGGCACCAAGTCGATCCTGCTCGCCGCCGCGGGCGCGCGCCTCGTCTCGGTCGAGGTCGACGCGAAGAAGTCCGGGCTCGCGGCCCGGCGCATGGCCGAGGCCGGCGTGGCGGGCCGCGTGACGTGCGTCTGCGACGACGGCCGCTCGCTCGGCCGCGTCGAAGGCGCCTTCGACGTCGTCTTCGTCGACGCGCCGTGCTCGGGGACGGGCACGCTCTCGCGCCATCCCGAGATCGCGTGGTCGCTGAGGGAGGACGCCGTGCCCGAGCTCGCCGGGCTCCAGCTGTCCATCCTGCGCGCGGCCTCCCGGCGCGTGGCGCCCGGCGGGCGGCTGGCCTACTCGACCTGCTCGGTGCTCCGCGAGGAGGACGAGGCCGTCGTCGAGGCGTTTCTCGCCGCGCCGGAGGGGGCCGGCTTCAAGCTCACGTCGAGCCGCCGCACCGCCATCCCCGGCGCCGACCGCCACTTCCTCGCCCTGCTGCGGCGGGGCTAAGGGGAGGGCGAGCTCGCCCGGGCGCGGGCGCCGCCTCGGCCCCGGCGCCCGCGGGATCCTTGGCTTGGCTTCCGGCCTTGCGCGTCCTCCTGGCGCCGAGGTGGTGCCCTGAGCACCACTTGAAGCGCTCAAATGGCTTGATTTGCACCACTTGGAGCGTTTCAACGACCAAATGGGCACCACCTCGGCGGCTTTCTCGCCTCGCCGGCACCACCTCGGCGGTTTTCTCGCCGCGCCGGCGCCACCTCGGCGCCATTCTCGCCGCACTGCCGGCCCCCGCGCCTGCCGGCCCCCGCTCGCCGCGCCTGCCGGCCCCCCGCGCTGCCGGCTCCGCCTGCCTGCCCCGCGCAACATCCTTGACATGCCAATGAATCGGCGTATTCTCTTGCGTTGGCAATTATTGTCATCGCAAGGAGTTTCGCATGACCGAACAGACCCCGGGGCCCTCCGGGAAGAAGCGCGGCCGGTCGCTCACCGACTTCCACATGCTCGTCTACCGGCTGTTCCAGGCGCAGCGCGCGTACCTGCGCCCGCGCATCCACGAGCTCGGCATGGGCCCGGGCCAGCCCAAGCTCGTCGTCTACATCGCCCTGCACGGCGCCGCCACGCAGCGCGAGGTCGCCGACTTCTTCGAGCTCGACCCGGCCACGGCCTGCCGCATGCTCGAGGCGCTCGAGCGCGAGGGCCTCGTCCAGAGCCGCGCCGGCTCCGACCGCCGAAAGAAGGAGTACCTCGCCACCCCGGCCGGCAAGAAGGTCGCGGCCGCCTGGGACGCCTGCTGCGACGAGCAGCAGGACGTGCTGCTCGAGGGCTTCTCGCCCGAGGAGCGCGAGCAGTTCCGCGGCTACCTGCGCCGCGGCTACCGGAACCTGGCGCGCGCCGCCTACGGCCACGAGGCGGTGGGCCTCGATGACTAATATCCAGTGGCTCGCGAAGAGCTTCGGCCCGTATCGCCGCGACGCCGCCCTCGCCGCCGTGTTCATCTGCATCGAGACGTGCCTCGAGCTGCTCATCCCCGTCCTCATGTCCTTCGTCGTCGACGACGGCGTGCTCGCGGGCGACGCCGCCGTGGTCTGGCGCTGCGGCGCGGCGATGATCGCCTGCTCGCTCGGCGCGCTGCTCTTCGGCCAGGGCTTCGCGCGCTTCTCGGCGCGCGCGACCACGGGGCTGGCCTCGAACATCCGCCGCGAGGAGTTCGCCCGCGTGCAGGCGTACGCCTTCGAGAACCTCGACCGCTTCGACGCCTCCTCGCTCGTCACGCGCATGACCACCGACGTCACGGTCATCCAGAACGCCATGGTCAACGGCTTCCGCCCCCTGATGCGCAGCCCGATCATGCTCGTGATGGGCCTCGTGATGAGCTGCTTCATGTCGCCCGAGCTCGCCGTGGTCTTCTTCGTGGTCCTGCCGTTCCTCGCCGTCGCGCTCTGGCTCATCGTGCGCCGCGTGGGGCCGCTCTACCGCGTGCTCCAGCGCACCATGGACTCCCTCAACGACGCCCTGCAGGAGGACCTCGTCGGCATCCGGGCCATCAAGGCCTACGTGCGCGAGGGCTACGTCTCCGAGCGCTTCGCCGAGGTCAACGCCGCGCTCGCGGACACGGCCACGCGCACCTTCAAGGGCGCGGTGCTCAACACGCCCGTCTTCCAGCTCAGCATGTACGTCTCGGCCACGGCGCTCCTGTGGGTGGGCGGCAACCTGATCCTTGCCGGCAGGCTGCAGGTGGGCACGCTCACCGGCTTCATGAGCTACGTCCTTCTGGTCATGAACTCGCTGATGATGATCTCGAACGTCTTCCTTCTCCTCGCGCGCGCCCTCACGAGCATCGAGCGCATCCGGGAGGTCGAGGAGGAGGTGCCCGCCATCACGTCCCCGGAGCCCGACGTCGCCCTCCGCGAGGTGGCCGACGGCTCGGTCGAGTTTTCCGGCGTCGACTTCAAGTACAGCGCCGATGCCGAGAAGAACGTGCTCGAGGGCGTCGACCTCAGCTTCGAGGCGGGCTCGACCGTGGGCATCCTCGGCGGCACGGGCTCGGGCAAGACGACCCTCGTGCAGCTGATCGCGCGCCTCTACGACGCGAGCGCCGGGCAGGTGCTCGTCGGCGGGCGGGACGTGCGCGACTACGACCTGGCCGCGCTGCGCGACGCCGTGGGCGTCGTGCTGCAGGCGAACGTGCTCTTCTCGGGAACGGTCCGCGACAACCTGCGCTGGGGCAACCCGGACGCAAGCGACGAGGAGCTGCTCGAGGCGTGCCGCGTGGCCTGCGCCGACGAGTTCCTGGACCGCGTCGGCGGCCTCGACGGGGACCTCGGCCAGGGCGGCGTCAACGTCTCGGGAGGGCAGAAGCAGCGCCTCTGCATCGCGCGGACCCTGCTCAAGCGCCCGCGCGTCCTTATCTTCGACGACTCCACGAGCGCGGTCGACATGGCCACCGACGCGAAGATCCGCGCCGGGCTCGCCGGGCTTGACGGCATGACGAAGATCGTGATCGCCCAGCGCGTGGCCTCGGTCATGGACGCCGACAAGATCGTGATCCTCGAGGACGGGCGCGTGCATGCGCAGGGCACGCACGCGGAGCTTCTTTCCGGCGACCCGATCTACCAGGAGCTCTGCGAGTCGCAGGGCGTCGCCGACGCGGCCAGGCCCGCGCCGGAAAGCAAGGATACCGATGGGGAGGTGGCCTAGATGGCGGCCAAGGGAGGGGCGCCCAAGCGCCCGAAGGACCTGCGCCGCACGCTGCGGGCGCTTCTGGCCTACATGGGCCACGCGAAGTACCAGCTCTTCGCCGTGGCCGTGCTCGTCACGCTCTCGGGCGGGGCGAACCTGGCCGGCACGTACATGATCAAGCCGGTCGTCAACGCGGTCGGCGCCGGCGACTACCAGGGCTTCGTTCGTCTCGTCGCGGCCACCGCCGCCATCTACGCCGTGGGCGTGGCGTCGGCGGCGGGCTACACGCAGGTCATGGTCCGCGCGGCGCAGAAGGTCGTCTTCGACATCCGCCGCGACCTCTTCGAGCACCTGCTGCGCCTGCCGCTCTCGTACTTCGACTCGACGCGCCACGGCGACGTGATGAGCCTCTTCACCAACGACGTCGACACCGTCTCGGAGGCCCTGAACAACAGCTTCGCCGGCGGCGTCCAGGCGCTGATCCAGACCGTGGGCACCTTCGTCCTGCTCATGGTGCTCGACTGGCGCCTCACGCTCGTCACCTTCGTGTGCGACGTCGCCATCGTCGCCTACGTGCGCCGCGCCGGGGCCCGCAGCCGCGGGTACTTCAAGGCGCAGCAGGAGACCTTGGGCGCGCTCGACGGCTACATCGAGGAGATGTGCGCCGGGCAGAAGGTGGTCAAGTGCTTCAACCACGAGCCGGCGGCGATCGCGGGGTTCGGGGAGCTCGACGACGAGCTGCGCCGCACGGGCACGACGGCCCAGGCGTACGCCTCCACCATGGTCCCGGCGACGGTCTCGGTGAGCTACGTGAACTACGGCGTGGTCACCGTGGCGGGCGCGCTGCTCGCGCTCTCGGGGTCCATGGACGTGGGCAGCCTGGCGTCCTACCTGGTGTTCGTTCGCCAGGCGTGCCAGCCGCTCGTCCAGCTCACGCAGCAGGGCAACTTCCTTCTCACCGCCCTTGCCGGCGCCGAGAGGATCTTCGGCGCGATGGCGATCGAGCCCGAGGTCGACGAGGGCGAGGTCAGGCTCGTGCGCTCCGAGGCCCAGGCGGCGAGAAGCGCGTCGGGCGCCGACGGCTGGGCCTGGCGGATCGACGGCGAGGACGTGCCGCTCGCGGGCGACGTGCGCTTCTACGACGTCGACTTCGGCTACCGTCCCGAGAAGACCGTGCTCAAGGGCCTCTCGCTCTTTGCCAAGCCGGGCCAGAAGATCGCCTTCGTGGGCTCCACCGGCGCGGGAAAGACGACCATCACGAACCTGATCAACCGCTTCTACGACGTGCGCGGGGGCGTGATCACCTACGACGGCATCGACGTGCGCGACATCTCCAAGGAGTCGCTGCGCTCCTCGCTCGGCATCGTCCTGCAGGACACGCACCTCTTCGCGGGCACCATCGCGGACAACATCCGGTTCGGCAAGCTCGACGCGACCGACGAGGAGGTCCGGGCGGCGGCGCGCGTGGCCAACGCCGACGGCTTCATCTCGCGCATGTCGCGCGGCTACGACACGCCGGTCGTGGCCGACGGCGCGAACCTCTCCCAGGGCCAGCGGCAGCTCATCGCCATCGCGCGCGCGGCCGTGGCCGACCCGCCGGTGCTCATCCTCGACGAGGCCACGAGCTCCATCGACACGCGCACCGAGGCGCTCGTCCAGCGCGGCATGGACGCGCTCATGCGCGGGCGGACCGTCTTCGTGATCGCGCACAGGCTCTCGACCGTGCGCAACGCCGACGCCATCATGGTGCTCGAGCGCGGCCGGATCGTGGAGCGCGGCACGCACGACGAGCTCATCGCGCAAAGAGGGGAGTACTGGCAGCTCTACACCGGCGCCAAGGAGCTCGACTAGGCGCCCGCGCAGGCGGCGCCCGGGGGCGGCTCGGCCGCGCGTGCGGCCCGGGGGCGGCTCGGCCGCGCGCTTCAAAAAACGCTCGAGGTGGTGTCCGCGGCACCACCTCGAGCGTTTTTCTTTGCGTTTTCGCGCCACCTCGGGGCAGTTCGGCTCGAGGTGGCGCCACCTCGAGATGATTTGCCCCGGCGCCCGGTGCCCCGGCGCCCGGAGCGGCCCCGGCGCCCGGCGTCGCCCCGGCGCCCGGCGTCGCCCCGGCGCCCGGAGCGGCCCCGGCGCCCGGCGCCCCTAGTACTCCTTCGCCATGCGGCTGCGGATCGTGAAGTACTGGAGCACCAGCAGAAGCAGCAGGATCGCCATGCACACGAGCGAGCCCACGACGGCGCCGGAGAGCCCCGCGAAGTTGACCAGCAGCATCGACACGGGCACGCTGAACACGAACGCCGCCCCGTAGTAGAGCGTCACCTCGCCCTGGGCGCGCAGCACCGTGACGATCTGGTACAGGAAGTCGATGCACGCGCAGACGCCGCCCGTGCCCACCATCACGTACACGAGGCTGCGGAACTGCTCGAAGTCGAGCCCGTACATGATGCCGAGCAGCGGGATGCCGGCCGTTCCCATGAAGAGCGCCATCGCCCCGGTGGTGAGCGCGATCACCCCGATCATCGCGAGGACGAGCAAATCGAAGCGCCGGCGCTTCTCGGGGTCGTCCCAGATGCGCGCGAGGCGCACGAGCTGCGGCTTGTAGATGAAGGCGCTGATCATCAGGATCGTGTGCGCCGGGAAGTACATGGCGTTGTAGTACAGCTGGTTGTCGTAGCTGAGCGCGCCCTCCATGGCGAACTTGGGCATGGAGTCGATCACGTTGTACAGGAAGAGCGCCGCGAAGAGCGGCCAGCACGCGGCGAAGAGCTCGCCCACGCGCCGGGGGCTCGGCATCCCGCCGCGCTCCGTCTCGAAGAGCGCGAGCGGGACGGTGAGAAGCACGAGCGACGCCGCGGCCCCGATGGCCATGCCCCAGCTCGCCCACGCGAGGTTGCGCGTGAGGAGAAGTACGACGACGAACACGGCGAACGAGCCGGCGCAGCGCAGCGCCTGCGAGAGCCCGGCCAGGTAGAGCTTGTCCTTCTGCTGCAGGCGCCCCTCGTAGACGTCGGCGAAGCCGTCGATGGCGCGGAAGGCCAGCACGCCCATGCAGATGGACATCATCGGGTCTGCGTAGCCGCGAAGCCGGCAGTACGCCCACCCCACGAGCATCATGGCCGCGCAGGTGATGGCGCGGTGCGCCTGGTAGTCGGAGAAGGTCTGCATCTCGTCGATGTCGGACACCTGGTAGGTGCGCGTGCCGAAGTTGGCCAGGAACAGCAGCAGCGTGCCGATGGTGAAGGCCATGGAGAAGAGGCCCGCGTCCTCGGCGCCCACGATCCAGGTGCAGACCATGGTAAGAAGGGGGAAGAGCGCCCCCCAGGCGGCCTGCCCGGCGGTGTTGAGGACGTAGTCGCGCGTGGTCTGGTGCGAGAGGTACTGCTCGGAGCGGGCCGACTCCTGGCCGCCGAACACGGCGCCGATCAGGCGGTCCCACCACTTGTTGGCCGCGCGCCGCAGGAAGCCCGGCTGCTTGCGGGGCTTCCCGGCGGCAGCTCCCTGCCCGGCGGCGACGCCCGCCGCGCCGGCCCCGCCGGCCGTGCCCGCGGCCCCGGCGACGCCCGCCGTTCCGGACGCGCCCTCCGCGCCCGCGGCGCCGGACGCGTCGCCGTGCGGCCCCGCGCCCTTCTTGCCGCGTCCCGCGAGGACGCCCGCGACGCCCGGGCCGCGTCGCCCGCCGAAGGCGCCCCGGCCCGCGCCGAAGGCGCCCTTGCCGGAGCCTCGCCCCGCCTTCGCCGGCTTGGCCTTCTTGCCCTCCACCTTGAGCGCGAGCTTCTTCACAGGGCTGTCAGCCATGTCACGGCACCTTTCTGATCGCTTTGCAAGCCTCGATTGTAGACCAGCGCAGGCGGGGTCCCTCCTCCCACAGGCCCTCTCGACGGTGAACTCATTGTTTCGCCAACGGCCGTTTTTAGTCGGCGGACGGTTGTCGGGCGTCCGTCGCGGTAAGGTATGAAGCGTCAAACCATGCCGCGCGGGCATCTTCGTGCCCAGACGGCCCCACGGAGGGAGACGCGTTGACAAAAACGAAGCTCACCATCGAGGAGGAGGCCGCCCTCGGGGCGCTCCGGGGCGTGGACGTCCCGGAGCAGATCCGCAACAACATGGCGCTCTTCCTGCGCCTGGTGCGAAAGGTGCTCGAGGAGGCCGACCAGGACCTGCGCGCCATCTTCGACGTGCTGCTCTTCGACGCCATCGCGATGAGCGACGACGCGGACGAGTCGCCGGCCGAGCACGAGGCCTTCGAGGACATGGCCGACATCATCAAGGAGCTCGACGAGCACAACACCACGCTGCTCATGCGCGCCTTCGTCACGTTCTTCCACCTCGCCAACATCTGCGAGGAGAACTACCGCGTGAAGTCGCTGCGCAAGCGCGAGAGCGAGGTCTCCGTCGCCGACGCGGCCGACCCCATCAACGATCTTACCGTTGCGTACAGCCAGCTCGTGGACGAGTGCGGCCGCGGCAAGGCCAACGCCCTGCTCAACCGCCTCGAGTTCCGCCCCGTCTTTACCGCCCACCCCACCGAGGCGCGCCGCAAGGCCGTCGAGGGCAAGATCCGCCGCATCGCCGGCCTGCTCGAGAAGCACGAGGGCCTGGGCGGCGTCGCCGCGCTCGAGAACGAGCGGATGCTGCTGCAGGAGATCGACGCGCTCTTCCGCACGAGCCCCATCGCGCACAAGAAGCCGACCCCCGTCGAGGAGGCCGACACCATCATCGACATCTTCGACAACACCCTCTTCGAGATGGTGCCCGAGGTCTACCGCCGCTTCGACGACTGGGAGCTCGGCGAGAAGGCCGGCACCGTGCCGCCCGTCTGCCCCGCGTTCTTCCACCCCGGCAGCTGGATCGGCTCCGACCGCGACGGCAACCCCAACGTCACCGCCAAGGTGAGCCGCGCCGTCGCCGAGAAGTACCGCGTCCACATGCTCGAGACCCTGGCCGACGCCACGCACTTCATCGGCCGCAACCTCACCATGGACGGCATCTCGACCGAGCCGTCCAAGAAGCTCATGAACCTCTGGAGCCACCAGTGCGAGATGAGCGAGGCCATCACCGGCCGCGCCATCGGCATCTCGGCCTCCGAGCTCCACCGCGCCTGCATGCTCGTCATCGCCGAGCGCCTGCGCGCCACCATCGACCGCACGGCCGACGTCATGTACGCCGACTGCGACGAGTACATCGCCGACCTGCGCATCGTTCAGGACTCCCTTGCCGAGGCGGGCGCCGCGCGCACGGCCTACGGCCCGGTCCAGAAGCTCATCTGGCAGGCGCAGTCCTTCGGCTTCCACATGGTCGAGATGGAGTTCCGCCAGCACTCCGTGGTCCACTCCCGCGCGCTGGCCGACATCAAGGAGCACGGCCGCTCGGGCGAGCGGGGCGAGCTGCAGCCCATGACGCACGAGGTGCTCGACACCTTCCGCGCCATCGGCCAGATCCAGCGCAAGAACGGCGTCGACGCCGCCCGCCGCTACATCATCTCCTTTACCAAGTCCGCGCAGAACGTGGCCGACGTCTACGAGCTCGCCCGCCTCGCCTTCGCGCACGAGGACGACGTTCCCGTGCTCGACGTGGTGCCCCTCTTCGAGCAGCTCGAGGACCTTCTGGGCGCCGTGGACACGCTCGACGAGATGATCAAGCTCCCCGAGGTCCGTCGCCGCCTCAGCGAGACGGGCGGCCGCCTCGAGGTCATGCTCGGCTACTCCGACTCCTCGAAGGACGCCGGCCCGACCTCGGCCACGCTCGCGCTCCACAAGACCCAGGCCGCCATCGCCAAGTGGGCCGACGCCAACGGCATCGACCTTATCCTCATGCACGGCCGCGGCGGCGCCGTGGGCCGCGGCGGCGGCCCGGCCAACCGCGCCGTCCTCTCGCAGCCCAAGGGCTCCGTCAACTGCCGCTTCAAGCTCACCGAGCAGGGCGAGGTCATCTTCGCCCGCTACGGCGACCCGGTGCTGGCGCGTCGCCACGTCGAGTCCGTGGCCGGCGCCACGCTGCTGCAGAGCGCGCCTTCCGTTGAGTGGACGAACACCGACTCCACCGAGAAGTACGCCGAGCTCGGCGCGCAGCTGGACGAGGCCTCGCACGAGCGATACCTCGACCTTCTCAACACCGAGGACTTCGCCTCCTGGTTCAGCACGGTCACGCCGCTCGCCGAGGTCGGCCTCATGCCCATCGGCAGCCGCCCGGCAAAGCGCGGCCTGGGCGCCAAGTCCCTGGACGACCTGCGCACCATCCCCTGGATCTTCTCCTGGAGCCAGGCGCGCATCAACCTGGCCGCGTGGTACGGCCTGGGCACGGCGTGCGAGAAGGTGGGCGACCTCGAGCTGCTCCAGGCCGCCTACAAGGAGTGGCCGGTCTTCGCGACCTTCATCGACAACATCGAGATGTCGCTCTCCAAGACCGACGAGCGCATCGGCAAGATCTACCTGGCGCTCGGCGACCGCGAGGACCTGAACAAGAAGGTCCTCGACGAGATGGAGCTCACCCGCAAGTGGGTCCTCGACATCGTCGGCGACGAGTGGCCGCTGCAGCACCGCCGCGTGCTCGGCCCCGTCATCCGCATGCGCCTGCCGTTCGTCAACGTCCTGTCCGTCACGCAGGCGCTCGTGCTGCGGACGCTGCGCACCAAGGGCGACGAGCTCACGCCCGAGGACAAGGAGCGCTTCATCTACCTCATCCTCTGCACCGTCTCCGGCGTGGCCGCCGGCCTGCAGAACACGGGGTGATGCGAGGGCGCCCCGCCCATCGCCTGGTCGCCTCCGCTTAGGGTTACCGCTCATGATGCGCGCCCGCCGGCACCCGTTCGGTGCCGGCGGGCGCGTTGCACGTTAACAAGGCCTTGAAGCGTTTAAATCGTGCTCGCGGGGCGTCTGCTGCACACTTTTTCGAGATTCTGCGTGCCATTTCGGGCATTGCGCGAGTAGCGATGCCCGTCGAACGGCGCCAGCCGTTGCAAAAGCCCAGGAAAGCTCTGGGCGCACTCCCAAATTTAGCCATCAAAATCTCAATCGTGCACGCAGAATCTCGGAAAAGTGTGCAAGGTAA
>CAVJHQ010000067.1:0-13348 GCA_963649365.1 Alloprevotella sp.
TCCCAGGTCTGCACCGTGGGCGACACCGTCCAGGTGAAGGTCATGGAGATCGACCTCGACCGTCGTCGTATCTCCCTCTCCATGAAGGCCGCCGCCGAGACCCTCGGCACCGAGGTTGAGGTCAAGCCTCTCCCCGAGTCCGAGAAGCCGGCCGAGGAGGCCGCCGAGGCCGAGGAGACCGTCGAGGAGTAACTCCCTCACGTGTTTTTGCCTGAAGAAGGGCCGTCCGTTATCGGGCGGCCCTTTTTGCGTTGCGCTCTTATTGGCAGTGCGTTGCGGGAACCGGCCCGACGGCGGTTGCGGGCGGTACCCATGCGAGGCGGTCTTCGCCGATGTGGCCTTTGTGTTTCAGGTTACGAATCAAACGACCGTAAAAGCGCCGTTCGCGGTGGGTTGAGCGGCATTTTCTTTGAAAGCATGTTACAAGGACTTACCTATACAGCCGTCTTCCCAATAATGAACTAGTGCCTGCTCACGGCGGCTATTGTTCGCCACATTTGCAGGTGCGTGATGCGCGCGAAAAGGGACGCGCGCAGACCAGACAGAAAGGTTCGCATCATGATGCACAGCGTTTCTCGCCGCAACTTCCTCAAGGGGGGGCTTGCCGCCGCTTCCGTCGCCGGCCTTGCCGCCTGCGGCTCTTCGAGCGACTCTAGCTCCAGCTCCGACGGCGCTAAGAAGAAGATCCTGCGCTGGGGCCAGTCCAACGCCAAGCTCGGCCTCGACATGCAGAAGTCCACGAACTCCGGCTCCGCCGCCATCTCCGAGTCCATCTTCGAGGCCCCGCTTCGCTGGACCGAGGACAACGAGCTCGTCACCTGCCTGCTCACCGAGATTCCGACCTTCGAGTCCGACGGCCTCACCCTGCACTGCACCCTCAAGGAGGGCATCAAGTTCCACGACGGCACCACGCTGACCGCCAACGACGTGAAGTACACCTTCGAGCGTATGTTCACCCCGGCCACGGCCGCCAAGTCCACCTATATGTACGACAAGATCGCGGGCGCGACCGAGATGCTCGCTGGCACCGCCACCGAGCTTTCCGGCCTCACCGTCGAGGACGACACCCACTTCACCTTCACCCTTACCGAGCCGATGAGCTCCTTCGTCTCGAACTTGGGCATCTCCTACGCCCAGATCTTCCCGAAGGACGCCTGTGAGGCCGCCGGCGACAAGTGGGGCTGGGGCACCGATTGCATCGGCACCGGTAAGTACAAGGTCGCTTCCAACGACGACACCACTGAGGTCGTCCTCGAGAAGTTCGCCGACTATCACGACGGCGAGCCTGCCCTCGACGAGATCGACATCATCTACTACGACGACAACAACACCAAGCTCATGGCCTATAAGAACGGCGACATCGACTGGTGCGACCTCTCCGCCGACCTGCTTTCGCAGTACCAGGCCGACGCCGACGTCAAGGACGACATCGTGCTGTACGACACCCTTGGCGTCCACTTCGTGAACCTGAACCTCAGCTCCGACAACCTCAAGGACGTCAAGGTTCGCCAGGCCCTCTCGCTGGCCATTGACCGCCAGGCCCTTATCGACAACACGCTGGCCGGCGCCGGCACGGCCGCCGGCTGCTGGCTCGCCCCCGCGACCCCGGGCCACGACGACTCCGCGACCCTTGCCTACGACCCCGAGAAGGCCAAGCAGCTCCTCTCTGAGGCCGGTGTCTCGGACCTCACCCTCGACTGCAAGGTGCGCAAGGGCCAGTACGAGAAGTACATGACGGTCGTCCAGTCCTACTTCAAGGAGATTGGCGTCACCATGAACCTCTCCGTCGAGGACAATGGCGTGTGGTCTTCCGACTGGGCCGACGGCAACCTCGAACTCACCGCGCTCGGCTGGTACCCGCTGTTCGCCGACGCCGACAACCACATGTACACCTACTTCTACAGCTCCAACGCCGCCAAGAAGTCCTCGTTCTACAACAACTCCGAGGTCGACGATCTTCTTACCCGCGCCCGTGTCTCGCAGGACCAGGACGAGCGCGCGAGCCTCTACAAGCAGGCCGACGAGATCATCTGCCACGAGGACTACGCCACCATCCCGCTGTTCTGGCCCAAGGGCTCCTTCGTCGCCAAGTCCTACGTGAAGAACGCCAAGTGCGGCAACCTCATCTACCACTTCTTCGACCTCGACGTCGACACCGACGATCCCGACTACACCGCTGCGTAACGGTTCATCTCGGCTGTTTTACGGGCGCTCCGGTCGCGCATCAGCGCTTCCGGGGCGCACGCGTTTGGAAGAAGCGCGGGGCCCAGGGCCCGAGGGACTGTGCCCGTCCCTGCGTGAGAAAGGAGACGCAAGGATGAGAGACTATCTCATCAAGAGGATCTTGCTGGCCATAGGCGTCATCTTCGCCATCAGCGCCATCACGTTCTTCGTGCTCAACATCGTGCCGGGCGATCCCGTGCGCGTCATGGTGGGCGACATGGCCGATGAGGCCACGATCCAGCGCGTCAGGGAGCAGATGGGTTTGAACAAGCCTGTGCTCGAGCAGTTCATCAACTGGCTCGGCAACATGCTCCATGGCGATTTCGGCACCTCGTACACGCAGCGCAAGGACGTTGCGGTGCTCATGGGGCAGGCCTTCGGCGTGACCGTCAGGCTTGCGGGCTTTGCGTATCTCTTCGCCTTGGCGCTGGGGCTTGTGGTGGGCGTGCTAGCCGCCGTTAACCACGGGCGTGCGGCCGACCGCGTCCTCATGGCCATCTCGATCTTCGGCATCAGCGCGCCGGCCTTCTGGGTGGCCGTTATCCTCCAGATCGTCTTTGCCCTCGCCCTCAAGTGGTTCCCGCTCTCGGGCATTAAGACCTGGCAAGCGTTCGTCCTGCCCGTGTGTGCCCTCGGCGTGCGCTACGCGGCCTCCATCGCCCGCGTCACGCGCACCTCTATGCTCGAGGTCCTCTCGCAGGACTTCATGCGCACCGCCGAGGCCAAGGGCGTGCGTAAATGGGTCATCATCCTGCGCCACGGGCTTCGCAACGCGCTTATCCCCATCATCACCATCGCGGGCACGCAGCTCGGCGACATCTTCACGGGCTCCATCCTCATCGAGTCCATCTTTGCCATGCCGGGCATGGGCAAGCTTCTGCTCGACGCCATCAACGCCCGCGACCTGCCGCTTATTCAGGGCGGCGTCATGTACATCGCGCTTATCTGCGTCGTGGTCTACCTTGTTGTCGACATCCTGTACGCCGTCGTTGACCCGCGCATCCGTCTTGGGGGAGGGGAAAGCAACTAATGGGACTTCTTTCGAGCGATAAAAACGACTCCCGCGTCCAGAAGGCCGAGCGCGTCGCGGCCGACGCCTCCGCCGCGATCGCGGCCGACAGAGCCGGCGCCAAGAAGCGCGCCCAGAGCTACTGGGCCGTGAGCTGGAACATCTTCAAGAAGAACAAGCTCGGCATGGTCTGCCTCGTCGTGGTTGCCCTGCTCACGTTCATAGCGATTCTGGCGCCGCTGCTGGCGCCCTACGACCCGGACGCCCAGGAAATCACCAACATGCTTCAGGCCCCTGGCGGGGCGCATCTGTTCGGCACCGACGAGTACGGCCGCGACATCCTTTCGCGCGTCATCTACGGCTGCCGCATCTCGCTTTCCGTCGGCGTCGTCTCGCAGGCCATCGCACTCGTCATCGGTTTCGCCGCGGGCGTCTGCGCCGGCTACTTCGGCGGCAAGGTCGACTCGGTCATCTCCTTCGTGATCCAGGTCTTCTCGAGTTTCCCGTTCCTGCTCTTCGCCATCGTCGTGATGTTCGCCATGGGACCCGGCCTCGTGAACCTCTACGTCGCCCTCGGCCTTCTGAGCTGGACCTCCACGGCGCGCCTCATCCGCGGCGACGTCATGCGCCTCAAAGGCTCCGAGTACATCCAGAGCTGCATCCTCTCGGGCGGCAAGCCCATGCGCATCATCATGAAGCACTTGCTGCCCAACTGCATCTCGACCCTGATCGTCGTCTCGACCCTGGGCATCCCGAGCGCCATCCTCTCCGAGGCGTCGCTCTCGTTCCTCGGCCTCGGCGTCCAGCCGCCGATGAGCTCCTGGGGCCAGATGATCAGCGCCTCCCAGCCCTACATCCAGACCTGTACCTACTACTCCGTGATCCCTGGCATCGCCATCATCATCACGGTCATGGCGTTCAACCTGCTCGGCGACGCCATGCGCGACGCCCTCGACCCCAAGATGCGCTCCTAAGGAGGGGAGATACACATGAGTGAAGATACGAACGTCTCCCTCAACGCGGAGCTTCGCGAGGAGTACGCCGACCTCATCGAGCGGCAGAAGGCCGAAGCCGCCAAGGCGGAGGTCCTGCTCGATGTCGAGGACCTCTGCGTGACCCTCTTCACGGAGGACGGCGAGCTGCCGGCCATCCGCAAGCTCAGCTTCGTTATGCGCCGCGGCGAGACCTTGGCCGTCGTGGGCGAGTCCGGCTGCGGCAAGTCGATGACGGCCCTCTCCATCATGGGTCTGCTCCCGCAGCCCCCCGCGAAAATCGTGGGCGGCTCCATCAACCTCGGCGGCACCGACCTCGCCAAGCTCTCGCGCGACGAGATGCGCCCCTTCCGCGGCAGCAAGATCGGAATGATCTTCCAGGAGCCCATGACCTCGCTCAACCCGGTCATGCGCGCCGGTCAGCAGATCCGCGAGGGCATCCTCGTCCACAACCCCAAGATGGACAAGAAGGAGGCCGACGCCCGCGCCCTCCAGATGATCAAGCTCGTGGGCATCCCCGCGCCCGAGAAGGTCTTCAAGAGCTACCCGCACGAGCTCTCCGGCGGCATGCGCCAGCGCGTGATGATCGCCATGGCGCTCGCCTGCCAGCCTGAGCTGCTCATCTGCGACGAGCCGACCACGGCCCTCGACGTGACCATCCAGGCCCAGATCCTGCAGCTCATCGATCGCATGCGTCAGGAGCTCGGTACGGCCGTCATGCTCATCACCCACGACATGGGCGTCGTGTCCGAGATGGCCGACTGGGTCGCCGTCATGTACGCCGGTCACCTCGTGGAGTACACCACCGCGGGCGAGCTCTTCACCAACCCTAAGCACCCGTACTCCATCGGCCTCATCAACTCCATCCCGTCGCTCGACACCTCGGACCAGGAGCTCTACGCCATCCCCGGCAACGTCCCGATGCTCGACGAGCTGCCGACCGGCTGCCCCTTCCACCCGCGCTGCCCGCACGCCCGCGAGATCTGCCGCCACGAGTGCCCGTTCGTGAAGCCCGTCGACGGCGACGAGAACCACACCGTGGCCTGCTGGATGTTCGACGCGCAGAAGTGGGGGGAGTAGCATGTCGCAAGACGCCCGCAACAACGACGTGGTGCTTAAGGTCGAGCACCTCACCAAGCACTATCCCATCAAGAAGGGCCTGTTCTCCAAGTCCGACGCCTGCGTCCACGCGCTCGAGGACGCCTCCTTTGAGGTTCACCGCGGCGAGACCTTCGCCATCGTCGGCGAGTCCGGCTGCGGCAAGTCCACCACGGGCAAGTGCGTCCTGCGCCTGACCGAGCCGACCTCCGGCGAGGTTTGGCTCGACGGCGTGGACTTCACCAAGCTCAAGGGCGAGGAGCTCACCCGTGCCCGCCAGAAGATGAAGCTCATCTTTCAGGACCCGTACTCCTCGCTGAACCCGCGCATGACGGTCGCCGACATCATCGCCGAGCCCATCGACATCGCCGGCACCTACAAGACCCGTGCCGAGCGTGATGCCCGCGTCGAGGAGATTATGGAGGCGGTCGGCCTCGACCTCGCGTTCAAGTACCGCTACCCGCACGAGTTCTCCGGCGGTCAGCGCCAGCGCATCGGCATCGCCCGCGCCATCGTCCTCGAGCCCGAGATCGTCGTCTGCGACGAGCCCGTCTCGGCCCTCGACGTCTCGGTCCAGGCCAAGGTCATCAACCTGCTCGAGAAACTTCAGGAGCAGCTCGGCCTCGCGTACGTGTTCATCAGCCACGACCTCTCGGTCGTCAAGCACATCTCCGACACGGTTATGGTCATGTACCTCGGCCACACGATGGAGCTGGCGAGCAAGGACGACCTCTTCGGTGAGCCGCTGCACCCCTACACGAAGGCCCTGCTCGACGTCATCCCGCGCATCCGCCACGAGCGTATCCAGGACAAGAAGGTCCTTGAGGGCGACGTCCCCTCGCCGACGAACCCGCCCGCGGGCTGCGTCTTCCACACCCGCTGCGTCCACTGCATGAAGGTCTGCTGCGAGCGTGCGCCGGAGTTCCGCGAGGTCAAGCCCGGCCACAAGTGCGCGTGCCACCTCTTCGACGAGGGGCTCACGGACGCCGAGCGCGAGCACGTGGACATCGCGGTCTCCGAGGTCTAAGGGGCGGTTGCGCGTAAGGCGCCGCGGCTTCGTCGCCGCCTCGCCGCCCACAGCGCCCCTGCGGCACTGCCCGCGGGGGCGCTCTTTCGTTCAGAGGTTTATTATCGAGCGCGGGGATTCTCTCACGTCCTCGAGGAAAGAAGGATGAGCCTGCATGTCTGATGTTCTTGATCGCTTTATCCGCTACTGCGAGGTGCCGTCCCAGTCCAACCCGCTGACGGCCGACCGCGTTCCCTCGACCGAGGCACAGTTCGACATTGCGAACGTCATCGCGGCCGACCTGCGCGAGCTTGGGGCCGAGGACGTCGAGGTCGACGAGCATGCCTACGTGACGGCCCACTGGCCTGCGTCGGCCGGCGCCGAGGACCTGCCCTGCCTGGGATTCTGCTGCCACATAGACACGGCGTGGCAGAGCTACGGGTCGCCCGTCCACCCCGAGGTTAAGCACTACGAGGGCGGCAAGCTCGTCATCGGGCGCGGCCGCGACGGGCGCGAGGTCGCCGTCTCGCCGGAGACGAACCCGCGCTTGGCGCAGATGACCGGCTACGACATCGTGACGACCGACGGCACCTCTCTTCTGGGCGGCGACGACAAGGCCGGCGACGCCATGGTGGTCAGCCTCCTCGCGCGCCTGAAGGCCGATCCGACGCTGCCGCACCCGCGCCTCGCGCTCTCGTTCGTGCCGGACGAGGAGATTGGCCACGGCGCGGCGCTTCTCGATCTCGAGAAGTTCGGGGCTGAGTTCGGCTACACCATCGACGGCGGCCCGCTCGGGGAGTTCTGCTACGAGACGTTCAACGCGGCCGAGGCCAAGGTGCGCGCGCACGGCGTTTCTTGCCACACGGGCACCGCCAAGGGCATGATGATCAACGCCTCCGAGGCCATCATGCGCTTCCACCAGATGCTGCCCGCCGCGGAGCGCCCCGAGTTCACCGAGGGCTACGACGGCTTCTTCTATCTCGAGCGCATGAGCGGCGACTGCGAGGAGGCCGCGGCCGACTACATCGTCCGCGACCATGACCAGGCCAAGGTCGAGCGTCGCAAGGACCAGATGCGCGCCGCCGTGGAGATGGTGAACTCCCAGATGGGGGAGGGCGTGCTCGAGATTGAGATCTCCGACCAGTACCACAACCTCGCAGACGTGGTCACGCGCCCCGAGTACGTGCACCTCATCGACAACGCCCGTGCGGCCTATGCCTCGATCGGTGAGGATATGCGCTGCATCCCGATGCGCGGCGGCACCGACGGCAGCCAGCTGTCGTTCCGCGGCTTCCCGTGCGCGAACCTCTCGGCGTGCTACTACAACGCCCACGGCGTGCGTGAGTTCGTGCCCGTGCCGGAGCTTGAGGCGATGGTGGATATGCTGCAAGAGCTCGTCGCCCTCTATGCCCAGCCCCAGGGCCGCTGAGGCACCCCGCCTAGGGGCTTCGGCCCTCCTCGCGTAGCTCGAGTACGCGTCGTCGGGACCGTCGCTCCCTATCCGGGGCGCCTCAGCGGCCCTGGATACCTGACTGAGGCGCCCGCCTAGGGGCTTCGGCCTTTCTGGCTTTCAATTCCTTCTTACCTAAGGAGAAACACATGGACCTTCAGCTCGAAACCATCGACCCGGTCAAGCTCACCCGCTTGCTGCGCGAGTGCGTGGAGGTCGACAGCCCCGTCGGCTACTATCCCGAGATCCACGCCTGGCTCGCCGACACGCTTTCCGATATGGGCTACGAGATGTTCACTGACAACAAGGCTACGGCCTACGTGCGCGTTCCTGGCCAGGATCGCTCCAAGACCGTGCTGATCGGCGCGCACCTGGACACCATCGGCCTTGTGGTGCGCGGCTTCAACGATGACGGCACCCTGCGCGTGCGCCAGCTCGGCGGCATCAATTACCACAGCATCGAGGGAGAGACCTGCACCGTGCTTTGCCGCGACGGCCGCGCGCTCGCCGGGCAGATCATCTGCGACCACCATTCGGTCCACGTCTTCGAGGACGCCCGCACGACCGTGCGCGACGAGAACCACATGTCCGTCTCGCTTATCGCCGACGTGAAGTCACCCGCCGACGCGCGTGCGCTCGGCGTGACTGAGGGCGCCTTTGTGGGTATCGACCCGCACTTCGAAGAGTTCGACAACGGCTACATCGTGAGCCGCCACATCGACGACAAGGCAGCCGTCGCCGTGCTTCTCGACGTCCTTGACTGGCTGCGCGAGAGCGGCCAGGCCCCGGCCTACGACACCCTCTTCGCGTTCCCCATCTACGAGGAGATCGGCAACGGCGGCACCTGGGTCCCGAGCGAGGTCTCCGAGTACGTCGCGGTCGACATCACGCTGCTCGGGCCCGACTACGACTCCGACGAGCACAGCGTCGGCGTCATCGCCTCCGACGCCAAGGGCCCCTACGACTGGACCCTTACGAACACGCTGATCGCCTGCGCGGAGGAGGCCTGCGAGGAGGGCAAGTGGAACACCCAGGTGTGTTTCCACTACTCCACGGACGCCAACGCCGCCTACTTTACCGCGAACGACCTGGCCAGCGGCGCGTTCGGCATGGCGTGCCTGAACACGCACGGGCGCGAGCGCTGTCACGTCGACGCCCTCGTGGAGACCGAGAAGCTCGCGCGCGCTTATGTGATGGGCATCGGCCGGTAGGCGCCGCGGCGGTGCCCGGCCTCGACGGAGCTCGGTGTAAACCGCGAGCCTGTTGGGTACCGTATTCATTGTGACTCGCTGGCGCGGCCGCAGGACGGCCGCGCCTTTATTTGGGACCAGGGAAAGGAACCGTTTTCATGGCAGGCAAGGACTGGAGCAAGAAGAACGAAGAGGCGCAGCGCAAGGCCGCCGAGTGGATGCGCGGGCGCCGCGGTCCCGACGACATCGTCTATGCCTGCATCTACCTTGCGTTTATCGTGGTCGTCATCAACATCTTCGCGCACGCGGCGTGGCTCGGGTGGCTCGCCTTGGCGCTTATCGTCTACGCCGGTTTCCGCATCCAGTCGAAGAACCTCGGCGCTCGCTCCAAGGAGAACGCCGCGTTTCTCAAGGCGATCGGGCCCCTTCGCCCCTGGCTGCAGAACCCGAAGGCCGCTGCTGCCGAGACCAAGCAGTTCAAGCACGTCAAGTGCTCCCACTGCGGCCAGAAGGTGCGCGTGCCGCGCGGCAAGGGCAAGCTGCGCGTGACGTGCCCCAAGTGCCGCGAGAAGTTCGAGGTCAAGTCGTAGCCCGGCCCTGCTGGATGTGCTTGAAGCCCCTCGCCTTTGCTCCGTCCTCAGACAGTCCTGTTCGCGCGGAGGCCACATTAAGTGGCCTCCGGCTCATGCGGAACTGCGGGCGGAGCAAAGGCGAGGGGCTTCAAGCACATCCGGACTCTTCTGCGCGTTGCTGGTCAGGCGATGTTAGGTGATTGCGTGCTTTGCGCTGGTCTGGCCCCTCGACCTAAGGCATGCTTTTGGCGTCGAGGTGGTGTCTTGAGCACCACTTGGAGCGCTTCAACACCCGATTTTGCACCACTTGGAGCGTTTCAATAGGTAATCGGGCACCACCTCGGCGAACTTCTTGCCGCGGGGCACCGCATCGGCACCACGTCGACGGCCTTTGAGTGCGTGAGGCCGCGGGACATCCATGGTGCGCTAAACGTTAAAGGACGAAGATGAGGGCGCTGAGGGTGATGCAGACGCTGCCGGCGAGGGTGAAGAGGTGGAAAACGAAGTGCAGGTAGGGGACCTTCTTCGGGATATAGAAGAGGGCGCCCACCGTGTAGCTGACGCCGCCGGCGACCAAAAGCCAGAACCCCGCCGTGGGCATGACCTCGTGCAGGTCTCCCACCCGGAAGATGACGAGCCAGCCGAGGATTACGTAGATCAGGGCGGTGAGCCACTTAGGCTGACGTTCCCGCAGGAAGCACTCGAGGACGATGCCGACGAGGGCGATGGCCCAGACCACGATGCCGAGCGCGAGGCCGCCGCGCTCGCCGAGCGCCACGAGCGCGAAGGGGGCGTAGCTCCCCGCGATGAGCAGGTAGATGCCGCAGTGGTCGAGAACGCGGAAGACCTTCTTCGCACGCTCCGGCGCTATGGCATGGTAGAGGGTCGAGAAGAGATACTCGACGAGGAGGCCGAGGCCCATGAGCAGCGCCGCGGCCAGGCGAACGCCGCCCCCGTGGCCGACCGCCCGCACGATGAGCAGGACCAGCGCGGCGATGGAAAGAAGCGCGCCGACGCCGTGGGAAACCGAGTTCGCAACTTCCTCGCCGACGGTGTATCGACGCGCGGGCTTATTTGCCGCGGTGCCGCTGACCTGGGTGTTGTTCATGAGATAAACACCTCCTGGGGCTCGGGCCCCGCCACTGCGCCGGGCCCTCGTCTATACTGGGTTATCGTTTCAAGCATACCCGATAGGCATCGAGGAGATCTGACATGAAGAAATCCGCATTCCTCGCGAACGTGATCGTCTGGGGCGTGCTCTCCGCCCTCTGCATCGGTTTTTTGGTCTGGGGCAACTCCGTCGGGTTCGATTTCGGCGAGGACACGGCGCTTCTTGCCGTGAGCCTGTACTCGCGCCCGCTGGGGTCGTTCTCGGTCGGGGCCTTGGCCGCGACCATCGTTGTGTGGAAGACGCAGCTCAAGCTCTCGCGCACGGCGCGCATCGTGTGGCGCGTGGTCGGCATCGCCCCCGCGGCGCTCTTCGCGCTCGCTCCGGTGGTCATACCCCTGCTGCACGGCGGGGCGGGCGTCGTCTTCGCCGCCATGCTGCTGGTCGCGGTGTACGCGCCCGCGGTCTTCTTCGTGCTCGGCGCCCTCTACGGCGTCTCGCTCTGCGCGGAGAAGCCCAAGGTCGACGACCGCGCCGACGTGCGCCCCGACCGGGTGTAGGCGCCGCCTTCGCCCTGGCGTCGCGCAAAACGGCCTGATGGCAGAAACACCTGCCACCAGGCCGTTTTTTCGTGCAACGTCAGGGCGCCTTCCCCGCTACGAGCCGTGAGCCCGGTTTCACGCGTTCACGCGCCCCGCCCGGCGTTACGCGCCCCGCCGAGGCTAGTTGTCCGAGCGCGAGAAGCCGTTCCTCATCTCGCGGCTGCGCTCGAAGAGCACGTGGGAGAGCAGGCAGTCGGTGCGCTTGCGGGCGAGGTCGGCGATCTTCTGGTTCGTCTCGGCGCAGTCGGCCCCGGCCTCGTCGGCAAGAAGCACGAGGCGCGTGGCCTCGGACTGCAGCTTCTCCTGGTAACGCTCGACGTGCGGCAGGCAGGCGCTGTAGCTCGCGTCGGCCATGGCGCCGATGAGGCGGTTCGCCCAGTAGAAGCTCTCGGTCGTGGGCGTCTTCGGCGTGGACTTGACGTAGGCGGGCACGTCGTCGACCTGCGTGTAGAAGGGCACGAGCGCGTTGAAGGCGTTGCTCCCGAGCGCGATCCACTGCAGCGCGCGGTGCGCGTCGTCCGCGTACGGGCGGATCTGGAGCACGGCGAGCTGGCAGTTGCGGTTGATGCCGATGGGACGGTAGAGCCCGCGCGTGGCCGGCGTGCCGATGTGGCCGTAGGGGTCGTAAACCGTGCCCTGGTAGTGGAGGCTGAGCACGTACTTGACGTCCTCGATCGTCACCTTGCGCTCGGGCACGCGCGCCCACGGCAGGCGGTCGGACTCGGGTCCGAACTCCTCGTGCGCGGCCGCCGTCTCCCAGGGGCCTGCGCCCGGGTTGAGGTAGCGCTGCATGTCCCAGGCGCGCGGGGTGTTGTACACGTGGTCGGAGTCCGAGCGGCTGCCGAAGGCGTCGCGCGGGTTCAGGCGGCCGTCGAGGCTGAGGTCGAGGTGGTACTTCTCGATGAACTCGCGCAGGTCGGGGCTGCAGAGGTGCTCGCGGCCCTCGCCGAGCGCGTCGTCGAGGTCGAAGGAGTCGAGGCCGAGCTGGTTCGGCATGGTCACATAGCAGTCGTCGGGCACGCGGCGGGCGATCCAGTGGTGGCCGCCCACGGTCTCGAGCCACCAGATCTCGTCGGCGTCGGAGAAGGCGATGCCGTTCATCTCGTAGGTGCCGTGCTCGGCAAGAAGCGCGCCCAGGCGCAGCACGCCGTCGCGGGCGCTCGTCGCGTAGGGGAGCACGAGGGTGACCATGTCCTCCTCGCCGATGCCGCCCGCGACCTCGGGCTCGTAGCCGGGCTCCCCGGGCGTGCCGGCGGCGGGCTTGTAGGGGACGAGCGGGTCGGCGGCGAGCACGCGCTCGTTGCTGGTGAGGGTCTCGGTCGCCGTCATGGCCACGTTGCGGGCGTTCACGCCGGCGGCCTCCCAGAGGCCCTCCTTGAGGTCGGCGTTCGGCATGCAGGTGTAGCGCGCGCCGCCCTCGGGAAGCGCGACCTCCAGGTGGCCGATCACGGACGTGTAGGTCTTCTTGCCGGCGGGGTCGCTCACCGAGAAGCGCTTCTCGCAGAACTCGCCGGAGGGGCAGTCCTCGTTGCGCGCGATGATGGTCGAGCCGTCGTAGCTCGCCTTCTTGCCCACGAGAATAGTGGTGCAGGACATCAGGGCTCCAATCTTCGTTTGTTACATGCCGAACCAATGTTAGCCTTCTGCGTTGCTTCCGCGCGGCGCGGTCCCGATAATAGGAACCCTGTGCTTTTGAGTCGGAGAACCATAGGAGTTGCCCATATGTCCATGAATTTCAAGCGCCACCTGCCCATGGCCAAGGAGGTCCGCGACGAGATGCCGCTCTCGGCGGAGCTCGTTGCGAAGAAGGCCGCTTTCGACGCCGAGGTCGCCGCCGTCATGCGCGGCGAGGACCCGCGCCGCCTGCTGATCATCGGCCCCTGCTCGGCCGACCGCGAGGACTCGGTGCTCGACTACATGCATCGCCTGGCCGGCGTCGCCGACGAGGTCAAGGACAGGCTCATCGTCATCCCGCGCGTGTACACGAACAAGCCGCGCACCAAGGGCACGGGGTACAAGGGCCTGCTCCACAACCCCGACCCGGAGGCTCCCGCCGACCTGCTCGAGGGCGTCAAGGCCGTGCGCCGCATGCACCTGC
>CAVJHQ010000068.1:0-13108 GCA_963649365.1 Alloprevotella sp.
CAGAGGGAGCGGATTTACAGTCCGCCGCAGTTGCCGCTGTGCCACATCCCCATTCCGTTATCAAGAACTCGCTGAGAACCAATGTCCCCTGCAAGCGAGAAAAGATAGTACGGCTCAGCCAAATTCTTGTCAACGTATACCACGTATCCGGGCGTATCCTATCCTCAATTTCTGCACATCCCCAGGTCAACGACGGTGTTGAGAATACTTTGAGGCGCGTATTCCAATAAGAAGGCCCCGAGACCGAGGTCCCGGGGCCTAAAAATTTCTCTGGAGCCAGCAGTGGGAATCGAACCCACAACCGCCGGATTACAAGGCCGGTGCGCTACCGTTGCGCCATGCTGGCAAGTGCGCGTTGAGTATAGCCGCATTCGCGCAGACGCGCTAGCGGCCCAGGAGCTTCCAGAGCTTCTGGCGCTGCTCCGGGGAGAGCCGGTCCTCGAGCGTCATGCGTTGGCGCTGGCGCGCCGCGTTCTCGCTCTCGTATTCCACGGCCAGGGCGTCCACGTCGTGGACGAGCACGTCGCTTGAGATCTTGCTCACCGGGACGCCGCCCACGGTGGCGCGGATAGTCGAGTCCGACGTGACCACCGTCACCGCGTGCGGCACGAGGCGCTCCTCTGTGACCAGGCGCTCGATGACGGCGTCGGCGCTCTCGCCGGCCCTCGAGAAGATCGTGCGCACGCCGCCTTTGGCCGTGTACGGGCGCTCGGGCGAGACGTTGTTGGCCGCGTCGAAGACGACGACGGGCTCGTATTTCCCCTTTGCGTAGGCCGCGACGTCGGAGATGAGCAGGTCGCGGGACTGCTCGAAGGGGTCCGAGACGCCCGAGCGGTCCATGCGGGCCAGGTAGCGCTCGGACTTGAATATGACGTTGTAGCCGTCGACGACGAGAAGGTCGAGGCGCTTCTTTCCAGCGGCCATGGCCTAGTCCCCCGTGCTCACGCGGCGAAGCCACTCGTAGGCCATCACGGTCGTGGCCTGGGCGACGTTCAGCGACTCGACGCGGCCGCGCTGCGGCAGCTTCGCGGCGAAGTCGCACTTCTCGAGGACCAGGCGAGAGATGCCCGAGCCCTCCGAGCCCATGACGAGCGCGAGGCGGCCGCCCATGGGCGCGCCCCAGACGTCGGCCTCGGCGTGCTCGGTCGACGCACAGGCCCAGAAACCCGCCTCCTTGAGCTGCTCGAGGGCGCGCGGGAGATTGGCCACCTGGGCGATGGGGATGTGCAGTACGGCGCCGGCCGAGGTCTTGTAGGCCCCGACGCCGACCTTTGCCGCGCGCGCGTTGGCGATGACGACGCCCGCGGCCCCGACGACCTCCGCGGTGCGGACGATCGCGCCGAAGTTGCCCTCGTCCGTCACGTGGTCGAGGACGATGACGAGCGCGTCGCCCTCCCCCGCCGCGCGGACGACATCGGAGAGCTGCGCGTACTGGAACGGCTTCGTGCGGACGACGACGCCCTGATGGGCGCCATGGCTCGAGAGCTGGTCCAGGCGGGAGCGCGGCACCCGCTCAACGGCCACTCCCCTGCCCTCAAGACGCTCGACCAGGCGCTCGAGCTCGCGGTCCTGCTGGCCCGACGGGGCCGCCACCAGCGCCGTCTTGAGCGGCATGCCGGCGGCCAGGGCCTCGTCGACCGCCCGGCGCCCCTCGATGAGGTCCGAGCGGCCGGCCGCGCCCTGGGGCGCGGTCGCCTTACGGGGACGGCCGGGGGCCGGGCGGCCCGCCGCGGGGCGGGAAGACGCGCCGCGCCCGCGCTGCTTGCCGCCCGGGGCGCCGCCTTGCTTGGTGTTTCTCGCCATGCGCTACGCCTTCTTGTGGACGCGGGCGCCGGCGGCGGTGTCCTCCACGACCAGGCCCAGGGCCGCGATGCCGTCGCGGATGGCGTCCGCGCGGCCCCAGTCCTTGGCGGCCCTGGCCTGCTGGCGCGCGTCGAGCAGCGCGGCGGCCGCGTCGCTCGCCGAGTCGCCCTCGTAGCCGGCGACCTCGCGGGCGAGGTCGACCAGCTCGCGCGGCAGCTCCTCGGCCGCCTCGCGGGCGAGGTCGATGCCGAGGACGCTCGAGAGCTCGCAGAGCGTGTCCGCGGCGCGCAGGCAGACGGCGTTGGCGTAGCGCTCGCCGGCGGCGTCGAGGTACGTGTTCGCAGCCGTGACCAGCGAGAAGATCGCCGCAAGGCCGCCCGCGGTGTTGAAGTCGTCGTCCATCTGCCGCTCGAACTCCTCGCGGGCGGCGTCCACGAGGCGGCCGAACTCGCGGTCGGCCTCCTCCAGCGCGCCGTCCTTGGGCTTCTGCCCCGCGGCCCAGCGCAGGTTGCGCACGCAGGTCTGCATGCGCTCGAGGGTGCCGACGGTGCCGTCGAGGCGCTCGAAGCTGAAGTCGAGCGGGGCGCGGTACTGGGTCTGGAGCATGAGCAGGCGCACGGCGTCCGCGGGGTACTTGTCGAGCACCTCCTTGAGCGTGAAGAAGTTGCCGAGCGACTTGGACATCTTGTCGCCGTTGACGCGCAGCATGCCGGCGTGCATCCAGGTGTTGGCGAGGGCCTTGTCCCAGGCGCACATGGCCTGGGCGGTCTCGTTCTCGTGGTGCGGGAAGATGAGGTCGGCGCCGCCGCCGTGGATGTCGATGGGGGTGCCCAGGTAGCGGTGGATCATCGCGCAGCACTCGGTGTGCCAGCCGGGGCGGCCTTCTCCCCAAGGCGACGGCCAGCTGGGCTCGCCGGGCTTGGCGGCCTTCCACAGGGCAAAGTCAAAGGGGTCGCGCTTCTCGTCGTTGACCTCGACGCGCTCGCCGGCGCGCAGCTGGTCGAGGTCGCGGCCCGAGAGGATGCCGTAGTTGTGGTCGGAGCGCACGGAGAAGTACACGTCGCCGGAGGGCACCGGGTACGCGAAGCCCTTCTCGATAAGGAGCTGGATCATCTCCTGCATGGCCTCGATCTCGCGCGTGGCGCGCGGGCGGATGTCGGGGTCCATGATGCCGAACCGGTGCATCTGCTCGATGAAGGCGTTCGAGAACTCCTCGGCGACCTCGGCGGCGGTGCGGCCCTGCTCGTTGGCGCGGTTGATGATCTTGTCGTCGACGTCGGTGAGGTTCTGGGCGAAGGTCACCTGGTAGCCCTTGTGCATGAGGTAGCGGCGGATGACGTCGAACGAGAGGAACGTGCGCGCGTTGCCGATGTGGATCTGGTCGTAGACCGTGGGCCCGCACACGTACATGCGGATCTTGCCCTCCTCGATGGGGACGAGCTCCTCTTTGCGGTGGGTCTGGCTGTTATAGACGAGCATGCTGCGCTCCTCGCTCTTCTTTCCAAAAGGTACTGACACAGGGTAATACACGTGTCGGGCAAGAAGCCCGGCGGCTAATCCTTATCCAACAGGGCGACGGCCCAGGCCGCGATGCCCTCCTTGCGGCCCACGAAACCGAGCCTCTCGGTCGTGGTCGCCTTGACGCCCACGGCGTCGACGGGCACGCCCATGGCGGCGGCCATGTTCTCCCTCATCTGCTCGCGATAGGGCGCGAGCTTGGGGGCCTGGGCCGCCACGGTGCAGTCGCAGTCGACGATGCGCCAGCCGCGCTCGCGAACCAGGTCCGCAACGCGCCCGAGCAGCGCGATCGAGTCCGCTCCCTCGTAGGCGGGGTCGTCGTCGGGAAAGAGCTTGCCGATGTCGCCCTCCCGCAAGGCGCCGAGAAGGGCGTCCATGAGGGCGTGGGCCAGTACGTCGGCGTCCGAATGGCCAAGAAGCCCGCGCTCGCAGGGCACGTCGACGCCGCCCAGGACGCACCTGCGGCCCTCGGCGAAGGCGTGCACGTCGAAGCCGTGTCCGATTCTTAGGCCCATGGCCCTTCCTTTCTTCGGGCTCGTCCGCAGCCCTCCTCGACGAGGCGCTGCTCGAGCGTGGCGGCGGCCACCGCGAGGTCCTCGGGGACGGTCACCTTGAGGTTGTCGCGCGAGCACTCGACGCAGACGACCTTGCCGCCGTGGCGCTCCACGAGCGACGAGTCGTCCGTGCCGGCGAAGCCGTCCCAGAACGCCGCCTTGTACGCGGCCGCGAGCGGCTTCGCGCGGAAGACCTGCGGGGTCTGCGCCGCCCAGTAGAACGACCGGTCCGGCGTCGCGATGACCTGCGCGCCCTCGACGAGCTTGAGCGTGTCGATGGAACGATGGGCGCAGATGGCGCCGGCAAGCGAGGCGTCGGCGCGGACCGTGGCGCAGGCCCGCTCGATGGCCTCGACCTCGATGAGCGGGCGCGCAGAGTCGTGGACGGCAACAAGCGCCTGGTCGCGGGCCACGTTCCGAAGGCCCGAGAAGACCGAGTCCTGACGGGTGGCTCCCGACGGGGCGAAGCTCACGGGCTTGGCGAGCGTCAGGCGGCCGAGCACCTCTTCCTGAACAAGGGTGACCTTGTCGGGCGCGCAGACGATGACGAGCGAGGCCACGCTCGGCGCGCGGTCGAACGCCATCACGGACCAGGCCATGAGCGGAAGCCCGCACAGGTCGACGAACTGCTTGCCGCGCGCGTCGCCGAAACGCTCGCCGGTGCCGCCGGCGAGGATGATCGCGCAGGTGTCGGGGCCGGAGGCCGCCGACCCCGTCAGCTCGGGCTCCGCGCAGGGGCAGGCGCACACGCTGCCCGCGCTCATGCGTTCTTCCCCCACATGCGGTGCAGGCTGTTGGCCAGCACGCCGGGGTTCTTGACGCCGATCTCGCCCAGGCGGGCAGGGTCGTCGTCAACGGCCTCGAGGACCTCCTGGAGCGAGCCGTACTCGTCGACGAGCTTGTCCGCCATGCCGTCGCGGACGACCGAGACGCGGCTGAGCGTGCGCAGGCCGAGCGGGGTCATGATGGAGTCCTCGCCGCGCTCGTCGTTGTAGCCGAGCAGCTTGGCCACGTACTTGGCGGAGCGCAGCTTCGCGTTGTCCGCCTCGTGCAGGCGCGTGCGGATGACGCGGGCCGCCTCCTCGGAGGAGTCGCTCGCGTAGTCGCGGATGAGCAGGGTATAGGCCTCGTCCATGCTGCCCAAAAGCTCGTTTCTTTGCATGGCGACCGTGCGGCCCTCGCGCCCGAGCTGCAAAATGCAGTCCTGGAGCTCGTTGTCCGCGGTCATAAGGGTCTCGAACAGGTAGAAGGCGTTCGTGACGTCGCCGAGCGTGACGTAGTTGTCGAGCTCGAGGCTCGTCAGGCGCAGCAGGCTGCGGTCGAGCTGGTCGCGGGTGTTCTGCATGGCGACCGTGAGTTGGTTGACCGACACCATGAGGTTCGACAGCGGCTTGAGCTCGAAGCCCACGCCGTCGACATAGACGCTCACGACCTGCCGGCGCTCCGAGACCGAGACGACGACGGCCTTGGTGAGAAGGCTCATGCGCGCGGCCGTGCGGTGGCGCGTGCCCGTCTCGGTGGTGGGCAGCGACGGGTCGGGGTTCAGGTGGTAGTTGGCGCGCAGGATCTTCGTCAGGTCCTTGTCCAGGACCACGGAGCCGTCCATCTTGCAGAGCTCGAAGAGGCGGTTGGCCGTGAACGAGACGTCGAGCTTGAAGCCGTCGTCGCCGGCGGCGAGCACGTTCTCGGTGTCCCCGATGCAGATAAGGGCGCCCATGTGGCCCGCGATGATCATGTCGAGGGCGTGGCGCAGGGCCGTGCCGGGGGCCGTCTTGCGGATAGCCTCCTCAAGGCGGGCCTGGCGGTCGTCGTAGTTCATCTCGAACAGGGCGTTTTCCATACAGTCCCTCCTTGGGCCTGCGAGTCGGCCGTCGGCGCGGCCGCGAAAGCGTTCGGGCGCGGAGCAAGGCGCGCCTCAGGGCAAGTATATGCCCCGAGGCGCGCCTCGGCCGCTAGGCGCCGGAGGCGGCGAGGCCGCCGGCGCCGGCAGCGGACGCCGACGAGGGCGCCGCGGGCAGGTTGAAGTTGGGCCGGGCCATGGTCTCGCGCCGGCGCGGCTCGGGAATGGGGCCCTTCTCCTTGGCGAAGGCGAGCTTGCCGTCCTCGACGCGCACCTTGACGATGTCGCCGGCCTCCCAGCCGCCCTGGAGGAGCTCCTCGGAGAGCGGGTCCTCGATGAGCGTCTGGATGGCGCGGCGCAGCGGGCGGGCGCCGTAGATCGGGTCGGCACCCTCCTTGGCCACGAGGTCGCGCGCCTCGTCGTCGAGCTCGATGGACATGCCCTGGGCGATGAGGCGATCGCGCAGCTCGGCCACCATGATGTCCACGATTCCGCGGAGCTGCTCGCCGGTGAGGGACTTGAAGACCACGACCTCGTCCACGCGGTTGAGGAACTCGGGGCGGAAGAGCTTCTTGAGCTCGCTCATCACGCGGCTCGTGATCTCCTTGTCCGAGAGGCCGCCGTTGCCGAGGGCCGAGAAGCCCATGGTCGAGGTCTGGGCGATGTCGCGGGCGCCGATGTTCGACGTCATGATGATCACGGTGTTCGAGAAGTCGACGTGGCGGCCCTGGCCATCGGTCAGGCGACCCTCGTCGAGGATCTGGAGCAGCACGTTGAAGACGTCGGGGTGCGCCTTCTCGATCTCGTCGAAGAGGATGACGGAGTAGGGCCTGCGCCGGACCGCCTTGGTGAGCTCGCCGCCCTCGTCGTAGCCGACGTATCCCGGGGGCGCGCCGACGAGCTTGGAGACGGTGTGCTTCTCCATGAACTCGGACATGTCGAAGGTGATGAGCGCCTCCTCGCTGCCGAAGAGGAACTCGGCGAGCGACTTGGCGAGCTCGGTCTTGCCCACGCCGGAGGGGCCCAGGAAGATGAACGAGCCGCCGGGGCGGCGCGGGTCCTTGAGCGGGCTGCGGGAACGGCGGATGGCGCGGGCGACCTTGGTGACGGCCTCGTCCTGGCCGACGACGCGCTGGTGGAGCACGTCTTCGCAGCGCAGGAGCTTCGAGGCCTCGGCCTCGGTCAGGTTCGAGACGGGCACGCCGGTGATGCTCGAGACCACGTCCGCGATGTCGTTCTCGTCGACCTCGACGTCGTTCTCCTCGAGGCCGCGGCGCCAGGCCGCCTCGAGCTCGTCGCGCTTGGCGGTAAGGGCCTTCTCCTCGTCGCGCAGGCGCGCGGCGACCTCGAACTCCTGGGCCTCGGCGGCGGCGGACTTCTCGTCGTGGGTGCGCGCGAGCTCGGCGTCGACCTCGGCGATCTCGGGCGGGAGGACCATACGGTGCACGCGGGTGCGCGCGCCGGCCTCGTCCAGCACGTCGATGGCCTTGTCGGGCAGGAAGCGGTCCTGCACGTAGCGGCTCGACAGCGTAACGGCGGCCTGGACGGCGGCGTCGGTGTAGTGGACGTGGTGGTGCTTCTCGTAGCGGTCCTTCAGGCCCGCGATGATCTTCAGGGTGTCCTCCGGCGAGGGCTCGCCGATGTTCACCGGCTGGAAGCGCCGCTCGAAGGCGGAGTCCTTCTCGATGTGCTTGCGGTACTCCTCTGCCGTGGTCGCGCCGATGACCTGGATCTCGCCGCGGGAAAGGGGCGGCTTCAGGATGGCGGCGGCGTCGATGGAGCCCTCGGCGGAGCCGGCGCCGATGACGGTGTGGATCTCGTCGATGAAGAGGATGTCGGAGTCGGACTCCTCGAGCTCGTGGACGACCTTCTTCATGCGCTCCTCGAACTCGCCGCGGTACTTGGAGCCGGCGACGAGCGAGGCCATGTCGAGCGTCCAGATCTGCTTGCCGCGCAGGATGTCGGGCACGTTGCCCGAGTTGATGAGCTGCGCCAGCCCCTCGACGATGGCGGTCTTTCCCACGCCGGGGTCGCCCAGGACGAGCGGGTTGTTCTTCTGGCGGCGGGCAAGGACCTGCATGACGCGCTCGATCTCGGCGTCGCGGCCGATCACGGGGTCGAGCTTGCCGTCGGCGGCGAGCTTGGTGAGGTTGCGGCCGTACTTCTCAAGAAGCGACTCGTCGTCCGAGGAGGAGGACTGCCCGGCCGGCGCCCCCATGCCAATGAACACCTGGCCAGGCATGCCGCCGCCGTTCTGCTTGGGCTTATCCTCCTCGGATTCGGAGATAAGCTCGTTCACGGCGTTTCTCACCGCGTCGGCCGAGAGGCCCATGGCGCGCAGGGTGTCCATGGCGCGCCCGTTGCCCTCGGCGACGATGCCGAGCAGCAGGTGCTCGGTGGCGATGTAGGTCTGCCCGTGGGCCATGGTCTCGCGGTAGGCGCCCTCGAGCACGCGCTTGGCGCGCGGCGTGAAGGGGATGTGGCCGCCGGGGATAGGCTCGGCCTCCTCGGCCGTGAGGCTGCGGATGGTGGCGATCGTCTCGTCGTAGGTCACGTCGAGCTTGGCAAGGGCCTGGGCGGCGATGCCCTCCTTCTCCTTGATGAGGCCGAGGAGCAGGTGCTCGGTGCCCACGTACATCTGGCCGAGGCCGCGCGCCTCCTCCTGTGCGAGGCTCATGACCTTGCGCGCCTTGTCGGTGAACTTCTCGAACATGGGGCGGTTCCTCTCGTGCGACGCCCCGACACCGGGGCGGGAATCTTCAACCTTAAGTGTGTACCCTGAGCGCCGGCGGCGCAAACCCACGACACGTTCCCGCAGCATTCGACGAGAAGGGCGTGACGCTAACCGGCGATGTTTCCGAACCCCTCGCCGAACGCCTCGTGCACCTCGGAGATGAAGACGATCGCCTCGGGATCCGCCTCGGCGACGACCTCCTTGAGCAGCGGGACCTGGTTGCGGCCGAGGACGCAGAAGAGGACCGGGCGGTCGTTGCCGCTCCATACCCCGCGCGCCTGCAGCTCGGTGCAGCCGCGGTTGAGGTCGTAGAGGATGGCGTTGGCTATCTCGGCGTGCCGCTCCGAGATGATGTAGGCGGCGCGCTCAGAGCGGGGCCCGTCGATGACCATGTCGATGACCTTGCCCGATATGTACATGGCCACGGCGGCGTACAGCGCGTTCTCGACCGAGAAGACCGGGGCGGACACCGCGATGACCAGGCCGTCGACGACGATCACCATCGTCCCCAGAGGCTGGGCGAGCTTCTTCGCGAGGAGCTGGGCGATGATGTCCGTCCCGCCGGTGTTGCCGCCCGTGCGGAACACGAGCCCGAGGCCGATGCCGGTGACGACGCCGCCCCAGAGCGCGCAGAGCAGGAGGTCCTTCTCCCCCACCGCGGGCATGAAGGGGGCGAGGGCGTCGGTCAGGATGCCGCAGGCCAGGATGCCGAGGACGGTGCGGGCTATGTAACCCCGGTTGCCCGATTTGATCACGAGCATGAGCAGGAAGACGTTCATGACGATGGTCTGGATACCGACCGGGAGGTTAATGCCCGCCGCGCCGGCGAGGGCATGGAGGACCGTGGCCAGTCCCGTGATGCCGCCCGCCGCAAGGCCGTTCGGGACCTCAAAGCAGTCGACCCCGACCGCGAAGATCGCCGACCCGACGATGATGAGCGCCAGGTCGCGCAGACGCACCCGCCAACGGTCCTCTGTCATGTCTTCCTACTCCTCGTTCTCACCGCCCGTCATCCAGCGGTGGTAGCCGACGACGAACTTGTCCAAATCACCGTCGTCGAGCACCGACTCGACGTTGCCGGTCTCGACGCCCGTGCGCAGGTCCTTGACCAGCTGGTACGGGTAAAGCACGTAGCTGCGGATCTGGTTTCCGAAGCCGATGGCGTGTTTAGGGCCGCGCAGCTCGTCGATCTCCGCGGCGCGCTTCTCCAGCTCCATCTCGTAGAGGCGGCTCCGGAGGATCTTCATGGCGAAGGCCTTGTTCTGGAGCTGGCTGCGCTCGTTTTGGCAGGTCACGACCGTGCCGGTGGGAAGGTGGGTGATGCGGACGGCCGAATCGGTGGTGTTCACGCCCTGGCCGCCGTGGCCCGTGGCGTGGTACACGTCGATTCGCAGGTCCTTGGGGTCGATCTCCACCTCGACGTCGTCGGGCAGGACGGGCAGGACCTCGACGCCCGCGAAGGTCGTCTGTCGTCGCTTCTGCGCGTCGGTCGGCGAGATGCGCACGAGCCGGTGCACGCCGCCTTCCGCGCGGAGCATGCCGTAGGCGTTGCGGCCGTGCACGGTGAAGGTCGCGCGGTCGATCCCGATGACCTCCCCCGCCGGGCAGTCGTTGACGTCCACCTGCCAACCCCGGCGGTCGCAGTAGCGCAGGTACATGCGGAAGAGCATCTCGCACCAGTCCTGCGCCTCCAGGCCGCCCTGGCCGGGCGTGACCGTGACGATGGCGTCGCCGTGGTCCAGCTCGTCGGTGAACCAGCTGGAGAGCTCAAGCTCCGAAAGGTCGTCCTCGAGCTGGGCCGCGGCGGCCGACGCCTCGGAAAGAAGGTCGTCGTCGCCCATCTCGGTCCCCAGCTCGAAGGCCGCGAAGGCGTCGTCGAGCTTGGCGCGCGCCGAGTCGATGGCGGCGACGTCGCCCTTTGCGGCAGCCAGCTGGGCCATGACCTCGCGCGCGGCGTCGGCGTCGTTCCACAGCGCCGGGTCGGCGCTCTTCTCCTCGAGGCGCTTCACGTCGACGCGCCTCTCGTCGATGTGGAGGTAACCTTCCACCTCCGAGAGGCGCGAGCGCAGGGCGTCGAGCGTTTCCTGTGATATATCCGCCATGGCCTGCCTTAGCGGTTCCTGCCGTGGCAGTTCTTGAACTTCTTGCCGCTGCCGCAGGGGCAGGGGTCGTTGCGGCCGACGCCGACGTAGGGATCGGGGTCCTCGGACTTGCGATACGTGCCCGTCTTGCTGTCGGCGATGGCGGCTTGGCGACCCTCGGCGGCCGGGACGGTCCTCCTGGCGCCCTGGTCGCCGTCGACCTCGGACGGACCGGAGTAGTGGGCGCCGCGGAGCTCCTCAGGCTCGTCGGGCTGGACGGGGGCGGAAGCCGGCGCGGGGCGGCGGCTCACGACCTCGATGCGCAGGATGGTGCGCAGGTAATCCTCGTACATCGTGTTCACGAGCTCGGTGAACGCGGCGTAGGCCTCGGACTTGTACTCGACGAGCGGGTCGCGCTGGCCGAAACCGCGCAGGCCGATGCCCGTCTTCAGGTAATCCATCTCCTGGAGGTAGGCCATCCAGCGGGTATCGATCACGCGAAGCATCACCTGGCCGGAGAGCGACTGCATGACCTCCTCGCCCAGGCGCTCCGCCTTGTCGGCAAAGGCCTTGTCGACGAAGGCGTCGACCGCGTCCACGATGTCGCCCTGCTCGGCGTCCTCGTCGATCTGCGGCAGCTCCTTGGAGCCCGTGAGCTCGCCGAGCCACTTCTCGAGGCCGGGGCCGTCCCAGTCCTCGCCGGCCTTCCCCTCCGGGCAGAAGTCGGCGACCTTGCGCTGAACGGTGTCGAACGTGACCTCGTCGATGTGCGCGTTCAGGTCCTTGCCGTCGAGGATCTTGTTGCGCTCCTCGTAGATGACCTGGCGCTGGGTGTTCATGACGTTGTCGTAGTCGAGGACGTTCTTACGCATCGAGAAGTTGACCTCCTCGACCTTGCGCTGGGCGCTCTCGACCGACCTGGTGACGATCTTCGCCTGGATGGGCATGTCGTCGGGCATCTCGTACTTGGTCATCATGGCCGCGATCTTGTCCATGCGGTCGCCGCCGAACAGGCGCATGAGGTCGTCCTCGAGCGAGAGGTAGAACTGGGTCTCGCCGGGGTCGCCCTGACGGCCGGAGCGGCCGCGGAGCTGGTTGTCGATGCGGCGGGACTCGTGGCGCTCGGTGCCGATGACGGTCAGTCCGCCGGCGGCCTTGACGCGTTCCTTCTCCTCGGCGCAGTCGGCGCGGGCCCGCTCGAGGGCGGCCACGTAGGCGTTCTTGACCGCCTCGATCTGCTCGGCGTCGAACTCGCCGTCGAGGACCTTTGAGAGGCTCTCCGGCGTGATCTTGGTCGGGTCGTTGGCAAGAAGCACCTGCTCAATGGCCCTCTTGTCCAGCTCGAAGCCCAGGTGGCGGACCTCCTCGCGCGCGAGCTCCTCGGGGTTGCCGCCCAAAAGGATGTCCGTGCCGCGGCCGGCCATGTTCGTGGCGATGGTGACCGCGCCCTCGCGGCCCGCCTGGGCCACGATCTGCGCCTCGCGCTCATGGAACTTGGCGTTGAGGACGTTGTGCTTGATGCCGCGCTTGGTGAGGATGCGGGAGAGCTTCTCGGAGTTCTCGATGGAGACGGTGCCCACCAGGCAGGGCTGTCCCTTTGCGTGGCGGCTCGCGACGTCCTCGGCCACGGCCTGGAACTTGGCCTCGATGGTGCGGTACACGAGGTCGTCGTGGTCCACGCGGGCGACCGGCTTGTTCGGCGGGATAACCTGAACGGGGATGTGGTAGACCTCGCGGAACTCGCCGTCCTCGGTCATGGCGGTGCCCGTCATGCCGGAGAGCTTCTCGTACATGAGGAAGTAGTTCTGGAGGGTGATGGTCGCCAGGGTCTGGTTCTCCTCGCGGACGATCACGCCTTCCTTCGCCTCGATGGCCTGGTGCAGGCCCTCGGAGTAGCGGCGGCCCTCCATGATACGGCCGGTAAACTCGTCGACGATCTTCACCTCGCCGTCGACCACGACGTACTGCTGGTCGCGGTGGAACATGTACTGGGCCTTGAGCGCCTGCTGCAGGTGGTTGACGAGCTGGCCCGAGACGTCGGCGTAGATGTCCTCGATGCCAAGGGCGGCCTCGACCTTCTTCAGGCCCTCGTCAGTCGTGGCGATGGTGTGCTTTGCCTCGTCCATCTCATAGTCCTCGTCGGCAACGAGGCCGCGGACCGCACGGGCGAAGTCCTTGTAGGTGGTCGCGGACTTGGTGCCGGCGCCCGAGATGATGAGCGGGGTGCGCGCCTCGTCGATGAGGATGGAGTCGGCCTCGTCGACGATTGCGAAGAAGTGCCCGCGCTGGACGCGCTGGTTGGCACGGGTGACCATGTTGTCGCGCAGATAGTCGAAGCCGAACTCGGAGTTGGTGCCGTAGGTGACGTCGGCGGCATAGGCGGGCTTCTTCATACCGAGCTTCATGCCGTTCTGGATCAGGCCCACGTTCATGCCCAGGAACTTGTAGATGCGGCCCATCCACTCGGAGTCGCGCTTGGCCAGGTAGTCGTTGACGGTGACGATGTGAACGCCCTTGCCCGGAATGGCGTTGAGGTAGCCGGCGAGCGTCGAGACGAGCGTCTTGCCCTCGCCCGTCT
>CAVJHQ010000069.1:0-12948 GCA_963649365.1 Alloprevotella sp.
CGTTGACGGTCGGGCGGATGGCGCCGAAGTAGTGCTCCTCGAGCTCCTGGCCCTTAGCGGGGGCGCAGCCGAAGAGGGTGCGGCCGGTGAGGACGAGGTCGGGGCGCTTCTGGAAGTCCTCCTCCTTGACGAGGAAGTACTCCTGCTCGGGGCCGACGGTGGTGATGACCGAGGTCACGTCCTTGCCGAAGAGCTTGAGGACGCGCTTGGCCTGGGTGGCCAGGGCGACCTGGGAGCGCAGCAGCGGGGTCTTCTTGTCGAGCGCCTCGCCGGTGTAGGAGATGAAGGCGGTCGGGATGCAGAGCACCTCGTCCTTGATAAAGGCCGGGGAGGTCGGGTCCCAGGCGGTGTAGCCGCGGGCCTCGAAGGTGGCGCGCAGGCCGCCGGAGGGGAAGCTCGACGCGTCGGGCTCGCCCTGGACGAGCTCCTTGCCGGAGAAGGACATCAGCACGGAGCCGTCGTCCTTAGGGGTGATGAAGGAGTCGTGCTTCTCGGAGGTGATGCCGGTGAGCGGCTGGAACCAGTGCGCGAAGTGGGTCGCGCCCTTCTCGAGGGCCCAGTCCTTCATCGCGTGGGCGACCTCGTTGGCGATGTCGAGATCGAGGGCCTTGCCCTCCTTGATGACCTTCGTGAGCTCCTTGTACGTCGGCTTGGGGAGTCGCTCCTGCATGACCGCGTCGGTAAACAGAAGGCTGCCGTACTCCTCGGTGACCTTGTCCTTGCCCATGTGCGCCTCTTTCCATTGGGTTGATTGGCGTGCTTGGCTTACGTTTGACAACTCTAGTTGCCCATTGTTGCACGGGAGTTAAGGCCGGGTGTCCCGTGAGGGCAAGTTATGGAGCGGGTTTGTAACCGACAGGCGTCTGTTTATCGCACGGCGAGGAAAGAGGGCGGCGCCCGGCGGGCAGGGCGCGCGCGAAACCGCCAGGCAGGGCGCGCGCGAAACCGGCGCTTCGGCCGCGCCTCAAATCGTCTTCTTGTTAAGGAAGGCCCGCGCGCCGCTATGCCCCCGCCCACGTGCCTATACTGTGAGAACGCGGCGTCGCCGCGAACAGGCAACATATATAAGAAGGACAGGATCACATGGCACGTCACTTCAAGGACGATTCCGAGCAGCGGGCCTACGCGCGTCAGGCTCGCCGGGGCGACGAGTATCGCCAGCAGCAGCCGCGCGCCGCCTACCAGCGACAGGAGCAGGCCTACACGCCGGCCCCCTACGGATCGGGGCAGGCCGCCCCGGCGCCGCGCAGGCGCAAGAAGAAAAGCCCGCTCCCCGTCGTCTTGGCGGTCGTCGTGGTCGTGCTCGCGGGCGTCGGCGTCTACCTCTTCCTCAACCCGCCCTTCTTCAAGGTGAGCGTCAACGGCGCCGAGCAGAGCGTCTCGGCGGGCACGACCGTTCAGTCCTGCATCGACGAGGGCCTCGCCGCCCCGAGCGCCGGCAACCTCATCGCCGTCGACGGCTCGGTCGCCCAGGAGGGCGGCGGGTCCGCCTTCACGGCGACCGTCAACGGCCAGGCGGCGGAGGGCTCGACGGTCCTCAAGTCCGGCGACGAGGTCCGGATCGACAACGGCGCCGACGTCGAGGAGGGCTACACCGAGACCACCGAGGCCGTGGCCCACGGCACCTCGGGCGTCGACTACTCCACGCTCTCCAGCTACTACAACGGGTCCATCCACGTGATGTCCGCGGGCGAGGACGGCGAGAAGACCGTCAAGACCGGCAACGTCTCGGGCAAGACCGTCGAGACCGTGACCAAGGAGCCCGTCGACGCCGGCTACAGCTCCTACACCGTGAACACCAACGGCGAGAAGGTCATCGCCCTCACCTTCGACGACGGCCCGTGGCCCACCACCACCTCCGAGATCCTCGACATCCTCAAGGAGAACGGCGCCCACGCGACCTTCTTCCAGATCGGCAACCAGGTGGCCAACATGGCCGACGTCGAGAAGCGGATCGTCGAGGAGGGCAACCAGGTGGGCACCCACACCTGGGACCACGCGAGCGGCTCCGGCCAGGGCGTGAACCTCACCTTCATGAGCGCCTCCGAGCAGCGCGAGGAGATCACCAAGGGCTTCGACGCCATCGAGAGCGTGCTCGGCACGAGCGTGACGCACGTCATGCGCGCCCCGGGCGGCAACTACTACGGCTCGCTGGTGGACAACCTGAGCGACCTCGTCACCGCCGAGATCGGCTGGGACCTGGACACCGAGGACTGGAGCCGCCCGGGCGCCTCGGCCATCGAGCAGGTCATCCTCTCGGTCAAGCCCGGCCAGGTCATCCTCATGCACGACGGCGGCGGCGACCGCAGCCAGACCGTCGAGGCGCTGAGGACGGCCCTGCCGCAGCTCATCGCCCAGGGCTACAAGTGCGTGACCGTCGACGAGCTCATGGCCTACGGCAAGTAGCCTCGGCACCATAACGCAAGGACGCAAGGGGCGCCCGGGCTTGTCGCTCGGGCGCCCCTTGTTATGGAAGCTAGCCGGTAAAGCCCTCGTCGACGCGACGAGAGGCGCGGTCGTCGGCCGCGGCGGTGGCCAGCGCGTCGCAGCGCTCGTTCTCCGCATGCCCCGCGTGGCCCTTGACCCAGTGCCAGCGCACGTCGTGCGGCTCGCAGGCGGCGATGAGGCGGCGCCAGAGGTCGACGTTCTTGACCGGCTGCTTGGAGGCCGTCTTCCAGCCCTTGCGCTGCCAGCCCTCGATCCAGTGCTGCTTGAAGGCGTTGCACACGTACTGCGAGTCGGTGGTGAAGTCCACGACGCAGGGCCGCCGCAGGGCCTCGAGCGCCACGATCGCGCCGAGAAGCTCCATGCGGTTGTTCGTCGTGCGCGTAAAGCCGCCGGAGAACTCGCGCTCGTGCGCCACGCCGGCGGGGTCGGTGTAGCGCAGGATCGAGCCGTAGCCGCCGGGGCCGGGGTTGCCGCGCGAGGAGCCGTCCGACCAGGCCTCCACGCGCATCTTCTTGCCGCCGGGGGCGCGCCCGGGGTCGACGGGCGCGGCGTCCGAGACGGCCTCCGGGTTCGCGGCCGCGAAGTCGCTCCAGCCCGCCACTACTTGGCCTCCGCCCAGTTGGCGCCGTAGCTGACCTCGGCGATCAGCGGCACCTTGAGCTCCGCCACGCCCTCCATGGTCTCGCGCACGAGCGCGCTCGCGGCCTCGATCTCGTCCTCGGGGACCTCGAGGTCGAGCTCGTCGTGGATCTGGAGCACGAGGCGGCTGCGCAGCCCCTCTTCACGCAGGCGACGCTCCACGCGCGCCATCGCGATCTTGATGATGTCGGCGGCCGTGCCCTGCATGGGGTGGTTCATCGCCGTGCGCTCGCCGAAGGCGATGAGCTGCTTGTTGCTCTGGCGGAACTCGTGGATATGGCGCTTGCGCCCGTACATGGTCGTCGCGTAGCCGAGCTCCTTGGCGCTTCTCACGGACTCGTCCAGGTAGGCGCGGACGCCGGGGTAGGCCTCGAAGTAGCGGTCGATCATCTCCTGCGCCTCTTTGCGGGGGATCTTGAGCGAGCTCGCGAGGCCGAAGGCCTGCTGGCCGTAGACGATGCCGAAGTTCACCGCCTTCGCGCGGCTGCGCAGCTGCGGCGACACCTGGTCGACCGGCACGCCGAAGACGCGCGCCGCCGTGGCAGCGTGGAAGTCCGCGCCCGAGTTGAACGCCGCGACCAGGTGCTCGTCGCCGGAGAGATGCGCGAGCAGGCGCAGCTCGATCTGCGAGTAGTCGCAGGCGAGAAACACGCTGCCCTCGGGCACGGTGAAGGCCTGGCGCACGCGATGGCCGAGCGCCGAGCGCGTCGGGATGTTCTGCAGGTTGGGGTCCGAGCTCGAGAGGCGGCCCGTGGCGGCCACGGTCTGGTTGAGCGTGGTGTGGATGCGGCCGTCCCCGCGCACGAGGTTGGGCAGGGCGTCCAGGTAGGTGGACTTGATCTTGGCGCGCTCGCGGTACTCGAGCACCTGGGCCACGATCTCGTGGTCGGCGGCGAGGTCGGAGAGGACCTTGGCGTTCGTTGAGTAGAAGCCGCGCTTGGTCTTCTTCAGGCCGAAGGTGGGCAGGCCCAGCACGTCGAAGAGCACGTGCGAGAGCTGCTGCGGGGAGTCGAGGTTGAAGTCCTCCCCCGCCTCGGCCTTGATGCGCGCGACCATGCCGTCGATCTCGGCGCCGAGCTCGGAGGACTGCTCGCGCAGGACGTCGACGTCCACGCCGAGGCCCTCGCGCTCCATCTGGGCGAGGACCGGGAGAAGGGGCATCTCGATGTCGTTGAAGAGGCCGCGCGAGCCGTCGGCCTCCAGGCGGTCGGCCAGCACGGGCACGAGCTCACGGACGCCCACGGTGAGGACCGCGGCCGCGGGGAGCGCCTCGGTCGGCTCGGGCAGGGCGGCGGAGAGGTACTTCTCGGCGAGCGAGGCGGCGTCGAAGGGGCCCGAGTCGGAGTCGAGCAGGTAGCCGGCCACGCCCACGTCGAAGATGCGCGCGGGGTCGACGCGGGCGGGGCTCAGGCGCTCGTCCTCGGACGAGTCCACGGGCGAGAGCGCGTGGAGCAGGGCCTTGACGTCGGCCGACGCCACGCGCCCCTCCTCGAAGAGCTGCTCCAGCGCGGCGTCGGCGGCCGCGCCCTCGAGGCGGCAGAGCGACGCGGGGGCGGCGGCCCAGAGCGTGTGCCCGAGGCCGAAGAGGGCGTCGGCGGCGCGGTCGTCGTCGAGCGAGCAGGCGACCCACTCCCCCGCGGCGATGGCGGAGGCGACGGCGGCAAGGGCGTCGTCGCCGGTCAGGGGCTCGGGAATCTCGAGGGTATCGGGCACGTCGCCGGCGTCGGGCTCGCCGGCCGGGGCGTCGGCAGCCGGGGCCGCGGAGCCCTTCTTGCCCGCGAGCTTGGCCAGGCGGCCCGTCATGCCCGTGAAGCCGAGCGCGGAGAACGCTCGCGTGACCTCGGCGGGGTCGAACGTCGGGAACTTCGCGTCGGCCAGGTCGATCTCGATGGGGGCGTCCGTGCGGATCGTGGCCACCTTGCGGGAAAGAAGCGCGTCGTCGATGTGGGCGCGCAGGTTCTCGCCCATCTTGCCCTTGACCTCGTCGGCGTGCGCGATGACCTCGTCGAGGCTGCCGTACTGCACGATGAGGGCGGCCGCCTTCTTGGGGCCGATGCCGGGCACGCCGGGGATGTTGTCGGACGTGTCGCCCTTGAGGCCGTAGAAGTCGGGCACGAGCTCGGGCGTGATGCCGTGGTAGAGGTCGTCGACGGTCTCGGGCGTCATGATGGCCACGTCCGAGACGCCCTTCTTGGTGCTCACGATCTTCACGTTCTCGGTGGCGAGCTGGTACATGTCGCGGTCGCCGGTAAAGAGGAGCATCTCGTAGCCGGCCGCCTCCCCCCGGCGGGCGAGGGTGCCCAGGATGTCGTCGCCCTCCCAGCCCTCGAGCTCGCAGACGGGCACGTCGAGCGCGCCGAGAAGCTCCTTGACCATGGGGAACTGCTCGCGGAGGGCCGGGTCCATCGGCGGGCGCTGGGCCTTGTACTGCGGCAGCATCTCCATGCGGACGCGCGGCTTGCCCTTGTCGAAGGCGCAGATGACGCCGTCCGGCTTGAAGGTGCCGACCATCTTTATGAACATGTTGAAGAAACCGAAAAGCGCGTTCGTCGCGCGCCCGTCCGGGGCCGACATCGGCTGGCGGATCGCGTGGAACGCGCGGTGCATGAGCGAGTTGCCGTCGATGACGGCGATGGTGCGGCGGGACTCGGCCGCGGCGGCCTCGGTGCTCTCGGGCATGGGACTCCTAACGTCGCTGAGTGAGCGTTCCCATTGTAGCCGCCAACGGAGGGCAGCGGCCGAAAGCGCCGGGACGGGCCGCGCGTCTTTACGCCACGAGCTTTACGTTGCCGCCCTCGCCGGCCAGGGAGAGGAACGTGGAGACCGCCGGGGCGACGCCGCCTTGGAATTCGCTGCTCAGCGCGATGACCTCGCGGCCGGAGGCGAGCACGCGCTCGGCGCGGGCCGACGTCGCGGCGTCGAGCTCCGGGTTCCAGCCGGAGGTCACCTCGAAGTTCACGCGCGACCGGTTGAGCCGTTCGGGCAGGTTGTAGGGAATGCGCGTGTCGAGCGGCAGGAGCTGGGCGCCGGAGTCGGCCGCGATGTCGCAGGCGCGGGCCTCGGCCTTGAGGTCGCCCGTCCAGTAGACGACGACGGGGGCGAGCCCGGTGGCGGCGGAGCGGCTCTGGGAGGCGGTTGCGACAGTTGCGTTCTTGTTGGACATGAGAAGCTCCTTTCATCGGTTTACCTTGGCTTCTATTTGCAAGATACCGAGAAAGGATTTCCCTTAAACGTTCGCAGCCATCTTCGGCGATTGTTCTCTGCGCCACGCGCGCCAGAAGCTCCGGGCGTGAAAATTCTTCTCACCCGAGGCTCATCGGCCGCGCCCCTCGCGAGGCGACCCCTTCTTATATGAAGATCTCCGCCTGCGCGAAGAGCACCGCGCGGCCGCGGATGACGGTCCGCGCCCCGGCATAGCTGCACCACAGCTCGCCGCCGCGCGCGGAAGCCTGGTAAGCCGCAAAGTCGGTCTTGCCCGTCCGCCGCGACCAGTACGGGATGACGTGGCAATGCCCGCGGCCGCACACGGGGTCCTCGGCCACGTTGCATTTGGGCGCGAAGCTGCGGGTCACGCAGTCGTAGTCGACGCCGGGCGCGGTCACGTGGAGGCACACGCCGTCCATCCGGCGGATCGCCTCGAGGTCTGGGCGGACGTCGCGGACATCCTGCTCGCTCCCCAAGACGCAGACCAGGTCCGCCCCGAGGTAGGCCTCCAAGGGCTCGGTGCCCAAAGCCCGCGTCATCTCCGGCGTCACGGCGACGGGCTCGAGATCAAAGGAGGGGAAGTCCATCGTGAGCAGGCCTTCGTCGTTCTCGACCGTCAGCCGGCCGCTGAGCGTGTCGAACCTCACGCATCGCAGCCCCGGCTCCACGAACCGCGTGACCACGTAGGCGGTCGCGAGCGTGGCATGGCCGCACAGCTCGACCTCGCCGCCCGGCGTGAACCACCGCAGGCGGTACGCGTCGCCCTCCCTCACCGCGAACGCCGTCTCGGAAAGGTTGTTCTCGACGGCGATGCCCCGCATCACGGGCTCGTCGAGCCAGGAATCCATGACGCACACGGCGGCTGGGTTCCCCGAGAACACCTTGTCCGCAAACGCGTCGACGATGTATTGCCTCATTTCGCTTCTCCCCTCGCTCGGTGTAGCGCAGACGTCAAAAGGCCAGATAGAAGACTAAGTTAACCCCAACCGCCGCAAGGACGCACACGACGAGCGGGCGCCCCCTTAAGGCAAGGGCCGAGGCGGCGGCGGCCGACGCGACCCCGAAGAGGGGATGCTCCGCGTCCACCGAGAAGACGCCGGGGAACACGAGGGCGGACAAAGCCGTGTACGGCATAAGCGACAAGAGGCGCGCGAGCAATCCGCCCTGCTTGAACGACCTCGGCAAAAACACGGGCAGGGCACGGGGGACGAACGTGACGACGGCCATGCCGAGTATGAGCCGAGCGGCGTCAGGCGCGCTCATCGTCCGCCTCCCTCACAAAGCGCGTTCCCGCGGCCGCGGCAACGACCATAGACAGGACCTGCGCCCAGCCGCCCGGCACGAACAGCCGAAGCGCCGTGTTGATGAGCGCAGCCAAGACAACAAGCAGGGCGATTCCGGCCGACCTCCGCATGTTCGGCACCAGCAGGGCCAGAAACGACGCGTAGAACGCGACGCCGAGCGCCTTGACCGCGACCTCCGGCAAACAGCCGCCCGCCGCGACGCCGAGCGCCGACGCCAAGACCCAAGTCACGTACAGGGCCGTGTTTGCGCCGAGCAGAAACCCCGCGCTGCGGTCCTCGGACAGGGAGAAGAGCGCGAAGGACTCGTCGCACAGCGCGAAGGACCCGAGCAGGCGCGCCCCGAACGGCGCCGGCCCCATCAGGCGCATGGCGGCGCCGCTCATCACCAGATGGCGCAGGTTCATGAAGAACGTGGCGGCCACCATGGCCGGTATCGTGGCCGCCCCGACCATGCCAACCACCATGAGCTGCGACGAGCCCGCCATCACCAGGGCGGACATCGCCACCGCCTCCAGGCCCGTCAGCCCGGCGCGAACGGCAAGAAGGCCGAAGGACACGCCGACGGGAACCACGCCCAGGCAGACGGGCAGGGCGCTTCTCGCCCCTTCGATGAATTGCTCAGGTCTCATGGCAATACCTTCCCTGCGACAACGTCGGTTTGAATGTAAGGCCATTCACATGTATAAGGGAAATAGATATTACTGATGCCGGTATGCGGAGGGCTTATTTAACGATGAGACGTTACGTCGCGCTGCTCAAGGTCGTCGAGGTCGGCAGCTTCACCAAGGCGGCGGAGCTTTTGGGGTACACGCAGCCCGCGCTCAGCCAAATGATCGCCTCACTGGAGAAGGAGCTCTCCATCAAGCTGCTGCGCCGCTCGCGCCAGGGAATCAGGCTGACGCCGGAGGGCGAGCGGCTATGCCCCGCCGTTCGCGAGGCGGTCGCGCGTTATGAGGCGATGCGGCGCGCGGCCGACGAGATCCGGGGGCTCGAGGCGGGCATCGTGCGGATCGGGACGGTCTCCAGCGTTTCCGCACACTGGCTGCCCAAGGTCATCCACGCGTTCTGGCAAGACCATCCTGGGGTCCAGGTCGAGCTGCGCCAGGGCGACTACACGAGCATCGCCGAGTGGATCCGGACCGGCGAGGTCGACTTCGGGTTCGTGAACCCTGCCGCGGTCAAGGGGCTGGAGACGGCCCGCGTCAAGGCGGGCGAGTTCCGCGCGGTCGTGCCAACGGGCCATCCGCTGGCAACCAAAGGGTCGGTGACTTTGGAGGAGTTGGCGCGGCAGCCGCTCCTGCTGCTCGAGGAAGGCGCATACAGCGAGCCGATGGAGGCGTTTCGCGAGGCGGGCCTTGCCCCGAACATCAAGATGCGCGCCCACGACGACTACACGCTCCTCTCGATGGTCGAGGAGGAGCTCGGGGTCACGGTGCTGGCGGAGCTCGTGCTCCGCAAGACGAGCTATAGCGTGGCGACCCTGCCCATCGAGCCGGCGATAACCCGCGAGATGGCCGTCGCGGCAAAGGACCTGGACGCGTTGCCGCTGGCCAGCAAGGCGTTCATAGAGTACCTGATGGAGCGCACAGGGGAGCTCGCGTAGGAAGGAAGCCGCGGCGCCTCCGCGCCCCGCCTAAAGCAGCCCCGAGCACCCGCCGTTGCCGAAGTAGCGCGCGCCCGTCTCGGCGAGCTCGACCTTGCGCCGCAGGTTCTCTTTGTAGTCGCGCGCGAACACGGCCGTGTACAGAACGTCGAGCAGGTACAGCAACGAGAGGCGCGTCGAGAAGGACGAGACCTTGTGCGAGAAGTTCTCGCCCGCGGGCATCCTCAGGCGGAAGTCCGCGCGACGGTCCATGCAGGTCTTCTCGTCGGACGAGATAAGCAGCAGCGGCGTGCCCAGGTCATGGAGGCCGCGGATGGTCTCGGGGATCTGAGAGCCGTGGCCGCCGAACGAGATGACGATGGCGAAGTGGTCGGGCCTGCTCGCGGCGACGGAGAGGTAGCGGTCGTGGTCGCTCGAGGGGACGTCCACACGAATGCCGATCTCGCGCATCTGGAGCTGGAAGTTGCGCGCGATGAAGAGATGCCCCGCCGTGGTGTAGATGTCCACGACCGAGGCCTCGCAGATAGCCTCGGCGCAGCGGTCGACCTCATCCGGGTCCATGAGCGCCGCGGCGGAGGCCACGGTGGAGGCGTACTCCGACTGCAGCGCCTCGACGACCTGCGCGGTCGACGCCCCCTCGCACACCGGGAAGTTCACGTCGACCTCGGAGGCGCGCAGGCGCATCCACTCGGCGGTGCCGGCCGCAACGGCGGCCTTGAGCTCGGCGATGCCGGAGACCCCCATCTTGGCACACAGGCGGTAGACCGTGGCCTGGCTCACGTTGCAGGAGGCGGCGACCGACTTGGCGGGAGCGCGCACAAAGGCGTCGGGGTCGCGCAGGATCCAGGCGGCCACGGCGCGCTCCCCCTCGGAGAACCCCTCGGCGCGGCGCAGCTTGAGCAATGCGTTCACAGACAGCCTCCTCGGCCCGAGCAACTCGGATAGACGCTCTCTTTGTACCATCCGGCAGGCAGCCATGAGTGCGCGCGATCAAAAAATCGAGTTTCTGCGCGCTTTATTAAGGGATTGATATGCCATGGCATTTCGCTCAACAGGGCAAACGCGGCAAGAGACCCGCGTCAGCCGCCGCCGGGCGACCGCCATACCGCCCGAACCCCGGGAAAAGCCACGCAGAATCTCGGAAAAATGATCACCAGGCCCCCGAATCACCGCCCATGGCGATGATTCGGGGGCACTTAACGTGTGGGAAGCCGAGCCCGAGGCGCCGGTCAAACCGCCCACTGGTAGAATGGGCCGCGACCGCAGACCGGCAACCCCAACAAGGAGACGCACATGCTGGACTACACCGCCGACAAGGACCTCGCGGGCATCAAGCTGCTGGCCGTGGACATGGACCTCACGCTGCTTGCCGACGACGGCTCGCTGCCCGACGGCATGACCGGGCGCATCGAGGCGCTCGACCGCGCGGGCGTCGTCTTCTGCCCCGCGAGCGGGCGCCCCGTCCCCACCCTCGAGCTCGCCTTCCCGGAATCGTCCGGGCTCATCGCGGCCTGCGGCGACAACGGCGGCAACGTCGTTTACCAGGGAAAGACCGTCTACCGCGACCGCATCGAGCCGGCGCTCTGGCGCGAGGTCGCGGCGCGCGCCGTCGCCGCCGCGGACAACGTGCCGGTGCTGTGCTGCTACGACCACGCGATCTGCCTCGAGCGCGACCGCGAGCACTACGAGGGCGTTTTCAAGTACTACAAGGACATCCGCTGGGTCGCGTCATACGACGACGTCGACGACGAGGCCAACAAGTTCAGCCTGCTCTTCCCCGCCTATGACGCCGAGCCGGCGTTCAGGAACATCTACCAACCCGAGTTCGGCGAGAAGCTCTACGCCACGAACGCCGGGCGCGAGTGGATCGACTTCATGAACCTCGGCGTCTCGAAGGGCGAGGGGGTGGCGCACCTGTGCGACCACCTCGGCATCGGCATCGAGGACGCCGCCGCCGTGGGCGACACCTACAACGACATCCCCATGCTCGAGCGCGTCGGCCACAGCTTCATCGTCGCGAACGCCGAGAAGCACATGGAGGCCCACGCCCGCTTCCGCGTCCCCTCCAACAACGACCGCGGCGTCGCCGTCCTCATCGACGCGATCCTCGCGGCCAAGAGCGCGGCGTAGCCCGCCCACCAGGCACGGCGCGCGTCGAGCGAAGAAAGGGCCCGGGGTGGCATGGCAGCACCCCGGGCCCTTGTTCTTACCGCGCGACATGGCTCGCGGAAAGAAGCGTGGTGAATAAAAGCGCAGGCCCGATCACCTATCGGAGAGGCTCAGCGGACCTGCGCAGTCCTGCAGCGGCGGCTCCCGGCGAAGGAAGAGGAGAGGGAGGGTACCGGGACCCGCCGCGATATTAGGCAGAGAGCCTCTCGACGAGCTTGTCGAAGCCGTATACCTCGAGGGCGGACTCGCCGGCGTCGAGGCGGGCGGCGATAAGCTCCTCCTTGCGGTGCTTGGCGAGGGCGGCGGCGAAGACCTCGTCGGCCTCGGCGGCCGGCACGACCACGACGCCGTCGCAGTCGCCGAAGACGATGTCGCCGGGCTCGACGGAGACGCCGCCCGCGACCACGCGCTCCCCCACCTTGCCAAGGCTCGCCTTGACGGTGCCGGCGGGGTTGAGCCCGCGGGTAAAGACGGGCAGCCCCAGCTCGACGATGTCGTTGCGATCGCGGCAGGTTCCGTCGATCACGACGCCGGCAATACCCTTGGCCAGGCACGCGTGGGCCATCATGTCGCCGAAGTGGCCCGCGGCGTAGCCGCCGCAGTCGAACACGAGCACGTCGCCGGGCCGGGCCGCGTCGATCCCCTGGTAAAGCGCCAGGTTGTCGCCCGGGTAGCAGCGCACGGGCAGCGCGCGGCCGACCATCTTCATGGACGGGTCGAGCGGCTTCACGCCCGGGTCCATGACGCCGCCGGCAGGGTTGTTGTCGGCGATGTTGCCGCACGGGAGCTGCAGGAGCTCGGCGCGCTTCTCGGCAGTCAGCTCCATGCCCTACGCCTCCTCGTTCGTCTTACCAGCCGGGCCGTCGGCCGCACCGCAATCCTCGTCCAGGCTCGCGCCATTGGTCTCGATCAGGTGCTTGTACCAGGCAAACGAGTCCTTCTTCGTGCGCTCAAGGGTGCCGTTTCCGTCGTTGTCCTTGTCCACGTAGATGAAGCCGTAGCGCTTGCGCATCTCGCCAGTGCCGGCGCTCACGATGTCGATGGGACCCCAGTAGGCGTACCCCATGACATCGACGCCGTCGCGGATGGCCTCGCGCAGCTCAAGCAGGTGCTCGCGCAGGTAGTCGATGCGGTAGGGGTCGTGCACGCTGCCGTCTGCCTCAACGACATCCTCGGCGCCCAGGCCGTTCTCCACGGGGAAGACCGGCACCTGGTAGCGGTCATAGATCTCGTTGCAGGTGTAGCGGAAGCCCACCGGATCGATCTGCCAGCCCCAGGCGCTCGTCTTGAGGTAGGGGTTGGGGGTGCTGTACTCGCCGCCCGTGTCGTAGAAGCTGGGCTTGCCGGCCTCGTGCGTGGAGGTCTTGTAGTAGCTGAACGCCACGAACTCGCTCGTGTTGTCGGCAATAAGCTCCAGGTCGCCGGGCTCCATCTGGATGTGGACGTCGTTTTCGGCCCACAGGCGGTGGATATAGTTCGGGTAGTAGCCGCGCACCATCACGTCGGAGAAGAACAGCGACTTGCGGCGGATGTCCATGGTCTCGAAGACCGACTCGGGACGGCAGTCGTAGGGGTAGATGT
>CAVJHQ010000070.1:0-12885 GCA_963649365.1 Alloprevotella sp.
TGCGCTGACCACGGACGGGGAGGCCCTTGCGGTGACGGAGGCCGCGGTAGCAGCCGATCTCCATCAGGCGGGCGATGTTCTGGCGGGTCTCACGACGGAGGTCGCCCTCGGTCGTGAAGTTAGCATCGATGTAGTCGCGGATCTTGGTGACCTCGTCCTCGGTCAGATCCTTGACGCGGGTGGACGGATCGACGCCGGTCTCGGCGCAGATCTTGGTGGCGCTGGTACGGCCGATGCCGAAAATGTAGGTGAGTCCGATCTCGACGCGCTTCTCGCGCGGGAGGTCGACGCCGTTAATACGGGCCAACTTGGTGCTCCTTCCTTAGCCCTGACGCTGCTTGTGGCGCGGGTTCTCGCAAATGACGTAAACCTTGCCGTGGCGACGAATGATCTTGCACTTGTCGCACATCTTCTTGACCGAAGGACGTACCTTCATGAGTCATTCCTCTCGGTAGTGCTGATACGAACTTATCTACTCGCCCAGCCGCTGGCGTGATTTCCGAGGCTGTGGGCCGCTCCTACTTGTAGCGGTAGGTGATGCGACCACGCGTGAGGTCATAGGGAGAAATCTCCACAACGACCCTGTCGCCGGGGAGGATGCGGATGTAGTTCATCCGGATCTTTCCCGAGATGGTGCAGAGGATGGTCTTACCATTTTCGAGCTCAACGTTGAACATGGCGTTGGGCAGCGGCTCTACGACCTTGCCTTCCAGCTCGATTGCGTCTTGCTTGCTCAAGTTAGTCCTCTCTACGCCGTGACAGCGACTAACAAATATATCGAAAATTCACGGAGCCGTCCACAAACGCGTGAACGGCTCCATAACCTCACCACGGCCGGCTTGCGAAGAAGCCCGCCGCGGCGCATATCCGCGAAACCTAGCGCTTGCCGCCCTCCATCGAGCACCAAGGGCCGTCGTCGTCCGACGTCAGGATAACGGGGCCGTCGGCCGTGATGGCCACGGTGTTCTCGTAGTGCGCGGCCGGCAGGCGGTCGGCCGTGACGACGGTCCAGCCGTTGCCGAGCGTCTCGCAGTCGTAGGTGCCCATGGTGATCATCGGCTCGATGGCGATGACCATGCCCGGCTGCAGCTTGACGCCGCGGCGGCGCTTGCCGTAGTTGCGGACCTCGGGGTCCTCGTGCATCACGCGGCCGACGCCGTGCCCGACGTAGTCGCGGACCACGCCGAAGCCGTTCTCCTCGGCGAGCTCCTGGACGGCGGCGCCGATGTCGCCGAGCCTGTTGCCGGGCACGGCCTGCTCTATGGCCGCCTTCAGGCAGTCACGGGTAACCTCGCAAAGCGCGCGGCTCTGCTCGGAGACCTTACCCACGCAAAACGTCCAGGCGTTGTCCCCCACCCAGCCCTGGTAGGTGGCGCCCGTGTCGATGGACACGATGTCGCCCTCGGAAAGGACGACGGCGGGCGACGGGATGCCGTGGACAACCTGCTCGTTCACGGACGCGCAAACGCTGCCCGGGAAACCGCCGTACCCCTTGAAGGTCGGGGTGGCGCCATGCAGGCGGATGTAGTTCTCGACCGCGGTGTCGATCGCGAGCGTGGTCGTGCCGGGGACGCACAGGGTCCCAGCTAGACGAAGGGCCGCCTTGGACAGAGCCCCGGCGGCCTTCATCTGCTCGATCTCTTGAGGAGTCTTGATCTTGATCATAGGGCGAGAAGCGCCTTTACGTCGGTGTAGACCTCGTCGACGGGACGGTTGCCGTCGACCTCCTTAAGGATCGAGTGACCCTTGTAGTACTCGATCAGCGGGGCGGTCTGGGTGTGGTACGTGTCCAGACGGCGCTGAATCGTCTCGGGCTTGTCGTCGTCGCGCTGGTACATCTCACCGGAGCAGCGCGGGCACGCGTCGGTGCCGGCGGGGGCGGTATAGCCGCAGGACTTGCAGGTGCGGCGAGAAGAGAGGCGCCCGACGACGGCCTCGTCGGGAACGCTCACGAGGAGCGCCGCGTCGAGGTCGCGGCCCATGTCGGAGAGCTCGGAGTCGAGCGCAACGGCCTGGGCGGTGTTGCGGGGGAAGCCGTCGAGGATGAAGCCCTTCTGGGCGTCATCGGAATCCAGACGCTCCTTGACCAGGTCGATGACGAGCTGGTCGGGAACGAGCTGGCCGGACTCCATGTAGGACTTGGCCTTCTTGCCAAGCTCGGAGCCCGCCTTGACGGCGGCGCGGAGAAGGTCGCCGGTGGAGATGTGGGCAAACCCGAACTCCTCCACGAGCTTCTGGCCCTGGGTACCCTTGCCTGCGCCCGGGGCGCCGAGCAGAACAATGTTCACTGTAGATCCCCTTTCGAAGGAACTGGCCTGACACTTACCCGCGCGAGCGGTCTTCTTACTTGAAGAAGCCGTCGTAGTTGTTCATCTTGAGCTGGCTCTCCAGCGAGGAAAGCGTGTCCATCGCGACGCCCACCATGATCAGGACCGAAGTGCCGCCGAACGCCTGGATCAGCGAGTTGCCGGTGAACCAGAAGATGATGGTCGGCACCACAGCGAGAACGGCCATGAACAGCGCGCCCGGAAGCGTCACGTGGTCGATGACGTTCTTGATGTGGTTGGCGGTAGCAGCGCCGGGACGGACGCCCGGGATGAAGCCGCCCTGCTTACGGAGCTGATCGGCGGTCTCCTCGGGGTTGAACACCATCGAGGAGTAGAAGTACGCGAAGGCCACGATCAGAACGACGGAGAGAATCCAGTTGATCCAGCCGGAGCTGAGGGCGCTCGCGAAGCTCTGGACCCAACCGACGTTCGGGAAGAACACCGCAAGCTGAGCCGGCAGATACAGGATCGCCGAGGCGAAGATGATCGGCACGACGCCGGCGGTGTTCACCTTGATCGGAAGGTAGGTAGCCTGCCCGCCCATCATGCGACGACCCACGACGCGCTTGGCGTACTGGATCGGGATGCGGCGCTGGCCGCGCTCCACGTACACGATGATGGGGATGATCGCCACGATCACGATGAGGGTGATCACCGTGAGGACGACGTTGCCGGAGCTGGTCACCGAGGAAATCAGCGAGGTGGGCAGGCCGCTCATGATGTTCGCGAAGATGATGAGCGACATGCCGTTGCCGATCCCGCGCTGGGTGATGACCTCGCCCAGCCACATGATGATCATGGCGCCGACCAGCATCGTGAAGACCACGATGAAGCCCTCGAGGGCCTCGGGCACGCCGGTGTCCGAGAAGCTGACGCCGTAGCTCTGGAACAGGAACAGGTAACCGACGGAGGAGATGAGGGCGAGCACGATCGTGAGGTAACGCGTGTACTGCGTGATCTTGCGCTGACCGGACTCGCCCTCCTTAGCAAGCTCGCCGAGCGACGGAATCACGGCCTGCATCAGCTGCAGAATAATCTGCGCGGTGATGTAGGGCATGATGCCGAGGCTGAAAACGGACATGCGGGAAAGCGCGCCACCCGAGAACAGGTTAAGCACGGCCATAGCGCCGTTCGAGGAAAGGTTGGTCTGGTAAGCAGACAACATGTCCTGGAACGGAACTCCCGGGACGGGAAGATACGCGCCGAAGCGATACAGCAGGAGAATACCCACCGTGAGCAGGAGCTTCTTCCTCAGTTCCGGAACGCGAAACGCGTTGGCGATTCCCTTTAGCACGCCTGCTCGACCTTTCCTCCGGCCGCCTCAATCTTGGTCTTGGCAGAGGCGGAGACCTTGTCGACCTTGACGGTGAGCTTCTTGGTGAGCTCGCCGTCGCCGAGGACCTTCACGAGCTCGTACTCGTGCTTGATGACGCCCTTCTCCACGAGGGAGGCGCCGTCGACGGTCTCGCCGTCGGCATAGAGGGCGTCGAGACGAGCGAGGTTGACGGGCGCGTACTCGACACGGTTGGGGTTGCGGAAACCGGGGAGCTTGGGGAGGCGCATAGCGAGCGGCATCTGGCCGCCCTCGAAGCCCTTGCCCTTGCCGCCGCCGGAGCGGGAAAGCTGGCCCTTGGTGCCGCGACCGGCAGTGGTGCCGTGGCCGGACGAGTTGCCGCGGCCGATGCGCTTGCGGTTCTTGCGGGAGCCCTCCGCGGGGCGCAGATCGTTGAGCTGCATTGGTTGACTCCTAGTTCTCTTCCACGTTAACGAGGTGCTTGATCTTGAAGATCATGCCACGGATGCCGGGGTTGTCCGGCTGCTCGACGGAATCGCCGATCTTGCGAAGGCCGAGGGCCTTGGCGGTAGCGGTCTGGTCCTTCTTGACGCCGCACTGGGCGGAGCGGACCAGGGTGATCTTGAGGGACTGAGCCATCTTTAGTTCTCCTTACCGACGAACATCTCGCCCACGGTGAGGCCGCGACGCTGGGCGGTCTGCTCGGGGGTAGAGAGCTCCTTGAGGCCCTCGGCGGCGGCCTTGATCATGTTCAGGGCGTTGTTGGTGCCAAGGGACTTGGAGAGGACGTTGGTGATGCCGGCAAGCTCGAAGAGCGGGCGGACGGGGCCGCCGGCGATGACGCCGGTACCCTCGATAGCCGGCTTGATCAGGACGCGGCCGGCGCCGTAGTGGCCCTCGACGGCGTGAGGCACGGAGCCGGACTCGGTGACCTCGACGTGGAACATGTTCTTCTTCGCGTCCTCGACGGCCTTGGAAATAGCCAGGGGCACCTCGGCGGACTTGCCGAGGCCGAGGCCCACGTTGCCCTTGCCGTCGCCCACGACCACGAGGGCGAGAAGGGACATGCGACGGCCGCCCTTGACGGTCTTCGAAACGCGGTGGATGAAGACGACGCGCTCCTGAAGATCCGTATCCTGCTGGCGCTTACGATCTCGTGCCATTGAATCCTCCTAGAACTTCAGGCCCGCGTTGCGGGCACCGTCTGCGAGAGCCTTGACGCGGCCGTGGTAGATGCGGCCACCGCGGTCGAACGTGACCGTGGTAACGCCCTTCTCCAGGGCGCGCTTGCCGACGAGCTCACCAACGAACTCGGCGGCCTCCTTGTTGGAGCCCACCTTTCCGGTAGCGCGGAAGTCGGGATCCAGGGTCGAGGCGGCGCAGATGGTCCTGCCGTTGACGTCGTCGATGACCTGGGCGTAGATGTGGGCGTTGGTGCGGTGCACGGCGAGGCGCGGACGCTCGGGGGTACCGGAGACCTTGCCGCGGACGCGGCGCTTGCGGCGCTCGAGACCGGCCTGCTTGGCCTGGAACTTGTTCATTCCTTCTCCTTAAACATGCCATCACCTGACGGGGTGAGGGACTTTGACAGTGAGCGTTACTACTTGGCGGCCTTGCCGAGCTTGCGACGGATGTGCTCGCCCTCGTAGTGGATACCCTTGCCCTTGTACGGCTCGGGCGGACGCTTCATGCGGATCTCGGCGGCAACCTGGCCGACCTGCTCCTTGGAGATGCCCTTGACGGTGATGTGGGTGTTGTCGGGCACGACGAACTCGATGTTCTCGGGAGCCGGGTAGACGACCGGGTGAGAATAGCCGAGGGAGAGGTCGAGGTCCTTGCCCTTGAGCGCGGCGCGGTAGCCGACGCCGGTGAGCTCGAGCTTCTTCTCGAAGCCCTCGGAGACGCCCACGACCATGTTGTTGATGAGGGTGCGGACGAGGCCCTGCTGAGCGTTGGACTCGACGGACTCGTCGTTGCGCACGACGTTGATCTCGGAGCCCTCCTCCTTGATGGTGAGGAGCTCGGAGAAGGTACGGGTCAGCTCGCCCTTGGGGCCCTTGACGGTAACGGTGGTGTTATCGATAGCCACGGTGACGCCGGCGGGAATCACGACAGGCTTCTTACCAATACGAGACACTTGAGTCTCCTTTCATTCCTGCCGAAATTTACCAGATGTAGGCGATGACCTCGCCGCCGATGCCGGCCTTGCGGGCATCGCGGTCGCACATCATGCCGCGGGAAGTGGAGATGACGGCGGTGCCGAGGCCACCGAGGACGCGCGGAAGCTTGTCGACGGTGGAGTAGATGCGCAGGCCGGGCTTGGAGACGCGCTTGATGCCCTTGATGACCTTGGCGCGGCGGGCGCCGTACTTAAGGGTGATGTGAAGGGTCTTCTGGGGCTTGGTGTCCTCGACCTCATAGCCCTCGATGTAGCCCTCCTCCTTGATGACGCGCGCGATCTCGACCAGAACCTTGGTCGAGGGCATGGAGACCTCAGCCTTGTTGGCGGAGTTCGCGTTGCGAATGCGCGTCAGCATGTCAGAAACGGGATCGGTAATCTTCATGGATCCTTTTCTCCTTTGTTAATGATGAACCTGTGCGCTCGGTTCGCTCCCACCCTTAGCGGGCGCGCCTGAACGCCAGAGCCCTTTGCGTCCTACCAGCTCGCCTTGCGGACGCCAGGAAGCTCGCCCTTGCTCGCAAGCTCGCGGAAGCACACACGGCAGAGGCCGAACTTGCGATACACGGAGTGGGGACGCCCACAGCGCTGGCAACGGTTCTGCTTGCGGGTCGAGTACTTCGGCTCGCGCGACGCCTTGACGATCATCGATGTCTTAGCCACAAATCCTCCTTCAGAGAATCCTTTGGGGAGACTCGCGTCTCCCCTACTGCAAACTTATTGACTTACGCCTTCTTGAACGGGAAGTTGAAGGCGGAAAGAAGCGCCTTGCCCTCCGCGTCAGTCTGGGCGGTGGTCACGATGGTGATGTCCATGCCACGGGTGTGGTCGATCTTGTCGAAGTCGATCTCCGGGAAGATGAGCTGCTCGGTGACGCCCATGGAGAAGTTGCCGCGGCCGTCGAACGACTTGTCGGAGATGCCGCGGAAGTCGCGGATGCGCGGGATGGCGATGCAGATCAGGCGATCGAGGAACTCCCACATGCGGTCGCCGCGAAGGGTGACCTTGGCGCCGATGGGCATGCCGGCACGCAGACGGAAGGTAGCGATGGACTTGCGGGCCTTGGTGACCAGCGGCTGCTGGCCGGTGATGGCGCGCAGGTCGGCGACGGCGCCGTCGATGGCCTTGGAGTCGGTAGCGGCCTCGCCGACGCCCATGTTCACGACGATCTTCTCGATCTTCGGGATCTGCATAACGTTGCCGTAGCCGAACTCCTTCTGGAGCTCGTCGCGAACGGTCTCGAGGTACTGCTGCTTAAGACGCGGGACGTACTTCTCGTCTGCCATGTTCACTCCTTAAATCATGGGGTTTTAAGCCCGGGGCGTCCGAGCCTCGGACCTCCCTTGGCCTGGCGTGCCGCGGGAGCCTTTACTATGTATGCGCCCGAGACAGAAACCTGCCGTCAACAGACGCGATTGTCTACTTTACGCCTTTCTCCACAGAATAGGTAGACCAAATATCACGCCACCCATCCTGCACATCTCTCCCCCACCAAGCGCCCCCACCTCCCTCGGCGGGGGCGGCCTGCTCTTCGGGGGCTGCGCTCGCTTCGCTCGCTTGGATGCCCCCTACGAGAAGCCCGGCCCCGCCGAGGGAGGTGGGGGCGTTCGAATGCACGGGCTCGATAGAGCAGAAGACCCCGGATTTTCTCGTAAAGGGCATCCAAGCGCGCGAAGCGCGCGCAGCCCTTGGAGAGAAAATCCGGGGTCTTCGGACAGATCAAGCCGATCTTAGAACTCGGCGCCGCACTTCTTGCAGACGCGCAGCGAGGTCTTCTTGCCGTTGAGCTCGCCCTGCTTGTGGCCGACGCGGGTCGGCTTGTTGCAGCTCGGGCACACGAGCATCACGTTGGAGACCTGAATCTTGGCCTCCTTCTCGACGAAGCCGCCCTGCTGGTTGACGGCGGTCGGACGCTGGGCCTTCTTGACGACGGCGACGCCCTCGACGATGACCTTGCCCTCAGAGGGGAAGGCACGCAGGACCTTGGCCTGCTTGCCCTTGTCCTTGCCGGAGATGACCTCGACGAGGTCCTCCTTCTTTACAGACATCTTAGGCACTGTTCATACCTCCTTAGAGCGTCTCAGGCGCGAGCGAGACGATCTTCATGTACTTGTGATCGCGCAGCTCGCGGGCGACGGGCCCGAAGATACGGGTACCCTTGGGCTCGCCCTCCTTGTTGACCAGGACGCAGGCGTTCTGGTCGAACTTGATGTAGCTGCCATCCTTGCGGCGGTTCTCCTTCTTGGTGCGCACGATGACGCAGCGAACGATGTCGCCCTTCTTCACCGAGCCACCCGGCGTGGCCTCCTGAACGGCGCCGATGACGACGTCGGCAAGGCCGGCGTAACGACGCTTGGAGCCACCAAGGACCTTGATGCACTTGACTCGCTTGGCGCCGGAGTTGTCGGCGACGGCGAGCATGGTCTCCATCTGAATCATGTTGGTGTTCCTCCGAACCTAGGCCCTCCCAGAGGTGCGCCCACTCGTGCGGCGCACATGGGATGGCGAGGGGTTTGCAAAAAACTTACTTGGCGCGCTCGACGATCTCCACGAGACGCCAACGCTTGGTCTTGGACATGGGGCGGGTCTCCATGACGGTGACCTTGTCGCCCAGACCGCACTCGTTGTTCTCGTCGTGAACGTGGAGCTTCTTCGAGATGGTCATCATCTTGCCGTACTTGGGGTGGTGCTTACGGTAGTCGATCTTCACCGTCACGGACTTGTTGCCGGAGATGGAGACGACGATACCGGTGCGAACCTTACGCGCGTTCCTGTTTTCGGTCTCAGCCATTTCTTACCTCTCCTGCAATCTACTGCTGGGCAGCGGTCTTCTCCGCTGCGATCTCGCGGGCACGCTGCTCGGTGAGAATACGAGCGACGTCCTTCTTGACGTTCTTGACTCGAGCGGTGTTGTCGAGCTGGCTGGTGGCCATCTGGAAGCGGAGGTTGAAGAGCTCGGCGCGGCACTCCTCCAGCTTCTGGGCGAGCTCGGCGTCGGTGAGCTCCTTAATGTCCTTGTACTTCATTAGGCTTCCTCCCCGTCCTGCTGAACGGTGCGGGTGACGATCTTGGTCTTGATGGGCAGCTTGTGCTGAGCGAGACGCAGGGCCTCCTTGGCAACTTCCTCGGGCACGCCGTCGATCTCGAACATGATGCGGCCCGGCTTGACGACGGCCACCCACTCCTCGGGGTTGCCCTTGCCCTTACCCATGCGGGTGTCCTGCGGCTTCTTGGTGATGGGCTTGTCCGGGAAGATGGTGATCCAGACGCGGCCGCCACGCTTCATGCAGCGGGTCATGGCGATACGAGCAGCCTCGATCTGGCGGTTGGTGATCCAGTGGGCCTCGAGCGCCTGGATACCCCAGGTACCGAAATGCAGCTCGGTGTTGCCCTTGGCGTGGCCCTTCATGGAGCCGCGCTGAACCTTACGGTGAAGAACGCGCTTAGGAGCGAGCATTAACGGTTCCTCCTATCGTTACGACCACGGCGGGGACGCGAAGAGCCCTCGAGGGCCGGACGCGGGGTCGGCTGGCCGGGGAGCTTCTCGCCGAGGTAGATCCAGGTCTTGATGCCGCAGGCACCCATGGTGGTGCGGGCGGTGGCGGTGCCGTAGTCGATCACGGCACGCAGGGTGTGCAGAGGCACGCGACCCTCGCGGTACCACTCGCGACGGCCCATCTCGGCGCCGTTGAGACGACCGGAGCACTGGATACGGATACCCTTGGCGCCGGCCTTGCGGGCGGACTGGACGGCCTTGCGCATGGCGCGACGGAAGGCGACGCGCTGCTCGAGCTGCTCGGCGATGGACTGAGCGACGAGGTTGGCGTCGAGCTCGGGGCGCTTGACCTCGATGACGTCGACGTTGACCTGGCCCTTGGAGACCTTGGCGACCTTCTCGAGCTCGGTGCGCAGAGCGTCGATGTCGGCGCCCTTCTTGCCGATGACGATGCCCGGGCGGGCGGTGTAGATGGTGACCTTGACCTTGTCGCCGGCGCGCTCGATGTCGACGCGGGAAAGGGCGGCGTTGGCCAGGCGCTTGTTCAGGAACTCGCGGATAGCGAGGTCGTTGCCGAGGTTCTCGGCGTAGTTCTTATCGGCGTACCAGCGGGAACGCCACTCCTCGGTGATGCCGAGACGGAAGCCAGTAGGCTGAACCTTGTGACCCATGCTTTCCCTACGCCTCCTTTCGAGGAGCGACGACGACGGTGATGTGGCTCGTGCGCTTGTTGATGCGGGAAGCGGAGCCCTTGGCGCGAGGACGGATGCGCTTAAGCGTGGGGCCCTCGTCGACGTAAGCCAGCTTGACGTACAGGTCGTCAGCGCGCAGGCCGTTGTTGTTGACGGCGTTGGCGATGGCGGAGCGCAGGACCTTCTCGACGGGCTCGGAAGCGGCGCGAGTGCTGAACTGCAGGACCTCGAGCGCCTTGGCGACGGGGAGGTTGCGGATCATGTCGATGACCATGCGGGTCTTGCGAGGGGCCATGCGCACGTACTTGGCGACGGCGCGGACCTCGACGCTGTTGGTGTTGTTTGCCATTTACTACTACTCCCCTACTTAACCTTGTGACCGCGGAAGGTGCGGGACGGGGCGAACTCGCCGAGCTTGTGACCGACCATGGACTCGGTGACGTACACCGGGACGTGCTTGCGGCCATCGTGGACGGCGATGGTGTGGCCGACCATCTCGGGGTAGATGGTAGAAGCGCGGGACCAGGTCTTGATGACGTCCTTGGTGCCGGCCTCGTTCTGAGCGGTGACACGCGCGAGGAGGCGAGTCTCCACGAACGGGCCCTTCTTGAGACTTCTGCTCATGTGTTCTTTCTCCTACTCGTGTAACTACTTGGTCTTGCGGCGACGGATGATCAGGCGGTTGCTGGCCTTCTTCGGGTCGCGCGTCTTGTAGCCCTTCGTCGGCTTGCCCCAGGGGGTGACGGAAGGACGGCCGGAGGTGTGGTTCTTGCCCTCGCCGCCGCCGTGCGGGTGGTCGACCGGGTTCATGACGGTACCACGGACGGTCGGGCGGACGCCCTTCCAGCGGTTACGGCCGGCCTTGCCGATCACGATGTTGGCGTGCTCGGCGTTGCCCACGACGCCGATGGTGGCGCGGCAGGTGAGAAGGACGCGGCGAAGCTCGGAGGAGGGCATGCGGAGGACGGCGTAGCCGTTGTCCTTGCCCATGAGCTGGATCGAGGTGCCGGCGGAGCGGGCCATAGCGGCGCCCTTGCCAGGCTGGAACTCGACGTTGTGGATCAGCGTACCGACGGGGATCTCGGAGAGCGGCATGCAGTTGCCGGGCTTGATGTCGATATCCTTGGTGCCGGAGACGACCGTGTCGCCCACGTGAAGGCCCTCAGGGGCGATGATGTAGGCCTTGGCGCCGTCGACGTAGTGGAGAAGCGCGATGCGAGCGGAGCGGTTCGGGTCGTACTCGATGGTAGCGACCTTGGCCGGCACGTCGTCCTTACGGCGCTTGAAGTCGATGCGACGGTACTGACGCTTGTTGCCGCCGCCCTGGTGACGGACGGTGATGCGGCCGTTGTTGTTGCGGCCACCCTTGTGCGGCAGGGGCTCGAGAAGGGACTTCTCGGGCTTGTTCGTCGTGATCTCCTTGAAGTCGGAGACAGTCTGGAAACGCCTGCCGGCGCTCGTAGGCTTGAGGTGCTTAACTGCCATTTGGTTCTTTCCCTTCTTTGTCCGTTGGCCGGCTCGCTCAGGGATTGGCGGGCCGACACCGGATTACCACGGTACCGCGCGTATCCATCATGCGCGGCATAAGAGCCCGGCCTCCCCCTTTGGGAGGCTCGGGCAGAGAAACCGAGCTACTCGGCAGCCTGGGTGGCGAAGATCTCGATCGACTCACCGTCGGCAACGGTGACGACGGCCTTCTTCCAGGAGCGGGTCATGCCGGACTGATAACGGACGCGCTTCATCTTGCCGCGGACGTTCATGGTGTTGACCTTGACCACGTGCACCTTGAAGATCTTCTCGACAGCGTCGGCGATCTCCTCCTTGCAGGCGGACTTGGCGACCTCGAACGTGTACTTGCCCTGCTCCATGAGGTCGTAGGAACGCTCGGAGACGATCGGGCGGACGATGACGTCGTAGACGGAGTTCATTATGCGAGCACCTCCCCGAACTTCTTGGCCACATCGGCGGTAAGGACCAGAGCCTTGTTGTCGATGAGGAAGCGGCTGGTGGCCTCGACGTCAGCGATGATGGTGACGTTGGCGAGGTTGCGGAACGACAGGTAGGCGTTGATGGCCTCGTCGTTGACGACGACGGTCACGCGCTTGTCGTCGGTGATGCCGAGGGCGTGAAGGGCAGCCTTGGCCTTCTTGGTGGAGGGAGCGTCGAAGTCGAAGTTGTCGACGACGAAGAGCTCACCGTCGGCCAGCTTGCCGGAGAGCACGGAGCGCATGGCGAGCTTGACCATCTTGTTGTTGATCTTCTTGTTGTGGGTGCGGGGGGTCGGTCCGAAGACGACGCCGCCGCCGCGCCACTGGGCCGCGCGGATGGAGCCCTGGCGAGCACGGCCGGTGCCCTTCTGACGGTAGGGCTTGCGGCCGCCGCCGGAGACCTCGTGGCGGTTCTTGACCTTGTGGGTGCCCTGACGCAGGCAGGAATCCTGGCAGACCACGACCTGGTGGATGACGGGGATGTTCGGCTCGATGCCGTACACGGCGTCGGAGAGCTCGGTCTGCTCGACCTCAGCCCCCTCGACGTTCTTCACGGAAATCTTGGACATTGTGTCCTCCTAATAGACCTAAAGGTTTGCTTTCTCGGGGCCCTTAGGCCATGCGGACCTGGACGAGGCCGTTCTTGCCGCCGGGGACAGCGCCCTTGACGAGCATGAGGTTCTGCTCGGCGTCGACGCGGACGAGCTTGAGGTTGCGCACGGTGACGCGCTCGTTGCCCATGTGGCCGTACATGTGGAGGCCCTTACGGACGCGCGCGGGGTAGGCGCACTGACCGATGGAACCCGGCTTGCGCTGGTTGCGGCAGCCGTGGGTCATGGGGCCGCGGGAGAAGTTCCAGCGCTTGATGGTGCCCTGGAAGCCCTTGCCCTTGGAGGTGCCGGTGACGTC
>CAVJHQ010000071.1:0-12837 GCA_963649365.1 Alloprevotella sp.
CGCGTCGACCGGCCTCGCCGTCGCCGCCCGCAATCCGCGATTGCCCCGCCCGGCCGTGGGCCGCGGCCCGTCTCCCCGCCCGGCCACGCCGCAGCCCGTCTCCCCCGCCCGGCCACCGCCCGTCTCCCCGCCCGGCCGCGGCCGAGTTCGGAAGGCTTCCAAACTCACGGGACTGTGACAGCCGTTTGGGCCTCGATTTCGGCCTAAAACGGCTGTCACAGTCCCGTGAGATTCATCAGATGACTTTGGGGTGCCAGGCACGCCAGCCGTGGCAGCGGCTCTAGCCGATGCTGGTCTTACGGACACGGACACGGACGGCCCCCGCGGGCAAAGAAGCCCCGGGCCGCGGCGCGCCTAGGCCGTCAGGTACACCATCGCCAGGATGAGCGCGAAGCCGACGAGGTCGACCGGCGTGAAGGCGGTGCCCAGGAACAGCACGGTCGAGATGGTCGCCGCGATGGGCTCCGAGGTGCCGAGAAGCGCCGCGCGCATGGACCCCGCGTCGTGTACCCCCTGCAGGAACAGCGCGTAGCTGCCGAAGGTCCCCACGACGACCACGAAGACGAGCGCCGCCACAGCCGCGGCGTCGAGCGCCGGCATGTGCTCCCAGGGCCGGTAGAAGGCCGCGAGGATGCACCCCGAGACCAGAAACGCGATGCCGTTGACGGTGAAGTTGCCCCACCGGGCCATCGGCCTGGCCGGCAGGACAGAGAGGCAGGCCGAGCTGAGCGCGCACACGAGCCCCCACACGAGCCCGTCCACAGGCAGGCTGAGCTGCCCCGGGTTTCCCCCGGTGGCAAGAAGGAACGTGCCCGCGAGCGCGAGCGCGAGGCCAAGGGCCTCTTTCCAGCGCGGGCCTCGGCGGGCGCGGACGCAGGTGTAGACGAGCACGAGCGCCATACCGAGGCTCTGCATGACCGTGGCCATGGCGGAGCTCGTCGCGTTGACCGCCTCGAGGTAGGCCACCTGCGAGAAGAGGATCGCCCCGATCGAGACCGCGAGCACCTCGGCAAGGCCCCGCCGGTCGCGCAGCACGCCCGTGAGCTGCGCGCGGCTCTGCGGGCGCGCGGCCGCGGCGGCGAGGAACAGCCAGCAGGCGGTGAGCTCGCGCAGGCACACGAGCCACAGCGGGTCGATCGAGTAGGTGCTCATGAGCCAGCTGGAGACGGTGCCGTTGAGGCCCCAGAACGTGCCGCCCACGAGCGCGAAGGCGATGCCGCGGCGCACCCGGGCACGGTCCTCCTCGCCGCCCGCGGCCGCGGCCTGCGGGCACTCGCCGGCTCCGCTCCCGGCGGCCCCCTCGGCGCGCTTCTCGATGCCCTTCTCGGCCATGTTTCGTCTCCTCTCCGTTCGTCGCCCAGCTAGGGTAGCACCCGTCGGGTAGGGGTATGCTGCTCACGTTCGAAAACCGATGTAAGGAGCCCCATGACAACCAAGGATTTCTCCCAGCCGGACGCCTCGCTCGCCGTGGGCACGGGACACGCCGGCTTTACCGTCGAGCGCGTCGAGGCCGTGCCCGAGATCGACGGCCAGGCCTACGTGATGCGCCACGCCGCCACCGGCGCGCGCCTGCTCTGGCTCGCCAACGAGGACGTGAACAAGTCGTTCGCCATCGCCTTCAAGACCCCGCCCGCCGACGACACGGGCGTCTTCCACATCCTCGAGCACTCGGTGCTCTGCGGAAGCGACGCCTACCCCGTCAAGGAGCCCTTCGTCAACCTGCTCAAGACGAGCATGCAGACGTTCCTGAACGCCCTCACGTTCCCCGACAAGACCATGTACCCCGTGGCCTCCACGAACACCGCCGACCTGGAGAACCTCATGGGCGTCTACCTCGACGCGGTGCTGCACCCGGCCATCTACTCCCGCCCGCGCATCTTTGAGCAGGAGGGCTGGCACCTCGAGGTCGAGGGCGAGGGCGCCGAGGCGACGCTCGCCTACAACGGCGTGGTCTTCAACGAGATGAAGGGCGCCCTCTCCGACCCCGACGACGTGCTCTACCAGGCGCTGAGCACCTCGCTTTTCCCGGATACCGCCTACGGCTACGAGTCGGGCGGCAACCCACGCGCCATCCCCACGCTCACCTACGAGAAGTTCCTCCAGACCCACGCGCGCCACTACGACCTGGCCAACAGCTACACCGTGCTCTACGGCGACCTCGACATCGAGCGCGAGCTCGCCTTCATCGACGAGCGCTTCCGCGGCGCCGAGAAGCGCGACGCCGGCGCGCCCAACCCGCTGCTCCCTCAGCCCCCCGTGACGCCGGCGCGCCGCGAGGTCCAGATGGCCACCGCCCCCGGCAACGCCGAGGTCGGCGTCTCGTACGTGCTCGGCGGCGCGGACGAGCGCGCCCGCGTGCTCGCGGTCGACGTCCTTCTCGACGCGCTCGCCGGCTCGAACGAGGCCCCGCTCAAGCGCATCGTCCTCGACGCGGGCCTGGCGGACGACTTCGAGGCCACGCTCATCGACGGCGTGCTGCAGCCCCAGGCCATGTTCGTCCTTAAGGGCGTCAAGCCCGGGTGCGGCCCCAAGTTCCGCCCGCTTCTGGAATCCGCCTGCGCCGAGCTCGCCGAGAAGGGCATCGGGCGCGACAAGCTCGCGGCGGCCCTGGCCCAGGCGGAGTTCAACCTGCGCGAGGGGGACTGGGGCAGCTACCCCGACGGCGTCGCGCTCAGCATGACGGTCATGTCTTCCTGGCTCTACGACGACGAGCGCCCGCTCGACTACGTCCGCTACGAGGACGCCCTCGCCGAGGCGAAGGCGGGCCTGGATAACGGCTACTTCGAGCGGCTGCTCCGCGAGCTCGTCTGCGAGAGCGCGCACTCGGCCGAGGTCGAGCTCGTCCCCGTGGAGGGGGGCGACGCCGCCGAGGAGCAGGCCGAGCTCAAGGCCCTGCGCGCGACCATGTCCGACGCGGACCTGGCCCGCGTGGCCGAGGAGGTCGCCGCGCTGCGCGCCGAGCAGGAGGCGCCGGACACCCCCGAGGCGCTGGCCACGCTGCCGCAGCTCGCGATCGCCGACATCGACGACCCCGCGCCCGAGCCCGAGGCGCCCGAGGTCGAGGCGCCGCTGCCCTGCATCGCCCACGAGCTCCCGACGCACGGCATCGCCTACGTCTACCACTACTTCGACCTGCGGCGCCTGAGCGCCGAGGAGCTCCCCTACGCGGGGCTTCTCTCCGAGCTGCTCGGCAAGCTCGACACCGAGTCGCGCACGGCGTCCGACCTGGACACCCTTATCGAGACGAACCTCGGCGGGCTGAGCTTCTTCACCGAGGTCTACGCGCCGCAGAGCGACCTTCTCGCCGCCGTGCCCGTCCTCGTCGTGGGCGCCTCCGCCCTTTCCGAGAAGGTCGAGCGCCTGGCCGACATCCCGCGCGAGGTGTGGGGCTCCACGCGCTTCGACGACCTGGAGAGCATCCGCGACATCCTCGCGCAGCGCAAGATCGCCTTCGAGCAGGTCTTCGTCGGGTCGGGCCACGCGGCCGCCATCGCGCGCGCGGCCACGTACTTCTCGGCCAGCGCCAAGGCGTCGGGCATGCTCGGCGGGGTCGACTACTACCTGTGGATGCGCGACCTGCTGGAGCACTGGGACGAGCGCGCGCCCGAGCTGTCGGCAAAGCTCGCCGAGGTCTGCGGGCGCGTCTTCACCGCGGACGAGGTCACCGTCAGCTTCACCGGCTCGGCCGAGGACCGCGCGCGCTTCTGGGCCGCCGGCGGCGACCTGGGCCTGGCCTCCCTCGGGGCCGAGAAGTGCGGACACGTGCTCGACGTCCGCCCCGCGGGCGCGTGCGAGGAGGGCTTCGCCATCCCCTCGAACGTGAGCTACGTGGTGCGCGCGAGCGCCCCGTCTGCGCTCGACGCGGGCACCAAGGGCTGCTGGACGGTGGCCACCCGCGCCATCACCTACGACTACCTGTGGAACGAGGTGCGCGTCAAGGGCGGCGCCTACGGCACGGGCTTCCGCCGCGGGGACTCCGGCACGCGCGCCTTCTGGTCGTTCCGCGACCCCTCGATCGACGGCACCCTCGGCCGCTACGACGGGTGCGCGGCGTGGCTCGCGGGCTGGGACGGCTCCGAGGACGAGCTCACCGGCTACATCGTGAGCACGGTGGCCGCGCACGACGCCCCCGTCAAGCCCCGCGCCCTGGCCCGCCGCCAGGACATGGCCCGCTTCAACCAGAGGCCGGCCGGCTGGCGCGACGCCATCCGCGCCGAGGAGCTCGCCGTCACGGCCGACGACCTGCGCGCGCTCGGCGCCGTTCTCGCCGACGAGGAGCCCGCGACCGGCGTCTGCGTCTTCGGCGGGCGCGACGCGCTCGAGGCGAGCGCCCTCAACCTGGCCATAACCGAGCTCCAGTAGGCGCCCCTCCCCCAAGTTGGCGCCCCTCCCCCGAGTTCGGAAGGCTTCCAAACTTTGGAAGCCTTCTCAACTTTGGTTCACTTCTCTATATGCGCAGGTAGATAGCTTGCCGCCGTCGGCAAGAAGCGCCCCCTCGAGTTTGGAAGCCTTCCGAACTCGAGGGGGCGCCCTCCTTGCGTGCGACTATGTCTGCGGCGATGCCGTTAGTGCTGCTTCTTGCGCAGGTAGCACCCGGCACCGACGCCTGCGGCACCGACAGCCAGCAGGGCAACGAGACCCGCGGCGTTGAAGGTGTCGCCCGTGCGCGGGACGTAGTTCTTCTTGGCGGGCGTGCCGGGCTCCGGGGTCGGGCTGGGCGCGGGGCTCTCGGGCACCGTGTAGGAGACGGTAGGCTTGTTGAAGTCCTCGGACTCGCCCTTCTTGCCGGTGGAGTCGACGGGGTTCAGGGTGGCCTTGTTGTTGGTGTAGAGGCCGTAGCTGGACGAGCCGTCGTTGTTCTCGCCGAACTGGTCGTAGACGCCGTAGGTGCCGCCGGCCGTCTTCGGGTTGGTCAGCTTGACCTTGTAGGAGAGCTTGACGGGTGCGTCCTTGGAGACGGGGACGTTCACGGTGAGCTGGAAGTGCTCCTCGCCGTCGCTGGCGGGATAGTAGGTCAGCTCGTACTCGTACTTGCCGCTGTCGAGAAGGTCGCCGAAGCCGTAGCTGTTATCGCCGAGCTTGACGGTCGCCTTCTGCTCGCCGCCCTCAGTGAGGACAAGGGCATCGGCCTCGTTGACGAGGTCGAAGTTGTAGTCGCCCTCGACATAGCCCATGTAGTCGTCCACGGTCGATCCGGCGTCGAGAAGGTAAACGAGCTGATCCTTCACGCCAGAGAAGATCTCCTCGCTCGTGGCCTCCTCGCTGTTGTAGCGGGTGACGTAGCCCTTCTCGGCGAGCCAAGACTTGAAGGAGTCGGTGTAGGTCGTAAGAGTATCGCCCCAATCACCCTTATGATAGGGATAATCAACCCAGATAACATTAGAGGTCTGTGATGCATTGACTATAGATGTGGCCGCGAAGTATGTCGAGACCTCAAGGGCGGTGTAATAGTTCTCATCGTGAAGAACAGTATCCCAGGAAGCAGCCTTATCGATCGCGCCTGGTTCCTTGCTCTCCTCCTCGGTCATCGCATACTTGGCAAAATCAGGATCGTTATTACCCGCATTCCATACAGTAGCAAAATCGCGCAATTCATAAGTCTTTGGAGTGTAGTAACGTTGATAGAAATCTTCGTTGGCGTTCCAGAAAATTGAGCCGTTCGGATTATATGTCTGGAACAGGGAATCACCGTTCTCGTTGACCCACATGCGGGCACCGCCGTCGGAGAGGATGATCAGGTACTTGTCCGAGCTCGCCACGGAGGTGTCGGCGTCGAGCATACCCTGCGCGGACTTCACACCCGCCTGGAGGTTGCTGCCGCTACGGCCCGGCTCCACATTCCACTTCTTGTCCGTGATCACCGTGACAAGCTCGTCGAGGTTGCCGCCCTCGGAAAGAGCCAGGAGATCATCGCTGGTATAGAGGATGGGCACGCTTCCGCCGAAGACAACGACGCCGGCCTTGACGTTCAGGTTCTTGTACTCAGCCAGCGCCTTCAGCAGGCTCGCGGCCTCTCCCGCAAGGTCGCTCTTATCGGTGCTCGTAGATCCATCCAGGACGAACACCACATCCAGGTCGCCCTTGTAGTCCGCCGCGGGCAGCGACAGAGTTACGTTGGACACGTAGTTCTCGTCGAGGTTGGTAGCCTCCTTCGACTTAGAGATACTTCCCAACCCAGAATCGGTGCCCGCCGCGACCGCCGTGAGCGGCGCGACCGCCAACGGAATAAGCAGCGCGGAGAGCAAGGCCACCGCGGCCAGCTTGAGCTTCCTTACCACCAGATATCATCCCCTCGTAATTGATGCTTGAGTAAAGTGCTCCCTATCATAGTCTTTAGATAAGGTACGGGGAGGTTAAATTTCAGCGCACGCGCAGGTTACGCGCCTGAACGCGCGCCGCAGCGACGTCATCGCCGCGCCCGTGTCCCTCCCCCAAAAAAGTTCGGAAGGCTTCCAAACTTTGGGAAGCCTTCCGAACTTGGTTTAGGTATCTATATCCGCAGGTAGACGCGTTGCTCGATGTGCTGGAAAGAAGCCCGCCGAGTTTGGAAGCCTTCCGAACTCGGGCGGAGCTAGAGGAGCAGGTCGTCCACGGTGAGCTTGGGGACGTGGTGGGAGCCGTCGGCCCCGCGCCAGTAGGTAAGGCCGTGCTCGGTGCCGGCCGGCTCGACGACGACCTCCTCGCCGCGGGGCCCGAGCGCGATGACCATGCTCACCGCGTAGCCGGCCTCGGTGATGCCGAGCTCGTCGCCCAGGCACGCGTCGTAGCTCTTGTGCATGCAGGCGCCGAGGCCGCGCGCGGCGGCGGCGAGCACGACGGACTGGCTCGCGATGCCCACGTCGATAAGGCGGATCGGGTTGCCAGCAAGCTTCTGGGGCAGGCAGACAACGACGTAGCCGCCGGGCTTCTCGCCGTCGACGGGGCCGTCCCAGTCCTTGAGGGCGCCTGCCCAGTGCAGGTGGGAGAAGACCTTCTCGGCGGCCTCGGAATCGTCGGCGCTCACCAGGCGGAAGCGCAGGAGCTGCATGTTGTTGCCCGTGGGGGCGAAGCGCGCCGCCTCGACGAGCTCACGGAGCACGCCGACGGGCACGGGCTGCCCGCTGTAGCGGCGATAGGTGCGCGCGCCCTCGATCAATTGCTGAAAACCTGCCGCGTCCATAACGTCCATCGCGTCCATCGTGACCGCCCTTCTTGTTCGGAAAACCTACTCGCTCGCGTTGCCGGCCGCGCCGGAACCGCCCTCGCCCTGGCCGCCGCGACGGCGACGGCGACGGCGCGGCTTCGCGCCCTCGGCCGACTCGCCCGCACCCTGCTGACCCTGGGACGGCTTGCCCTGCGGCCGCTGCTGCGCATGCTGCTGGCCGCCCTGGCCCTGCTGGGCCGCGGCGCCGCCCTTGTCGCCGGGGCGTCGGCGCCTAGACGGGCGCATGCCCCCGCCGCGCGGCTGGTTGCGCTGCTCGGCCGCCTCGTTGGAGCCGGACTCCTCGGCACGGTGATGGCGCCTGCGGGTGGCCGTGGCCTTGGCGTCGCCCGCGCCGTCGCCGGAAGCCTTCATGTGCGCCGGGGCCGCCTGCTGGCCGCCCTCGCCGGGCGCGCGCCTCTTGCGACGACGGCCCTCCTGGGCCGCGCCCTGCTCGCCCTGCGCGGCGCCGCCGCCCTGGCCGCGCCGCTGCTGGCGGGCGCCCTCGCCGCGGCGCGAGCCCTGCTGGGACCCCTCGGCGTCCGAGCCGCGCCGGCGGCGCTTCTTGGTCTCGACGAAGATGTCGCTCGCGTCCGGCCCCTCGGCCGGAACGAGGCCGTTCTTGCGGTCCAGCTCGGCGAGCGCCATCTGCACGTCGGGCGACTGCAGGCGGTCGAGCACCTCGCGCGTCACGGTGTCGGGACGGCAGGCGCAGCCGAGCTCCTGGGACTTCTTGCACGCGGCCTCGGAGGCCGTCATGTCCGCGAGGTCGACGCGGATCGTCTTGCCGCCCTCAAGGCGCAGGACGATCTGCTCCTTGGGCGTGTTGTACTCGACGATCTTTCCCTTGCCGAGCGGCGTGTCGATGACCGCGTTGCGCTTGGGCGCGCGGCTCTTGAAGTCGCGGTAGGCCTCGAACTCGTAGCGCAGGCAGCACATGAGGCGGCCGCACGCGCCCGAGATCTTCGTGGAGTTGAGCGGCAGGTCCTGCTCCTTGGCCATGCGGATGCTCACGGGGTCGAAGCTCATGGAGAAGCGCCGGCAGCAGAGCTCCTGCCCGCAGTGGCCGTAGCCGCCCACGATCGCGGCCTCCTCGCGCACGCCGATCTGGCGCATGTCGATGCGCACGTGGAGCTCGCGCGAGAGGTCGCGCACGAGCTGTCGGAAGTCGACGCGGTCCTCGGCGGCGAAGTAGCAGACGGCCTTCTCCTCGTCGAAGAGGAACTCGACGCCCACGGGCTTCATCTCGAGCTCGGAGGCGGAGACCAGGCGGCGGAAGGTCGGAAGGGCCTCGTCGCCGCGGCGGGCGAGCTCCTCGGCGCGGTCGAGGTCCTCGTCGGAGCAGATGCGCAGCACGTTCTTGAGGGCCGCGTGGCCGATGGCGAGGTTGAGCTCGTCGTTGGTCATGGACTGGGCGTCGCCCACGGCGAGGCCGATCTCGTGGCCGCGCTCGGTCTGGACGATGACGTGGTCGCCTTCCTGGGCGCCCGTGCCCGCGGGGTCGAACCAGAGCTCGTGCACCGCGTACTCGAGCTTGACGGGAATAACGTTAGGCATTAGAGCGCCTCCTTTATGGCGAGCAGCATGACCTCGAGGGTCAGCTGCGCAGAAACATTGTGCGAGAGGTTCGCGGCCGCGTCGGAGCATGCCTTGAGCGCCCGGACGGCCCCGGCGGCGTCGGTCAGGGCCGAGATGCGCGCCACGGCGTCGGCGACGTCGGCGTTGACGATATCCGTCTCGACGCCCTCGCAGCTTACGAGCACGTCGCGAAGCATCGACTCGGCGGCCGAGACGGCCTCCATCATACCCGAACGCTCGCGGGCGGTGAGCTCGCGCTTGTTGGCCGCCTCGACGGCCTTGAGCGCGGCGGACGTAAGGAAGTCCGAGCTCTCCTTGACGGCGGCCTCCTGCGCATCTTTTATGGCGGCGAGAGGGACCTTGACGGCCGCGGCGATCTCGGAGGCCGACTTGAGCACGTCCCAGGAGTCGTCGCGCGCGAGCTCGCCGACGGCGCGCACCACCAGGCGCCGAACCTGACGGCGCTCCGTCGAGTTGAGGAACTCGCAGGCGCGCGCCGGGGTTCCCGCGACGGCGAGCGCGATGCGCGCGTCGCGCTCCGAGGCGCCGGACTCGCGAACCACCGCGTCGAGCGCGGCGTCCGGCGAGGTCACGCGGAACGGCACGACCTGGCAGCGCGAGACGATGGTGGGCAGCATCGCCGCGACGGTGCGCCCGCACAGGATGAAGACGACGCCCGCGGGCGGCTCCTCAAGGGTCTTGAGCAGCGCGTTGGCCGCCGTGCCGCGAAGAAGGTCGGCTCGGTCGAGCACGTAGACCTTCGACTTGGCGCGCATGGGGGCGAGGTTCACGTCCGCGATGAGGTCGCGGACCTGGTCGGCCAGGTAGCCCGTCGCGCTCGCGGGGGCGAGCCAATGGACGTCCGGGTGCGTGTGGTGAGAAACGCGCCGGCACTCGTCGCAGGTGCCGTCTCCCCCGTTGGGGCAGACGATGGCCTTGGCGAGCGCGGCGGCGGCGTCTATCTTTCCGGAGCCGGGAGCCCCGACGAAGAGGTACGCGTGGGAGAGGCGCCCCTCGGACAGCGCTCGCGCCAGGAAGTCATGGACGCGCGGCTGGTCCGCCACGGCGGAAAGTACGCGGGGTGCCTCCATCACGCACCGCCCGCCTCGGGGGCCGAAAACCCCGGCAGAAGGTCGGCGAGCTCGGAGGCCAGGCGCGCCTCGACCTCGTCGACGGAGCCGGCGGCGTCCACCACGCGCACGCGCGCGGGCTCCTCGGACGCAAGGCGCAGATAGCCTTCGCGCACGCGCCGCTGGAACTCGAGCCCCTCGGCCTCCATACGGTCGGCGCCGCCCTTGGTGGCGCGGGCGAGGGCATCGTCGGTCGGCATGTCGAGCACGAGCGTGCGGTCCGGGTCCACGCCGCAGCTGCCGAGCGCGTTCGCGCGGCGGATGACGTCCTCCGGGAGCGACCGGCCGGCCGCCTGGTAGGCATAGGTGGAGTCGTAGTACCGGTCGCAGACCACGACGGCGCCGCGGTCGAGGGCGGGCTCGACGACCTCGCGAACAAGCTGCGCCCGGCTCGCCTCGAAGAGCAGCAGCTCGCACTCGGGGGCCATCCGGTCGTTCTCGGGGTCGAGCACGAGGGCCCGGATCTTCTCGCTGACGGCGGTGCCGCCGGGCTCGCGCAGGCGCACCACATCGCGGCCCGCGGCGGCCAGGCGCTGTGCCAGGCGCGCGGCCTGCGTCGACTTGCCGCAGCCGTCCGCCCCCTCGAGCGTGATGAAGACCCCCCGCATGGCACCTGCTTTCGCCTTGACCAGAATTAACCTTCTAATCATACGCGCGTTCATTCGATTCGGCAAAATTCACAACGTATATCGAACACATGTATGGTACAATTGTTCGCACGCGCACAGCGGCGCCCTCCAAGTCCGCAGGCAGATTGGAGGGGTTCGCATGGACGACCTTACCTTGCTGGCACTTTCGGCAGCCGTGCTCATCCTGGCGGCAGTCATCTATCGCTTGATCTCTAGGCTTTAGGTTACTTGGTGGGGGAAGCCCGTAAAAAGCGAATCAGCCGCCCCGCAAAGACGGCTGACTCTGGGGTTACCCCCACCGATCAAGCATCTATACAGGAGGGCTTTAAGCCTCTGTACGCGTCCGATTATACCCGTTCGTCGGGCCTGCTTGCAACGGGCGAATCGGGGTGAGGGGCGCCTTTATGGGCCCCAAGCCCCGCTTTTGGCAAGGCCTCCGCGCCCCCGAGCTTGTTCACGCGCCGGTCGTAGCTCAGAAGGCCGTTGACCTCCTCCTCCACGTCGGAGAGCTGCGTGTACACGAACCCCGAGCACCCCTGCCGCTCGAGCGCGTCGGCCCGGGCAAGAAGCGCGCCCACCTCGGCTCGAAACGCCTCCGCGTCGCCGGCCGAACCGTACCCGTAGCTCGTCTGCCGGCTAACGTGCCCCGCCACCGCCAACGTGACGCCGCCGAACTCCGAGAGCAGGTAGGCGCGGCCGCTCCGTGCCGCCGCCTTCTCGGGGCCGAGCGGACGGAAGTAGTTGTGGATGCTCCAGAAATCGCCCGCGCCCTGGTCGTACCAGCCGCTCGTCGCGTCCACGGGGCGCGTGGGGTCCATCTCCCAGACCCGCTGGGTCGCCGCGGCGGCGTCGAACTGGCCCCATCCCTCGTTGAAGAGGCACCAGCCCGCCACGCACGGGTGGTTGCGCAGCAGCTCGACCATGCCCTCGCAGGTCGCCGTCCACTCCCTGCGGTATCCCTCGTCGCCCGCGCCGAGGTCGCGCCAGGCGCGCTCGTCAACGTCGCGCTTGGCGTCCCACGACGCGCGGAAGAGCGTCGGCTTCTGGCTCGTGTGCCATGCCGAGTACGGCGCGGCGCCGCCGGAGGGCACGTCTTGCCAGACGAGCATGCCCAGGCGGTCGCAGAGCGCGTAGAAGCGCCCGTCCTCGACCTTGATGTGCTTGCGCAGCAGGTTGAACCCGGCCTCCTTCATGGCGCGGACGTCGTACTCGAGCGCCTGGGGCGCGGGCGGCGTCATGAGGCCGTCGGGCCAGTAGCCCTGGTCGAGCACGCCGCGCAGGAAGCACGGGCTTCCGTTGAGGTGGAGGCGCACGACGCCCTCCCCGTCCGGCTTGACCTCGACCGAGCGTATGCCGAAGTAGCTCCGCACGACGTCGTCGCCGCAGGTGAGAACCACGTCGTACAGGTGCGGGTCCTCAGGCGACCACAGGCGCGGCTCCGCGACGTCGACGACGAGCGGCTCGCCCGAGCGCCCCGTCGCGAGGGCGACCTCGCGGCCCTCGTCGAGCACGCGCGCCTCGACCGTGGCCGCCGGTTCGCTCGACTGGGCCGTGAGCTCCACGCGCCCGTCGAGGGCGGCCTCGACGCGCACTGACGTCAGATGCACGGAGGGCACGACCTCGAGCCAGACGTCGCGCCAGATGCCCGACTGGCCCGTGTACCAGATGCCGCCCGGCGTCGAGCTCTGCTTGCCGCGCAGCTGCGCGCCGGCGTCGCCGGGGTCGACGACGAGGACCTCGAGCACGGAGGTGCCCGGCGCAGCTGCCCCGAGCGCGTCGGTCACGTCAAAGCAGAACGGCAGGTAGGCGCCCTCATGCTCCCCCACCTTGACGCCGTTGACCCAGGCCTCGCAGCGCCAGTCGACCGCCTCGAAGCGCAGCAGCGCGCGACGCCCGCCCGAAAGCTCGACGGCCGGCAGCTCCCGCCGGTACCAAAGCTCGGCGCCCTGCCCGGGCTTCTCGCCGATGCCGGAAAGCGCCGCCTCGGGCGAGAAGGGCACGCGGATGCGCCGGTCAAGCGCGCGCGAGCCGGCCGAGAAGTCCCACCACCCGTTGAGGCTCACTGCGCCGTCGCGCGCGAACTGGGGGTGCGGGTGCTCCCAAGCAGGTTCCTGGCCGGCGAGGAGGCGCTCGCCCCACGGCGTGGTCAGGGGGATCAGCGGCTCATCGACCGGTTTTCTCGGCGCCGCCTTGAGCACACGCAGGATATCGAGCATATGTTCACTACCCCCTGTCAGAAAAACAGGCCCTCGCCGTGCGGGCGGGGGCCTTTCGCGAGCCTGTGCAGCCCCTACTTTTCCGTGGCCGCCTTCTTGGTCGC
>CAVJHQ010000072.1:0-12623 GCA_963649365.1 Alloprevotella sp.
GGACCACGGTCTGCGAGCCGGTGAAGGCCGCCTCCACCCGGACGAAGGCCCCGGTAGTCTCATTGGAAAAAGTCCAGTAGTCGCCCTTGGCGGGCTTGGCCATCACGACCGGCCGCGCCTTCCACGTCCCGCCGGCGTCGACCTCAGCGGAGGTCGTCCCCACCGTGGCCGTGCGCTCCGCCCCGTATGCCACGGGGTCGGCGCAGAGGAAAACCAGGGTCGCGGTGGGGCCGTTGAAGAGCCGGTCAAGCGACCCGCCGCCCTCGAACCGGGCCAGGTAGTAGCGGCCAGGCTCGTCGGGCAGTATCAACCGCCTCTCTTCGCCGCGAAGGGCAGACGCCAGCTCGCGCCGCGCGTCCGCCACGTCTCCCGGCTCGTCCGCCCACATGGAGCAAGAGACGGAAATCTCAAGAGGTTCAAGGCCTTCCTCGCTCAGATGGCAGCCGTCCATGCCGGGGACGCTCGTCTGGGTGATGCTGCGCCCCGGCATGACCTGCCGGGTGATGCCTGTGCAGACAAGAAGCCCGCCTAAATCGTAGTCGCCGAAGCTGAAGTTCACACAAGCCCCCTTCCAGCCATGGCGTAGCGCGACCTCGCCGCCAAAGCGGCCGAGACCTTCTCGCCGTCGAGGTAGGTGTCGCTGTCTTTGCCGAGAATTGCGGCCAAAAGCTCGATAACCCGGTCGATGGCCAGACTGTCCCCGTCACCGGAGACCTCGATGGAGCCGTTAAGCTTCTCGTAGGCGCTCGCGTACTTGCTGGCGGTCGCAGAAGCGGAGAAGTCCAGCGGCTCGCTGGCCAAGGCGTCGCGGACGGACGAGAGCGCGCCAGCCGTGGTGGACACAACCGCCGGGACGGCGTCCTCTATGCCCTCGCCCAAGCCGCCCATGAGGGCGCGGCCTGAGTACGTGGTGTAACCGCGACCACTGAACGCTCCCTTCTTCGCGGGCGAGAAGGGGAAATACGCGCGCACGCTGGATACGGCACTCGAAACGACGCTGATCACGGAAGAGATGGCGTTGCGGACACCGTCCGCGAAGCCCTCCATGAGCGCGCGGCCGGAGTCCAGCAGCCACGACCCGGCGCCGGAGAAGAGCCCGGTTATCCTGCCGGGAAGGTTGCCCAGCACGGCCATGACGTTCTCGTTGCCGCCCGAGACGGCCGAGACGATGCCGTTCCAGGCGTTGTTGAGAAGGTTGCCGACCAGGGCCCAGGCGCTCTGCCAGATGCCCTTGATGTGCTCGAGCGCGGAGCTGATGGTGTTCTTGATGACGCCGGTGGCCTGTGTGAGGATGCTGCCGATGCCGTTCCACACCGTGGAAAACAAGCTCTTGATGCCCTCCCAGGCGCTCGACCAGTTTCCGCTGATGACGCCGGTCACGATTTGGACAACCGACTGGATGGCGCTCATAGTTGTCTGGACGATGGTAAGCAGCAGCGGCGAGACGCTGCTGATCGTGTCGCTGATGACAGTCAAGACGGACGTGACGACCTGCTCGATAAGCGGCCAGACCGTCTCGACGACGACCTGGATGGCCGTGAAGGCCGCGCCGAGGTTGTTGATGACGATACCCGCCACCTGCGCGACGAGCGAGGCAACGGCCTCGAACACCGGGATGAGGGACGAGACTACCGTAGCCACGAACGGCGAGAGCTGTGCAAGGAGTTGGATGAAGCCGAGCGCCATGTTGCCCAAGGCGGGCAGTGCGGTGGCGACCACGTAGTCGAAGGCCTGCTGCAGGAACACCTTCAGCTGCTCAAAGATTGGTTGCAGCTGCTGCAGCACGGGCAGGAAGGCTTCCTGAATCTGCGCCACGGCCTGCATGACCGAATTGCGGAATTCCTCGTTGGTCGCGAACATGTAGGCGAAGCCCGCCGCCAACGCGGCGACGACCCCTATCGCGACCGTGGCCGGGGTCACAAGGCTGAGAAGGGCAGACGCAGTGTTGGCGATGCCGCCGCCCGTGGTGGTCAGCGCGCCGCTCACCTTGCCGGAGGCGCCCGCCCAGGCGTTGCCGATGGCCTCTGCTGCCGGCGACAGGCCCGCTTTGGCGTCGTTGCCCTTGGATAACAAGGTGTTAAATGCGCCGGAAAGCCCTCTGATGGCGCCCAGTGCCCCATTCAGGGAGGTGAGGGCGCGGGCGGCGGTGGACACGCCAAGCACCGCGCCGCCCACTTTCGCCAGTATCCCCACGAACCGGTCGAACCCGCCCACCTTGTCGATGATGGCCGACAGGCCGTCGGCTATCTTCTGGGCGCACGGGACGAACTGCGCGGTGACGTTGTTGATGAGACCAGAGATGTTCCCCTGACCCAGCGCCTCGATGATGACCTGGACGGCCTTGGCGATGCGGTTCTTGACGTTCTCGACCGCCGTGCCGATGCCCTGGGTGGAGTCCTTGGCCTGCTGCGCGAAGCTCGCGAAGCCCCCGACGCCGTTCTCGTTGAGCGACAGAACGGCGGCGTTGAAGTCGTCCATGGTGACCTTGCCGCCCTGGAGGGCCTTGTAGAGGTCGGTGGAGGAGGCACCGGCGCCAAGCATGGCCTGGGCGACCTGGTTGAGCTGGCCGGGCATGACCTCTTGCAACGTCTTCCAGTCCTGCAGCTCCGGCTTGCCCTTGGAAAGGATCTGCGTGTACTGCTGCAGCGCGCGGGAGACGTCCGCCGTGGACGCGCCCGACGCCAGGCACATGTTGTTAAATGCGATGCCGATATCTGTCGCGGACTCAAGGCTACCGGTGAGCGGGGCCAGCTGCTGCACCATGCTCGTGAGCGCGGGAAGGGAGGTTGGCATGCCGTCGATGGACGCGCTCATCTTCTGTATAGCCGCCGTGGCGCTCTCGGTGGAGTACCCCAGGTTCTTCATGATCTTTGGGAAGTTCGCCATGGTGTCCACGCGTTCAACCGCCGTGCTGACGGACGAGGCCACTGCGGAGAAGGCCGAGCTGGCCACGTTTGACGCGATGCCAGCGATTGCGCCGAGCTTGGCTGAGATGCCCCTAGTGAAGCTCTGGCCCAGGCTCGACCCGGCCTTGCTGCCGATGTTCGAGGTGGAGCTGAACGCGGAGTCGAGCTGGCTCTGGATGCTCGAGGTCAGGCCGTCGAACTTCGGCGTCAGCAGGACCGTGCCCTTAGCCACGTCCGCCACTACCGCTCACCTCCCCTGCTGTCGAAGAGCAGGCTGTGCACCCGCGCCCTCGACACGTTGAAAGTCTTCTTTTTGGTTTCTTGCGGCCTCGCCTTGGGCCGCTCCACCTGCCTAGGTTTCCTGCCCTTGCCGCCGGCCTGTTCGTAGCGCAGGAAGCTCAGGTTGTCGGCGATGAGGGCCAAGAGATAGGCCTGCTCGTCCCACCTAGCGCGTGGGTCGACAGCGACAACAGTGCGCGACTGGGCGGGCAGCTGCGCGGCCAGGTCGGCCACGTACGCGAAGCGCCCCTTTAGCAAAAGCTCGTCCAGGTCGAGGGCGTAATATTGCTGAAAATCTGCTTTGAGCTGTGATTTCGCCGTCAGCAGCAGCTCACACAGCGAGCCTAGTTTTTTACTTCGATGCCGTCCAGTAGCGCGCTCTCGATGCGATAGATCTCGGTGAAGTCGTCGAAACCCAGCTTCTCGCGCACGACCCTCTCAACCTTCTCGTCGACCTTGCCTCCAAAGACGTAGTCGAGCATGTCGAGCGTGAGGTCGATGGGCGCGTCCCCGTCCTCGCGCAGCGCCTTGGAGTATGCGGCGAAGCGCCGCAGGAACTCGCGCGAGGACGTGCGGCGCATGTCGACCAGGTAGGTCTCCCCCTCGAACTTGACGACCTTCTCCCACGGCTCGGGGGTCTCCTTGGCGTCCTCGCGATTCATGTAGCGGTCGGCCAGGGCGCGGCGGCGGGTCTCCTTGTCGGCGGCGTAGGCCCTCAGTTCCTCCGGGGTCATGTCCTCGATATTCAATTCTTCTCCTTAAGAAAACGGCCCGCGCCGGTTAGGCAACAGGCGTGACCTCAGATTGCTCCTCGCTTGCCTGGGCAGCAGACGCGTCGTAAATGAACTCGCGCATGGTGTCCCCCTTGTAGGCGGGGGAAGCCAGGCACTTGATGGTCGGCGTGTAGCCGAGCACGTCCGAGTTGTTCTCGGCCTGCTCGTCGCGCTCCATGATGACGCCGCGCGGAATGATAGTGCGCTTGACCTTGGTATCCGAGATGACGCAATCGAACACAAACAGGTGGGGGTCGGTGAACCGCTGGTTATGGCGGATGGTGGTGACGGCGCCGTCGGTCGTGACGTTGGTGTCACCGTAGACGGTCTTCAGCACGGAGTCGCGCGACTCCAGGAAGGTGACCTGGACGGACTCGGAGAGGGAGGTCATATCGGACTTGATGAGGTCCCCGCGCCAGTCGTTGATGTCGGTGCTCTCGGTCTCGAGGGACTTGGTCACGCCGTCGCCGGAGATATAGCCAAGGGACGCAGCCTCGCTGACCGTTTCAAGGACATCAGCGATGGTCTTGGACACATCCTCGAAAAGGGACGGGTTGGTGCCATCGGGCGCGACTGCGGAGTAGCCGCCCTCGCGGCCCTTGGCGACGCCCACGTTGGAGGCGTCGAGCATAGCATTCGTGGTCATGTTGATTCCTTTCTGATTAAGGGCGCGTGACCAGGTAGACGTCTATCTGGTAGCGCCACATCTTGGAGTCTGGGTCGGGGAAGCTGTAGATGCTGGCCACGTCCACGTCGCAGACCTGCGGGCAGGTCTCGCGCATGAGGCGCAGCGCCTCGCGGGCGGCAAGAGCCAGGGAGTAGGCCGCCGCCTCCGTCCCCGCCCACGCCTGGACGGCCAGGTTTGGGCAGTCGCGGCCCAGGGAGTACGAGCCGCCCGTGCGCTCAACCGTGAAGAACTCGTCCGGGCGCTTCTCCGGTACGGTGGACGAGCAGGGCACGGCCAGGCGCGCCGAAAGCTCGGAGCAGACGGCGGATATCACGTCGAACATCAGATTCCGCACCCTTTCTTAAGCGTGTTGCGCTTGAGATTGTCGCGGTAGGCCTGCACGCCGTTGACTCGCACCAGGCCGCCCGCCGTGAACCGGCGCTGCACTATCTCGGCCACGTACGGGGTCGCCTCGGGCGCCTCCGTGTGGCTCGCGCTATAGAGCCGGTTGCACGCGGCGGCGTACTTCTCAGCCTGCTGGCCCAGGAGGCCCGCGACATAATCGCACTTGAGCACCGAGTTAACGCCGCGCATGACCGGCTGAATCTTGCCGCTCAGGCGGCATTTGACGGTAGCCTTAGCCATCCACTGCCTCGCATTCAACGGCGCGGCCCCACGGGCCGGGGGTGTTCCCCTCGGCGTAGGGCTGCGGGTCTCCGATGACCCTGTAGGCCCTCTCCCCACAGGTCACCAGGCAACCCTTAAGGGAAGCCGTGTACGACTTGGGGAAGTGGAACGTCATGTCGACCCTCGCACCCTCAGGGCGGGAGGATTCCAGGTCTGCGGTCGCCCCGGGCGCGACCAAGACGCCCGTGACGCTCTCGGTCGACCACTCCCCCGCCACGACATTGCCATGAACGTCCGTGGTGGTCTCGCCGGGTCGGCTGACCTCAACGGTCACGGTCTCGAAAACCCTCACCGCTGGTCCTCTTCCCGGTCGGCGGCGCACATCGCGTCAATGGATCCTATGCGGGTGCCGAGAAGCCCAAGCGCCCGGAGGTCGGTCTTGGTCAGGTAGATGTCACCGCTCGGGTTTGAGTAGGTCGCGCTGGACGTGTACGGCCCCGCCGTCTGCGAGAACTGCGTCACCCCGGACAGGTCCCCGGGCACGCAGAGGGCGCGGGCGGCAAGGGCCACGCACACGGCCTTGGCGTTATCGTCGAACGACTCGTTGACGCCCTTCTCGTAACCCCTGCCATGGCGGGCGCGGAAACGCGAGCGCATAGCCGCGCTGGCGTCTTCCAAAAGGGCGCGGCAGCGGGCGTAATCTGCTGGTTCGAGCGCCCCCTGGCGGACCTCGTAATCGTCCACCGTGGCGAACGGCTCCACTACAAGCTCCCTAAGATGTCGGCGAGCTGTGCCTTGGTGGCCTTTTTGGGCGCGAAACCACCCTTGGACTCGATGGCCGCGCGAAGCTCGGAGGCGGTCATCTCGGCGGGCGCCGCCTCAGCCTTCGGCTCACCCTTCTCGGTGACGGGCGCGGGCGCGGCCGGCGCGGGTCGCTCCTCGGGCATCTCGTCGACGTAGCCGGCGAGCGCGAGCTCGCGGAAACGCTCGGCGGTCAGCTCCACGGGGTCGCCGGCGTAGCGCACCTCGCCCGTCTCGCGGTCGCGGTAGGGGTAGGTCACCAAAGCTTGCATATCTCGCTCCTTACTCGATTGTCGCTAAGCCGTCGCGGCGATGGTGCCCTTGACCACGAAGTCGGTGTACTCGGCGAAGAACTTCACGCCGACCAGAGCCACGGTGTCGTAGGTGACGCTCTTGAGCTCGGGGGCGTGCTGGACGGCGATGTAGCCTGTCTCGTCGGTGTAGAAGCCGAAGAGGTCGTCGCCCTCGTTGGAGGCGACGTAGACCTTGACGTTGTTCTTCACCGTGGCGTAGACGGTGCCGGCGGGGACGCTAGCGGTGGAGATGAGGGTGCCGAGGCCGCTCCAGTTCTCGATGTAGGAAATGCCGAAGGCGGCGAAGACCTCGGAGTCTCCGATGCACTTGGCGAAATCGACGGGGTTGACCAGGAAGACAGCCTCGACGTCGCCGAAGCCAAGCTCCTCCACCTTGTTGGAGAGGGCTGCCCAGGCGTTGGCGGCGGTGGCAACGAGGGTCGCGCCGGTTGCGGTAGTAGTGCCGGTGGCGAGGAGGTCGACGAAGCCCTTCTTGATGGTGGCCTGGATGTCGGAGATCATGGCCGCGTCGGTCTTGTCGACGGCCGCGTCGTAGCCGCGACGCTTAATCTCCTGGATGGTGGCCTGCTTGCGGTAGCCCTTCACATCCACGGAGAAGGTCTGTACATCCTCCCAGGTGTAGGTGGACAGGGGAATATCCTTGCCCTCGACATAATCCTCGGTGGTCAGCTTACCGGTAATCTTCTTCTGCTTCAGGGTCTCGCCCGGCATAGCCTGGATGGGCTCGCAGGTGGAGAGCATCGCGGCCAGCTTCTCGATGGACTGGGCGAAGGTGTTCGCCAGGTCGATGTCGCGGGCGCGGGCGAGGGTCTTTACGTCGGTGGTTGCCATTCAATGGCTCCTTTCGCTAGAAAAGGTCGATGTTGGCGGCGATGGCCGCCTTGCGTTCCTTGGCATCCTTGATGGAGAGGATGTCCTTCTTGGAGGGCTTGCCGGGCTTGTCCTTGCGACCCGCCTCGGGCGCGACCGGCGCCATGCCCTTGGGCTTGAGCTGCGCGGCGATTGCGTTGGCCTGCTCGGTGAGCGCGTCCTCGTCCGCGCCGTTGAGCGCCGCCACGATGGAGCGGTCCAGGCCGGTCGCCTTTGCGACGGAGTCGATGAGCGCGGTTCGGGCCGCATTGGCCTTCAGCGACTCGTTCTCGGCCTCCAAAGCCGCGAGCCTGTCCTCGACCGTGCGGTCTGCGGCGGGCTGCTTCTTGAGCGCCTCCAGCTCCTTGGCGTTTGCCTTGGAGCGGCACTCCCACTTGCGGGACTCGGCCAAGGTCTTCTCGTAGAGGGCCTTGTAGTCCTTCTCCGGCGGCTCCGCGCCGTCGATGCCGGCGGTCTCGTCGTTCTCGGCGGCGGTGGTCTCTTCTGCCACGGTTGCCTTCCTTCCTCGTCGCCGTGCGGCGGCGAACGTGCCCCGTGCGGGACGGTGTTTAGGTATGAAAAAAGGCACCCGTGCGGATGCCTTGGTTCAGCGGTTAGTAAGTAGGTCGGGGCGGCGGGACTCGAACCCGCACGGGCCATGCCCGCGTGCTCCTGAGGCACGTGCGTCTGCCAGTTCCGCCACGCCCCGATGTGTGCTATATTTCACGTAAGGACGCGCACCCTGGTTAAGAACCGAGGCCCGCGTCCTTCTTTTTTAGCGTCCTTGTCGTCCCGTCCGCATGTATTACGCAGAGGTTCTGAATGGTCTCGTCATCGACGAACCTTTGCGCGATGGATATCGCCTTGTCCTCGTCGCCGTCGAGTCTGAGAAAGCTTAGATAGACAGTTCCGGCTTGATCCTCTCTCGCGCTTATCTGCTCAGCCGCATGTGTAAGCCTGCTAGCAACTTTACCGACGCTTTTCGGAGTCTTGAATTCAGCATAGCCGCCGGCCGTTTTGACGTCTGGGACGATATCACGCTCTTGCGGCAAGAGCTTGACCTCTTCGCCAGGCTTCATCGCGACCATCATGACCCACAGCTCGTTTCCGTCGGGAACCGCAAATATAGGCTTGCCTTTTGAGTTCACGGCCCACGAGCCGGACGCCTTGACGCCTACCTGTTCGCCAAGGAGGCGCACGAATCTGTTGACGGTTGCCTCATAGGAGTCGACCGTCTTGCCTCCTGCCCTAAACTCTTTAGCAGCTTCGCACATGGCAGAATTCAGCACATCGGCGTATGCGACTTCGCCGTAATTCGCGAGTTTGAACGAACGGTAAGAGGCCATTTTCAATGCATTTTCCTGTGCCTTCGACAGACCGTAGGCCTCTATCTCTTTGAAGCTTCGCCAGGCCGCTCGCAATTCTTTTGGCTTGTACCCCTCAACAAGCTCGGCATCTGGGTCGTCTTCGAAGCCTGGGACAACCTTGCAGTCGCAGCTGCGGTGGAAGTGCTTGAACTCGCCGGCCGTCTTCCTCGTGTGGTAGACGGCCCCGTGACTCGCAAGCATCAGACAGAACGTGCAGGTCTCCGAGCCAGTCGGCACGCGGGCGAAGCGCACGCCCTTCCTCCTGTCCCTCTTGGCGTTCGCCATGATGGTCTCGTTGAGCGAGCGCAGGGCGTCGTTTCGCGCGTACTCGCCGCAGGACTTCGCGAAGCCCTCGAAGTCCCCTTTGACGAGTTTCTTCGCCTGGTAGCGCGCGACCGCGTCGGCGGTCTCGGGAGAGTACACCGCCGATGTCACGGCCTGGTCGAGTCTGGCCCCGCCCCGCTCGGCGCGGTAGTCGTACCACTTGGCTGCGAACGACGCGGCGACGCTGTCGTAGGACTGAACTACGGCAGCCATGACCTCCTTGGCGTACTCACGCGCCTCGGCGACCGTCGCATCGGGGTTGAGCGTGTGCCACACGAGCAGGCGGCGCTCGGTCTCCTTCTCAGCGGCGTCGGAAATCCTCGAGATGCCGTCGTTGTAGGCCTTCCACTCGCTAGCCGATATCATCGCCGGCCCCGCCCTCGTCGGCCCGCGTGACTCCCTCCATCAGCCTCGCCACGGCGGCGCGGTTGATGTTGCGCTCCACCTCGGAGCCGACGTTGCGGGTCTCGTCGTCGTCGAAACCGTTCAGGCGCCAGAATGTCGGAGTGCCCGCGAAGCCGTCCACGACCGAGGCAATCTTGATGGAGCTGTCGGTCTGCTGGGCGAGCGTGGGCATGGCGGGGTTGAGGAAGAGGACGGAGACCGCGCAGGCATCCTCGGCCTCACCGTAGGACACGCCCAGCTCCGTCGCGAGTGCCGCCGTGGCCGTACGCGAAAGGGCCGTCTTGGCCTCGCGAATGAAGCTCTTGCACTTGAGGATAAGCGGCTCGTTCTCGGCATAGATGGCGCCGGCGCTCGATGGGTTGTCGCTCATGATGCCGAACTGCCCCACGTGGATGCCGGTCGCGGCGCTCATGCGCTTGCAGAGGTTGGCGAAGTGCTCGGTCATGGGTTGCATGCTCGGCTGCGCGAGTTGCCCGAACTGCGGCGTGTTGCCCTCGGAGTTCACGGAGACCTCGAAGATGGAGCCGATGAAGGCGCTCCACTTGCTCTTGTCGGCAAACGCGTCGCCGTCAGTGCCGAGGAGGTACTTCTGTGTCGACGCGGCGAAGGCCGCGGCTATCTCCTCGTTCACGTTGGCGCGCACCGCGCAGTCGATGAGCCAGCGCACCTCGGGCGAGATGCGCGACACGCCGAACGGTCGGTCATCATCGGGGTTGTGCGGCATGACGAACATCGGCACCACGCCCAGGGCGTGCTCGACGTACTCGGCCGACCACTCGCCCCGGCGCACCTCGCGGATGCGGATCATGCAGTCGGGCAGCATCACGTTCACCCAGTCCGGGCGGCTCGTGGGCCTGCCGTGGTCGCGGGCGAAGCGCACGACGAACATACCCGACTCCAGGCGCTCGTGCACGTCGTCCCAAATGCCCGTGGCGAGCGTGGGCGGGTAGGCGCTTATGCGCGCGTGGCCCGACTCGTCGGCGGTCACGACCCACATGCTGAAACAGTACTTGAGGGCCGAGTTCACGGCTTTACCCACGCGGGGAGACATGACGTTCCGCTTGGCGATGGAGCGCAGAAGGTCATCGTAGTCGGCATCGTCCTGGACGGAGAAGCCGTCGAAGGCGATGTGGTCGCGCATGACCTCGACGCACTTGTAGCCCCAGCCGCACGCAACCTCGAGGTCTTTCAGGGAGTCGGGCACGGAGATGCCCAGATCCTTGAACATGTTGTGCGCCTCGTAGTAGTCGGCGCGGAGGATGTTGCCCTTATAGTGCGTCTGCCAGTTGTTGAGCAGGCACCGCACCGCCTCGCGGTGCTCGTCGGAGAGCCCGTCGGCGGACGCGACGGCGTATGGGATGGAGATTGCCACTAGTAGACCCTCGCCTTCCTGGTCGGGTTTCTCTTTGAGTTCTGCAACGCGAGCAGCGCGAGCCCGCACGCCTCTATCGGGGTGGCGTTTTCGCCCCCGAAGCCCCAGCCGCCCGCCTTCCCTATCGCGCGGCGGGTCGAGGTTGCGGCCGACACATCCAGCGCCTCGTTTGCGATATGGGTGGCCTCGCGCGACTGCGCGGCCTGAAGGGCGAGGTTCGCGGCCGTGGTCGCCTCGTCCGCAGTGGGGCGAAAGACATAGCCCCTCGGCATGCCCAGCGCGGCCAGGGAGTCGCAGACCGTGCCCGCGGCCGACTTGCCGTCGACGCAGGCGCAACACGCGCGGTTGGCCCGTGCGGCCAGCCACGAGACCAGCCACGCCGTGCCGCCGTCCATGGCCTCGCAGAACGGCAGGGAGAGGTGCACGCGGCCGGCCTGCGACCTCTCGGCCACGGCCAGGGCCACGCACGCGCCGTCAGGGCTGAACTTGACGCCGTAGGCCACCTTCGCGTCGGGGCCGGGGTCTGGCCGCTCGGCGACCCTCGACTTCGCCCACAGCGACGCGCCTATCACCGGCGGGTCGGACTGCTCGAGCGGCGGGAGCCAGTATCCTAGATACTCCTGCGCAACGCCGAGGTCGTCTCCCTTCATGCCCCTGACCCCTGTGCGTATGTCCTCGGCCGATACGAGCCCTTCAGCCAGGGAGGGGTTGACGAGCGGCCAGCGCGCCTCGTCGAACGGGTCTCCGACCTCGTCTGCGCCGTACTCGAGCCAGCACAGATCATCGTCGGGACTGTCCGACCAGGCCTCTTCCCGCATTTCCTTGAAGCGGTCGGCGGGGCAACCGGCCCGCGTCGGCGTGCCGGTGTAGATGATCTGGCTGTTCTTGTGCGGCGAATGCGAGACGGTCGGGTTGAGCGTCTGCGTGTGCGCCTGCGTAAGGAGCTGCGCCTCGTCGTAGACAAGGACGTCGAACGAGTAGCCTAGCGAGGCTGACTCGGTTCTCGTCGAGAAGCAGAGCACGCCGCCGTTGACGAACTCGTAGGATTCCTGGGCCGTCTTGGCCTTGGAGTCGGAGATGCGGCGGTTGAAGGCGGGAATGGCGTCCTTGTCGCCCCGGCGCTTGCCTAGAATCTTCTGGAAACGCTTGAGCATCTCGCAGGTGGTGCTGTAGTTGTGGTCCGTCCAAAGGACGCAGTAGCCGAGAACCATGACGAGGAAGGCCACCCAGATGATGGCGTCGTGGCTCTTTCCCGCCTGCCGCGGGACGGACAGGCCGCAGCGCCGGTGGACGAACTTGCCGCGCCCGTCCAGGAGCGACCAGTCCCGTAGCGGGGTTTTCTGCCACTCGCCGACGCCGTAGCCGATGAGGGCGGCGAAATCGACGATCTCGTCCAGCAGGTCGGTGGCCCCGCCCTGCTGTGCCAGGTGCCTACGGGGCAGGCATCTTTGCGGCGATGCGGGCGGCGATTGAGTCGAGCGCGTTTGAGACGGAGTCCCCACTGCTGCCGCCCTCCATCCTGTCTATCTCTTCGACCGTTTCCCGGTACTCCCTGGCAAGGCTCGATATTGCCTGCGGCGGGGCGTCGTTCATGGCCGCGCGGAGGATTCCGCGCAGCTCGATTAAGCGTTCGAGCTTGGTCTGCGGCTCCGAGGCTGGGTAACTGTTTTGGGCAACTTCCGGCGTGCCGCCGTCCTGCTTCCAGACGCGCTGCACGGTGGACTTGGAACAGCCGACGCGACGGGCGGTCTCGGTAACCCCTAGCTGCGGAAACATCTCTACGATGCTTTTGCGCTCGGCTGCGGTTAAACAGCGGGTCTTGCCCATCTTGGCTCACCTCTTCCGAATGCGTTATGGGTAAGCTGGGCACCCGTTTGAAAAAAAGGCTATATGCCCGGGAGGTAGCCCTGGGAGGGGGGGGGAGGGTATACCCCCACCC
>CAVJHQ010000073.1:0-10957 GCA_963649365.1 Alloprevotella sp.
AGATCAACGACTCCAACATGGGCGACTACAAGTACATCATCAACTTCACGGGCAACAACTCCGCGTCTGGCTCCGTCGACACCAACAAGTTCACTTGCTCAAAGCTTTTCGGGTTCGACCCCAACGATGATGACGATACCAAGTCTGACGAGAACTCCGGCCGTACCGACGTCTACATCGAGGGCTACAACAGCGGAAACGCTGTCTGGACCGGCGGCAAGATGCAGACGCACGCCTACACCGACGGCCATGCCGAGCAGAACTACACCCGCACGGTCAGCGACTGGAAGTCCCTGGGCAACGGCAAGTGGGTGTGCACCGAAACCGCCGTCTGCAACTACTGCGGCTACACCTTCACGAACGACATTCCGGGCTTCGACCTGGCTTACAACATGAACGGCTCTACTGACGTCCAGACCTCCGACTTCAACACCGTCGAGCACGTGGACTCGAGCTGCGCCATCACCTCCGCCGTCCCCGTTCGCGCAGGCTACAAGTTCGTCAAGTGGAACACCAAAGCCGACGGCACCGGCGCGAGCTACAACCCGGGCGAGACGTTCTCCTTCGACGACGCGGCCCCCGCGACGCTCTACGCCCAGTGGGAGAAGGTCGAGTCCGGTTCCGGCGGCAAGACGTCGGGCGACCCCGCCACTCCCGCCGCTGCCAAGAAGGCCACCAAGACCGTTCCGAAGACCGGCGACGTGACCAACATCGCGCTTCCCGCGGTCATTGCCGTGCTGGCGGTCGTGGCCATCGCCGTGGCGCTTCTTGCCCGCCGCAAGAACCAGGAGTAACGGCGATCCGTAGGCATCGCAGCAAGGCGCGTCGCGTCTTGTGACCCAAAGGGCGCCCGCAGCAACGCAGCTGCGGGCGCCCTTCTTCATGTAAGGCTAACGAGCTTGGGCGCGCCCCGCAGCGCTCGCTACCAGTCGAGGTCGCGGGAGCGCGCGAACGCCTCGGCATCGGCGCGGAACCAGTCCTGGCCCTCGCACCACGACACGAAGTCGGGCGTGTCGGCGATGATGACCTCCGCCTCGTGGACGGCGCAGAGGGCCTCCTCGAAGCTGCCGGCCGCGTAATCGGGCCGGTCGGGCAGGTACGTCTCGACGAAGATCGGCCGCAGCAGCGCGTACGCCGCCCCCTCGCAGAGGCTCGCGTAGCCCCGCAGCGCGCGGCGCGCGGCGGGGAGACGGTCGAGCTTGTAGAGGAGCAGGCAGCGGGCCAGGTTGCCCCAGGTGTTGCCCTGCGCCCAGCGCGCGTCGAGGGCGTTCAGCCCCTCCTCGTCCTCGAGCCGCGCATAGGCGAGCGCGGCGGTGTAGCGCGCGCCGAGCGGGTCGCCGTCCTTCTCGCTGACGGCAAGAAGCGATTCCGCGGCTTCTTGCGCGAGCTTCCAGCGGGCCCCGTCGCCGCACGCCCGGGCCACGGCCGCGCGCAGGCGCATCCGCGGCCGGTCGAAGACGTTCTCCCAGCTCAGCTGCTCGAACGGCTTCGCTCCTGCCGCTCCGTCGGCGCCGTCGGCGCTGCCTGTAGCCGCACCGCGGCCGGCCTCGTCCTCGAGCCGCCGCAGCTCGGCAAGAAGCCCGTCCGGCTCCTCCTGCGTGGCGAGCGCCCGCACGAGCCGCGCGTCGAGGCAACCGGGCTCGATCGCGAGCGCCTTGTCGCACGCCTGCGCCAGCGCCGAGAAGCGCCGCGCGCGCTCGGCCACGTACTCGTCGTCGTCCAGCAGGTCGTCGTCGCGCACGGACGCGTCGAAGCGCTCGATCGCGCGCCCGAGCGCGGCGAAGGCCTTCTCGGCGTCGCGCTCGACGAAGGCGTCGGGGCTCTCGCGCACCGTGAGCAGCAGCTCGTTGTAGGCGGCGTCGGACATCTGCCCGATCTTCTCCCTGCGCGCGGCGGCGCAGCGCAGAATCAACTCCTCGCGGAACTTCATCGCGCCTCGCCTCCCTGCGTCGTGCCGTACATGGCCTGGATCTGCGCCTCGAGCGCCTGCGCCTCGGCCACGGCCTTGGGCCGCATCCGGGCGGTCTCGTTGGCTATCCAGGTGCCCAGCACCCCGCGCCCGCTGCGGTCGTTGCCCTCCTGGAGCAGCACAACCGACTCGGACAGGGCCACGACCAGCTCGTCCTCGCTGTAGGCGTCGGTCTGGATGCGCGCGAACTCGCCGTCGGGGAGCTCGTTTTGGCGCAGGAGCGCGACGGCGCCGGTCGGGTAGACGCGCAGCAGCTCGGCCAGGCGCTCGCGGGCCCCGTCGATGTCGCAGCGCTTGTGCGCCAGGGCCAGCCGCGCGATGAGCATCCAGGCGTCGTTGGCGCCGCGCGCGGTGTTGAACCCGCGGTAGCTCCGCTCGAGCTCGTCGAGCCCGGCCTCGTCCTCGAGCTTGGCCAGCGCGAGCGCCAGCGTGTAGCGGGCGTCCGAGATGTCCGAGGCGTCGAGCTCGAGCAGCCTGCGCGCCAGCTCGGCGCTCTGGCGGTTGCGCCCGCAGATAAGCGCCTCCTCCGCCATGGAAGAAACCCATCGCAGGTAGGGGCGCATGGCGAGCTCCCCGGCGATGCCCGCGCGCTCGGGGTCGGACTCCTGCGCGACCGCCTCCGCGCGCGCCGCCTCGCAGGCCTCGCGCACCCGCGGCTCCTCCTCGGCCAGGTAGGCGTAGCGCGCGCTCACGCTTGTGAGCTCGGTCGAGGACCGCATGCGCAGCGCGTCGAAGCAGTTCGGGTCGAGCGCGATGGCCTCGTTCAGGAGCTTCTTGCCACGCGCCACGAGCTCCGACGCCGCGTCGCCGGTCGCGAAGGGCAGCCGGTAGTCCACGACCTCGGTCGCGGCGGCCACCAGGTTGAACGCGCGGTCGGCGTCGGTCTGCGGCAGGGAATCGCGCTTCTGCGCGAAGGTCTGGCCGAACGAGGCGAACGCCTTCATGGCGGCCAGGGGGCCCGCGTCGTCCAAGCTGTGGATAAACCTCAGCGCCAGGCGCTGGTAGTCCTCTTTTCGGGCGTTATGGGCCATGCTCTTCTCCCGGGGCGTCGAATCCTGTGTGCCCGCGAGGCCGAAGCCAAGCCAAGAAGCGAGCCCGCGCGCAGCTCGCTCGGGCGCGCGCATAGAGTGCGTATAACTCATTAATGCTACCCCAAAGCGCTTCTTGCCATGCGGCGAGGGCCCCGATTGCCGTCCACAAGTTTGTGAGCGGAAGCTGGCGGAGCCTATGTTCCCCGGTGCTATGCTAAACACACCTGGGGCAAGAGGGGGTTAAACAAACCCCAGGTAGAGTTCCTTTTCTTGCAACAAGCGTTGCCTGCGTGAGCGCGGCGGCGTTTGTATATCCGGCACGGGGGTGCCGGCAAGCTTCCGGCACGGGGGTGCCGGCTAGGAATTGGAGGAGAGTTATGGGACGTTTTACCAACCCGCGCGACCTGTACTTCGGCGAGGGCGCCCGCCACGAGGTCAAGAACCTCAAGGGCTCCAAGGCCATCATCGTCTCCGGCGGCGGCTCCATGCGCCGCGGCGGCTTCCTGCAGGACGTCCAGAAGGATCTTGAGGACGCCGGCTTCGAGGTCAAGCTCTTCGAGGGCGTCGAGTCCGACCCGTCCATCGAGACCGTCATGCGCGGCGCCGAGGCCATGCGCGAGTTCGAGCCCGACTGGATCATCGCCCTGGGCGGCGGCTCCCCGATCGACGCCGCCAAGGCCATGTGGGTCTTCTACGAGTACCCCGAGGAGAGCTTCGAGAACATCATCCAGCCGTTCTCCTTCCCCGAGCTGCGCCAGAAGGCCAAGTTCTGCGCCATCTCCTCGACCTCCGGCACCGCGACCGAGGTCACCGCGTTCTCCGTCATCACCGACTACGCCAAGGGCATCAAGTACCCGCTGGCCGACTTCAACATCACGCCCGACGTCGCCATCGTCGACCCCGAGCTCACCTACTCCATGCCCGCCAAGCTCTGCGCGCACACCGGCATGGACGCGCTGACCCACTGCATGGAGGCCTACGTCTCCACCTTCGCGTCGATGTTCACCGACGCCAACGCCCTGCACGGCATCCGCGAGATCGTCGAGTGGCTGCCCAAGTCCTATACCGGCGACAAGGAGGCCCGTCAGCACATGCACGAGGCCCAGTGCATCGCCGGCATCGCCTTCTCGTCCGGCCTGCTCGGCATCGTGCACTCCATGGCGCACAAGACCGGCGCCGCGTTCGAGAACGGCCACATCATTCACGGCGCCGCCAACGCCATGTACCTGAGCAAGGTCATCCAGTGGAACTCCAAGGACCCGCGCGCGGCCGAGCGCTACGCGTACGTGGCCAAGGAGGTCCTGCACCTTCCCGGCGAGACGAACGAGGAGCTCGTCGCCGCGCTCGTCCAGAAGATCCGCGACCTCAACGACCAGCTCAACATCCCGCAGTCCATCAAGGATTACGCGGACGGCGGCGTGAAGGTCGACGCCGAGAACCCGCAGATGGTCTCCGAGGAGGAGTTCCTCGCCAAGCTGCCGCAGATCGCCGCGAACGCCGAGCAGGACGCCTGCACGCCGGAGAACCCGCGCGAGACCAAGGCCGCCGACTTCGAGAAGATCCTCAAGGCCTGCTACTACGACACGGACATCGACTTCTAAGCAGTCGTCTTTCCGCGTTGCCCGAGGGCGCTCGCCGCGCCGCGTCGCTCGACTTCAAGGCCCCCGCGCCCTGTGGCGTGGGGGTCTTTCGTGTGTGGGCTGTTGGCGCCTGCGACTTCCTGTGTTGGGGGCTCCCGGCGCCGTGGGCTTCTTCCGGCACCGCGGGCTTCCGGCGCCGGGGCTTTGCGTCCCAAAGAAGAAGCCCCGCGGGCCGAATGAACTGCCGCGGGGCTTCTTGGCGTGTTGCCTACGAGCGCGTGGTGTAGCGGAACTCGGTGAGCTTTTCGTGCTGCTCTCCGCACTTCTGGCATTTCCAGCTGGCAAAAAAGGCCACGGGACGGATGACGCCCCCGCAGTTCATGTGGATGCGGCGCTTGATCGTCGCGGTTTTCGCGCCGCCGTCGACGGAAAGAAGCTCCTCGTCGTCAAGCGCGGTTGCCGTTGCGCGGGTGTTTTCTTCGGTCATGGTGGCCTCTTCCTCGGTGGTCGGGTGAGCGGCGTCGTACGCGGCGACGGCGCGCTCCGCGAGCGCGGAGTCCGTCTCTACGTGTACATACCCGTTGGCCATGTGCTGCGTGTCGTCGGAGCCCTTTGCCAAGAGAAGAACCACAGCGCGCCGCCCGCACGTCTCGGCGAGCTCGAAGGCGCGCGCGACGGCGGCCTCGCGGTCAAGCACGGTCTCGTGCGGGAAGCCGGCGGGCAGCGCCTGTTCCATCTGGCGACAGATGTCTGCCGGGTCCTCGGTCCAGGGGTCGTCGGTGGTGAGCACGATGCGGTCCACGTAGCGCGCCGCCACCTCGGGAAGGTCTCGGCGACGCTCCACAGCCTTGCCGCCCACCGCGCCGAACACGGCGATGACCTCGGCGTCGTTGAACGACTTCTGGATGGCGGAAAGAAGCGAGTCGAAGGCCAGGCGGTTGTGGGCGTAGTCGACGACGGCCGTCAGGCGCTCATCGGCGGAGCGGTAGAACTCCATGCGGCCGGGCACGCGCGTGACGGCGAGGCCGGCGACGATCTGGTCGATGGAAAGGCCGAGCTCCTCGGCACAGACGGCGGCGCACAGGGCGTTGCTCACGCTGAAATCGCCGGGGAAGGGGAGCGCGGCCTCGCGGGACTCGTCGCCCAGGTGCAGCGTGAAGGCGACGCCCGTCTCGCCCGTGCGCAGGTCAGAGGCCCAGGCGTGGGCGTCTGGGCGCTCGATGCCGAAGGTGAGGACGCGCTTGGCGTCGGCTCTGGTTTCGGTCTCGGCTTGGGTGGTGCCGGCCCCGGCCTCGGCCTCGGCCCCGGCGGCTCCGTTCCCGGGTCGGACGGCCGCTCTCGCCCCGGCCTCTGCGGCGGCGAGTATCTCGGCCGCGTGGTCGGAGTCCAAGTTGACGACGGCACGGCGGCATTGCTCAAAGATGCGCAGCTTAGAGCCGAAGTAGTCGTCGAAGTCCTTGTGCTCGACGGGGCTTATGTGGTCGAGCCCGATGTTGAGGAAGCAGCCCAGCGCCAGCTCGACGCCGTAGCTGCGGTCGTACTTGAGCGCCTGGCTCGAGACCTCCATGACGAGCCCGCCGAGCCGTGAATCGCGCGCGTTGGCAAGGTGACGCCAGAGATCGGGGCTCTCGGGCGTGGTGTTGCGGGAGGGGCCGTCCTCGATGCCGTCGTAGGTCTCGACAGTGCCGATCATGCCGCAGGAACCCGCGCCGCGCGCGTGGTCGACGATGGAGCGCAGCATATATGCGCAGGTCGTCTTGCCTTTGGTGCCGGTGATGCCGACGATGGGCAGGTCGCGGTCGGGGTGGCAGAACGCGGCTGCGGACGCGAGGGCCATGGCGCGGCGAAGCTGGCCCGCAGGCACGGTGAGCGCCGGAAGGGCGGGGACGGCGGCGGCGAGCTCAGCGTGCTTCTCGGCATCGCAGAGGTAGGCTACGGCGCCGGCCTCGGCAGCGGAGGCGAGGAAAGCCGGCCGGAAGGCGGCTCCCTTGCAGACGAAGAGGTCGCCCGGGCGCACAGTCCGCGAGTCGCAGGCCGCGCCGGTAAGGGCGGGGCCGGCGGACGTCGCGCCGGCGCCGGCCACGAGTGCGGGCTCGATGCCGGCGCTTCTCAGCCCGTCGGCCAGCTGTGCGAGAGTCAAAGTATCCATGGCTCAAAGTATAAGGCTCGCAGGCAAGCCGGCCCAAAACAGCCTCGGGTTTCCTCCATTCCCAGGTAAATTCGATTTGTGTACGCGCCCAGACGTACACAACTTGCCGAACTGGGGCTGCCCACTCCTAAACTGCTGAGTTTTGTACGTCAAGAGAGGTGCAGAACGTGGGGAGGATGTGCCATCCTCCGTCAAGTCGGAGAGTTCTGTACCTGCGAAGGCGTACAGGACTCGATCGACCGTGCGTGCATTCTCGCAGCATGGCCGCACCTTCGCGGGCCTGTGTTACACTCACTCCATTCGGGCGATTGGCGCAGTGGCTAGCGCAGGTGCTTTACACGCACAAGGCCGGGGGTTCGAACCCCTCATCGCCCACCAGACAAAATCGGCCCCTGGCCTGCGGTTTCGCGGTCAGGGGCTTCTTGGTAGAGGCCGTGCGGCCCAAAGGAGGAGCATTCCATGGCAGACGAGAAGACCGCGCGCGAGCGCAGCTATGGCCGCGGGTTCGACCAGATGCGGCCGGTCACGCTCACGCCCGGCGTGATGAAGAACGCGGCCGGCTCGTGCCTGGCCGAGTTCGGCGACACGCGCGTGCTGTGCAGCGCGACCGTCGAGGAGGGCGTGCCCAAATGGCGGCGCGCGAGCCACGGCTGCGGATGGGTCACCGCCGAGTACGCGATGCTTCCTGCATCAACTAACCGCAGGTCAAAGCGTGAATACAACGGCCGCAAGGGCCGCAGCATGGAGATCGAGCGCCTCATAGGCCGCTCGCTGCGCAGCGTGGTGCGCATGGAGAAGATGGGCGAGATCACCGTCACCCTCGACTGCGACGTGCTCCAGGCCGACGGGGGGACGCGCACGGCGTCGATCACCGGCGCGTGGGTGGCCCTCCACGACGCGCTCATGGGGCTTGTGCGCGCGAACAAGATAAACCGTCTGCCGCTTACCGGCCAGGTCGCGGCTATCTCGGCCGGCATTGTCGGGGGAGAGGCGCTTCTTGACCTCGACTACCCCGAGGACAGCCACGCCGACGTTGATTTGAACCTCGTCGGCACCGACGCTGGCGGCATCGTGGAGGTGCAGGGCACGGGCGAGCGCTCGACGCTCTCGCGCGCCGAGCTCGATTGCCTGCTTGATCTCGGGCAGGCGGGCATCGAGCAGCTGGTCAGGCTTCAGAATGAGGTCACGGGCTTCCGTGAGTAGGCGTGCCCGGCCGGGCCGTCTGACCTGGCAAGTAAAGGAACTATCTGATTTTGGAGGCAGGACATGGGCATGGTGGATGCGAGCACGGTCGTCGTGGCCACGGGCAACGCGCACAAGGTCGTGGAGATCGAGGCGATTCTCTCCCGCGTGATGCCCGGCGTGCGTTTCGTGGCGCTGGGCGAGCTCGGCGACTTCCCCGACCCCGTGGAGGACGGCGCGGATTTCTACGAGAACGCGCTGATAAAGGCCCGCGCCGCTCAGGAACAGACCGGCTGCTTCATGGCCGTGGCCGATGACTCGGGGCTCTGCGTCGACGCGCTCGACGGCGCGCCCGGGATCTACTCCGCCCGCTGGGCCGGCGAGCACGGCAACGACGCCGCCAACAACCAGAAGCTTGTGCGCGAGCTCGCGGACGTCGCCGACGCCGACCGCGGCGCGCACTTTCATTCGAGCGTCGTGCTCGTCCGCGGGCAAGAAGTGCTGCGCGGCGACGGCGACTGCCCGGGCACGATCGGCCACGAGCCGCAGGGCAACAACGGCTTCGGCTACGACCCGCTCTTCTGGCCCGCGGATACTCCCGGCCGGACCATGGCCGAGCTCTCTGCCGACGAGAAGAACCGCATCTCTCACCGTTTCCGCGCCCTCCAGGACCTCGCCACCCGCCTCATTTGACGACTTTGGGGACGTTGGTTGCAACTCTCATTTGACGGTTTTGGGGACGTTGGTTAAAGCTCTCATTTGAGAGTTGCAACCAACGTCCCCAAAGCTCTCATTTGAGAGCTTTAACCAACGTCCCCAAAACCGTCACGGGGCGGTCGGGTGGTAGTAGAAAAATGTGCCAGTTGGCGGGCTCGTTAACAGTCAAAATAGGGCCAAGCCATGGACGGGCAGGGGCCTCGACGCGGCGTGCGTCTTTCATATCAGCTCGCGACCGCGCCCTGGTGGCCGCGCATGGAAGGAGCTCGCATGAAGATTATCCACGCCAAGGATTATTCCGACATGAGCCGCAAGGCCGCCAACATCATCTCGGCGCAGGTCATCCTCAAGCCCGACTGCGTCCTTGGGCTGGCCACCGGAAGCACGCCCATCGGCGCATACCAGCAGCTCATCAAGTGGTACGAGAAGGGCGACGTCGATTTCTCGCAGGTCAGCACCTATAACCTGGACGAGTACCGCGGCCTTTCCCACGAAGACCCGCAGAGCTACCACTTCTTTATGCGCGACAACTTCTTTGACCACATCAACATCGACCTCGCGAGCACGCACGTGCCTGACGGCTCGAACCTCGACGCCGAGTCCGCATGCTCCGAGTACGACCGCATCGTCGCCGAGGCCGGTTATCCCGACCTGCAGCTTCTGGGCATCGGCAACAACGGCCACATCGGCTTCAACGAGCCGGACGACCACTTCAGCGCCGGCACCCACTGCGTCGACCTCACCGAGAGCACCATCGAGGCCAACTCCCGCCTCTTCGACAAGGTCGAGGACGTCCCGCGCCAGGCTTACACCATGGGCACGCAGACCATCATGTACGCCCGCATGATCCTTATCATCGCGAGCGGCGCGGCGAAGGCCCAGGCCGTGCGCGACATGTGCTACGGCCCGGTGACCCCGACCTGCCCGGCCTCCATCCTTCAGCTCCACACCAACTGCGTGGTCGTCGCCGACGAGGAGGCGCTCTCGCTCTGTCCCGCTGAGTAACCCCGTAGAACAAAGAAGGCGCCCGAGCTGCGCCTCTTTTGTAAAAGGCCCGGCGTCGCTCCCCCACGGCGCCGGGCCTTTACGTTCTGTTCTTCCTGGAAAGAAGGGCGCTGGGCTTCTCGCCGTTCCGGCCGTTCGCCGCCCGTCGCCGCCGGCCGCCGCCCTGCCGCCCCAAGCCCTAAAGCTTGAGCACCGTGAGCTCCTTCGGGTACTTGTTCATGACCTCGCAGCCGTCCTCGGTCACGATGAGCAGGTCCTCGACGCGCACGCCGATGTCGCCCGGCAGGTAGATGCCCGGCTCGATCGAGAAGCATTGCCCGACCTGCACGCCCTCGTGGTGCGTGCTCGAGACGTCGCCCGGCTCGTGGTCCACGAGGCCGATCTGGTGGCCCAGCCGGTGCGTGAAGTACGGCCCCCAGCCGGCGTCCTCGATGATGCGGCGCGCGGTGAGGTCGATCTCGGCGAACTCGACGCCGGGGCGCACGATCTTCTCGGCCTCCTCGTTGGCGCGGCGCACGGTGTCGTACACGCGGCGCTGGTGCTCGGTCGGCTCGGCGGTAAAGAAGGTCCGCGTCATGTCGGAGCAGTACCAGTCCTTCTTGCAGCCGACGTCGAAGAGGACGACGTCGCCCAGCTCGAAGGGGGTGTCGTCCGGCTCGTGGTGCGGGTCCGCGCCGTGGTCGCCGAAGCTGACGATGGGCGAGAACGAGTGGTCGGACGCGCCGAGCCTGCGGTACTCGCCAAGAAGCCCGTCGGCTATCTGGCGCTCGGTCACGCCCGGGCGCACCTGCGAGACGAGCCATCCCATGGCCTCGTCGTTGGCGGCCGAGGCCGCGCGCATAAGCTCCTGCTCGCGCGCGTCCTTGATGGAGCGCGCGTCGTCGACGGCTTCGGACGCCAGGCGGAACCCGGCCGCGGCGCCGGCCTCCATCAGCGGGATGAGCCAGCGGGCCGCGAGCTCCTTGTCCACGCCGAGCGGCGCCGCGTGGTCGGTGACCTCCGCGACGAGGGGGATGGGGCTCTGGGTGTCGTCGAAGACGCGCACGTCGGAGCACGCGCCGCCGACCTCGGGGAAGAGCCGGTTGCAGAACATCACGGGCTCGCGGGCCTCGTCGGCGGGCACGTACAGCGCGAGGAAGCGCTCGTAGGGCTCGGTGTAGTAGCCGCAAAGCCACCAGATGGAAAGAGGGTCCACCAGCAGCATCTGCGAAAGGCCGCGGCTGCGGAGGTTCGCGCGCACACGGGCCAGGCGTTCATCGTTCATAGTTAGCTCCTTTCAACTCCCAACAGTGTAGTCCTGAGCGAGCGCGAGGGGCGCCGCGAG
>CAVJHQ010000073.1:11024-12495 GCA_963649365.1 Alloprevotella sp.
GCGAGCCCGAGGCCCCCAGCGTTTTGCGGCCATGGTTTGGTGATGCGATGTCAAATGGAGCTTGAGCGTGTAGAACTCGAAAACAGGGGGGTAGAATAAAGATTTGACTGACTAGAACGTGCGCCCTGCCGGCGCTGGAGGCTTACATGGAAAACGAGATTCCTTCCGTCAATCGCGTTGACGAGATTCGCGACCGCCTGCTCGACCTCAAGGGCAAGCGCCTGAAGGTCAAGGCGAACATGGGCCGCTCCCGCATCGTCGAGCGCGCGGGCACCCTCGTCAACGTCCACCCGTCCCTCTTTATCGTCGAGGTCGAGGAGCGCCGCGGCCGCACCGCCCGTCAATCGTACCAGTATGTCGACGTCCTGACGGGCACGGTCGAGCTTTACGACGCGGATTCCGGCGAGAAGCTCTTCGAGTACACCGCCGAGGAGTAGCGCCCGCGGAGAAGCGCGCCGCGCGCTAAAGGGCACCGCGAGTAAAGGGAGGCGAGGCATATGGTCGGCCGCCAGGTCATGCAGGCCCCCTGCAAGATCAACCTGCATCTAGGGATTCACGCCCAGCTCGACGATCGGGGGTACCACGCCGTCGACTCGGTGATGGTCCCTGTAGGCCTGTTCGACGAGGTCGCGATCGACGACGCCCCGTGCTTCTCGGTGCGCCACGAGCCCGCGCTCATGGTTCCGCCCGAGAAGACCACGGTTTGGAAGGCCGCGACGCTCCTTGCCGAGGAGCTCCATGCAGAGCTCGACCTGCGCGTGGACATAAAGACGCGCATTCCCGAGAAGGCCGGCCTCGGGGGATCTTCGGCCGACGCCGGCGCGACGCTGCGCCTGCTGGCCGAGCGTTGGGGCGTCGACGTGCGCGACCCGCGCGTGACGGACGTGGCGCGCCGCGTGGGCGCCGACGTGTCCTTCTTCCTCGATCCGGTGCCGTCCCTCTACCTGGGGGCGGGCGATGCGCTCGCCGAGACGTTCCCCGAGCTCGCGCTGCCCGTTGCTCTCGTGATGCCGTCCGGCTCGGGCGTCTCGGCCAAGGCCGCGTACGAGGAGTTCGACCGGAGCCCGAGCGAGCCCGCAAGCTACGAGCCGATGTGCGACGCGCTGCGCGCGGGCGACGCCGAGGCCGCGCGGGGGCTTCTTTACAACAACCTCGCGCCCGCCGCGAAGGCGCTGCAGGCCGGTTGCGCCGACGTCGAGGCGTGGGGGTCGCGCCAGCCCGAATCGCGCGGCGCCATGGTCTCCGGGTCGGGCAGCTGCGTGTTCGTGGTCTGTGACACCCTCGACGACGCCCGCGCGGTGGCCGAGCGCGCAAAAAACCAGAGGGATTGGTGGTCTTTTGCGACATTGACGGTTGGAACTCCGGACAAAGTCTGCTAGAATCTTCCCTTGCATCGGGTTGTGGCTCAGTTTGGTAGAGCACCGCGTTCGGGACGCGGGGGTCGCTGGTTCGAATCCAGTCAACCCGACCA
>CAVJHQ010000074.1:0-12158 GCA_963649365.1 Alloprevotella sp.
TAACGATGACATCGGGTGCGCCCCGCATCTGCGCCGCCCAGTAACGGCATCGCTGTGCGCCCCCTGATTCTGTGCCGCCCAGTAACGGTGTCGCCGTGCGCGCCCCGAATCCTCGCTATCCAGTAACGGTTCGTTACTGCGCGGCGGAGATTTAGGGCGGGCGACGCCGTTGGATTGCTGCGCGGCGCGGGTTCGGGGCTGGCGGGGACCGCGGATTACTGTGCGGCGGAGATCCGGGGCGGGCGACGCCGCTGGATTGCTGCGCGGCGAAGATCCGGGGCGGGGTTTGGCTGTCGCATTGCTGCGTGGCGAAGATTCGGGGCGGGCGGGGGTTGTCGCATTGCTGTGCGGCGAAGATTAGGGGCTGGCAGGCCCTGCGGATTACTGCGCGGCGCGGGTCCGGGGCGGCCGTGTAGCCCAGCGAGCCTGCCGGCGGCTGCCGAAGGGGCCTGGGCGATGTTTGGCCGCGGGTAAACGTAAGGCGGCTTACAAATCCGACGGGGAAGCCGTCGTTTTGTAAGCCCCCAGCTCAGACGGCACACGTTAACGAGAAGTAATCCGCGTGGCGCCCAATGTCAGCTGAATGTAAGCGGCAATCAGGCGCTCGTAAGCATCGACGAATGTCGCTTTGTAAGCTCGGGGCGGGCCATAGGATGCTCCATGACACGGCCGGATGCCAGCATGCGTGCAGGGCACCGGCAATCCATTGGAAGGAGATCCATGTCCAAGCTCGATAGCCTCTCTCGTCGTCAGTTCGTCGCCGGCTTCGGCGGCACGCTCGCCGCGGTCGCCGGTCTCGGCCTTGTCGGCTGCGGAGGCTCTGGCAGCTCCGAGTCCGGCTCCGACGCCGCTTCCGTCTCCGGCACCGTCAACTGCTCCGGCGCCACTTCTTTCCAGAAGCTCGTCGAGTCCGCCGCGGCCAAGTTCGAGGACGCCTATCCCGACGTGACCGTCGCCATCACCGGCGGCGGCTCCGGCCAGGGCCTCTCGGACGTCAAGGACGGCAAGGCCCAGATCGGCCGCTCCGACGTGTTCGCCGAGGAGAAGCTCGACGCCGACGCCGCGGCCAAGCTCACCGACAACACCGTCGCGGTCGTCGGCATGGGCCCGATCGTGAACTCCTCCGTCGACGTCGACGGCCTTACGACCGAGCAGCTCAAGGGCATCTTTACCGGAGCCATCACCGACTGGTCCGAGGTGGGAGGCGCCGCCGGAAAGATCCAGGTCATCGAGCGCAAGGCCGGCTCCGGCACCCGCGCCACCTTCGAGGCCGCCGTCCTGGCCGGCGAGAAGGCGCCCGACACCTTCGCGCCCGTCGCCGAGGAGGACTCCTCCGGCACCGTCGTCGAGAAGATCCAGGCCACCGAGGGCTCCATCTCCTACCTCGCCTTCTCCTACTTCGACGACACCAAGTTCAAGGCGCTCAAGGTCGACGGCGTCGAGCCGACCGCGGAGAACGTCTGCAGCGGCGACTTCAACATCTGGGCCTACGAGCACATGTACACCGCCGCCGACGCCGACGAGGCCACCCAGGCGTTCATCGACTTCATGCTCTCCGACGAGGTCCAGGGCTCGCTCGTCGAGGAGGAGGGCTTCATCCCCGTCTCCGACATGAAGGTGGCCAAGGACGCCGACGGCAAGCTCTCTTCCAAGTAGCCTTCCCTTCCCCTTGAGGTGGCGCCCGGAGCTTACGTTTCGGGCGGCACCTCGCTTTATGTCCCTAGACAGAAAGGTCGCTTAATGGCTAAGCAACTGCTGCCGAAGCGCCGTCTGGAGAACGTGGGCCTGGGCCTCACCGGCGCGTGCGTGGCCCTCGTGGCCGTCATCGTCGTGACCCTCATCGTGATGGTCGCCCAGCAGGGCCTCTCGGCGTTCTTCGTCGACGGCATCGACTTCGGGGCCTTCATCACCGGGACGAGCTGGGTCCCCTCCGACGGCAAATACGGCGCGCTGCCCCTGATCGTCACCTCCTTCGGCGTCATGGTGCTCTCCACGCTCTTCACGCTGCCGGTCGCCCTCGGCTCCGCCATCTTCGTCGTGGAGGTGCGCCCGGGCTTCGGCCGCAAGGTCTTCCAGCCCCTCGTCGAGCTGCTCGTGGGGATCCCCTCGGTCGTCTACGGCCTCATCGGCCTCACCGTCGTCAACGCCGCCATGCGCGTGGTCTTCGGCGACGCGGCCGGCACGGGCGCGGGCATCCTCTCGGGCGCCATCGTCCTGGCCGTCATGATCCTGCCGACCGTGACCACGCTCTCCATCGACGCCCTCGCCGCGGTGCCGAACCAGTACCGCGAGGGGTCCTACGCCCTCGGGTGCACCCGCTGGCAGACCGTCTGGCATGTGGTGCTCAAGTCCGCGCTGCCCTCGCTCATGACCGCGGTCATCCTCGGCATGACGCGCGCCTTCGGCGAGACCCTCGCCGTCCAGATGGTCATCGGCGGCGTCGAGAAGATCATGCCCGCCGGGCTTCTTTCCCCGGCGGCCACGCTCACGACGGCGCTGACCTCGGGCTTCGCTAACGCCACCACGGGCTCGGCCCAGTATCACGCGCTGTGGGCGCTCGGCCTGCTGCTCATGGCCATGTCGCTCTTCTTCATCCTGATCATCCACCTCATCGGCAGCAAGGGGGCGAAGGACCGTGGCTAGCATCACCACCTCGAAGGCGGCCTCCGTCGAGTCCGGCGGTCTCGGCGTCGACCTCGACGCGCACGCCAGGCGCATCGGCAGGCAGGACCGCGTGGCGACGGGCATACTCACCGTCATCGTGGCGCTCGTCCTGTTCCTCTTGGGCGCGATCGTCGCGTTCATCCTCGTCAAGGGAATCGGCAAGGCGCTCTCCCCGGGCTTCCTCACCACGGCCCCGACCGCCTCGGAGAACCCCGGCATCAGCTCCGAGCTCTTCGACAGCTTCTACATGCTGGTCATCACGTTGCTCATCAGCGTGCCGATCAGCCTCGGCGCCGCGATCTTCCTTGTGGAGTACGCGCCCGACAACTGGGTGACCAAGGCGGCCTCCACCGCCATCGAGACGCTCTCGAGCCTGCCCTCCATCGTCGTCGGCATGTTCGGCTCGCTCTTCTTCGTGGTCACGCTCGGCTGGGGCATCTCCATCCTGGCCGGCGCCATGGCGCTCACGATGTTCAACATCCCCATCCTCGTCCGCGTGATCCAGCAGGCGCTCGAGGACGTCCCGCGCAGCCAGCGCGACGCGGGCCTGGCGATGGGGCTCACGCGCTGGGAGACGACGCTGCACGTGCTGCTTCCCGCGGCCATGCCCGCCATCGTCACGGGCGTCGTGATCTCGGCCGGCCGAGTCTTCGGCGAGGCCGCCGCGCTTATCTTCACGTCGGGGTCAGCCGCGGTGAACATCAACTTCGCGAGCCTGAACCTCGCGAGCCCGCGCAACCCCTGGAACATCTTCCGCCCCGCCGAGACCCTCGCGGTCCACATCTGGAAGCTCAAGATGGAGCCCTCGCCGGGCAACGACGAGATCGTCTGGGGCACCGCCGCGGTCCTGATCATCTGCGTGCTGCTCTTCAACGTCCTGGCGCGCGTCCTCGGTAAGTTCCTGGCAAAGAAGATGACGAGCGAATGAGCGAGACCATGAGAAACGACATCCCCGCGGGCACGCCCGCCGCGCCCACCGTCGCCTCGGCGCATCTGCTCGAGACCAACGGCGTCACCGTCAGGTACGACTACACGAAGGAGTCGCTGCACCCCACGAGCCTCTCGTTCGACAAGGGCACCGTCACGGCCCTGATCGGCCCCTCGGGCTGCGGCAAGTCGACCTTCCTGCGCTGCCTGAACCTCATGAACCGCGAGATCCCCAGGTGCGTCGTGGGCGGGCAGATCATCTACCACGACCACGACATCAACACCAAGGACGAGAACCTCTTCGAGCTGCGCAAGTCAATCGGCATGGTCTTCCAGCAGCCGACGCCCTTCCGCAAGTCGATCCGCGAGAACATCCTCTTCGCCCCCAAACGCCACGGCCGCGTGCCCGACAAGGCGTCCGCGGACGAGCTCGTCGAGAAGAGCCTCTCGCAGGCGGCCCTCTGGGACGAGGTCAAGGACAAACTCGACCGGAGCGCGCTCGCGCTCTCGGGCGGCCAGCAGCAGCGCCTGTGCATCGCGCGCACCCTGGCCATGAAGCCCGACGTGGTGCTGTTCGACGAGCCCTGCTCGGCGCTCGACCCCATCTCGACCTTCGCGGTCGAGGAGACGATCCGCGACATCGCCGACTCGGGCATCTGCGTCGCGATCGTCACCCACAACATGGAGCAGGCCACCCGCGTCTCCGACCGAACGGCCTTCTTCTACATGGGGAACATGATCGAGTTCGGCGAGACGCGCCAGATCTTCTTGGCGCCCAAGGACCAGAAGCTCGTCGACTACCTGACCGGAAGGTTCGGCTGATGGAGAAGGCAATGCAGAAAGAGTTCACCCAGGCCGACCACCGCGGCATCGACGGCGCCGACGTCGCGCTCGGCGTCCACGGCTTCGACCTCTGGTATTCGGACTTCCAGGCCCTGAAGAAGATCGACCTGGAGATCCCGGAGAAGCGCGCGACCGCCTTCATCGGCCCGTCCGGCTGCGGCAAGTCAACGCTGCTGCGCACCTTCAACCGCATGTGCGACTTCGTCGAGGGCGTGCGCACCGAGGGCACGATCGAGTTCCGCGGCACCGACATCTTCAAGATGGACGCGAACGCCCTGCGCGTGCACGTCGGCATGGTGTTCCAGCACCCGAACCCCTTCCCGATGAGCATCCGCGACAACATCCTCTACGGCCCCGCGCGCATGAAGCGCCTTACGCGCGCCGAGGGCGACGAGATCGTCGAGCGCTGCCTCACGCGCGCCGCCCTTTGGGACGAGGTCAAGGACAAGCTCGACCAGTCCGGGCTCGGGCTCTCCGGCGGCCAGCAGCAGCGCCTGTGCATCGCGCGCGCCCTGGCGACGAACCCCGAGGTGCTCCTCATGGACGAGCCCACCTCCGCGCTCGACCCCATCTCGACCCTGCAGGTGGAGCAGCTCATGGGCGAGCTCGCCTGCGACCACACCGTGGTCGTCGTCACCCACAACATGCAGCAGGCCGCGCGCGTGGCCGACAAGACGTGCTTCTTCTACCTGGGCGAGCTCGTCGAGAGCGGCCCCACGAAGGAGCTGTTCGGAAACCCCAAGCAGACCCGCACACAGGAATATCTCTCAGGAAGGTTCAGCTGATATGGTTATGCAGACCCGCACCAAGTTCACCAGCCAGCTCGGCGGCATCAAGGACCTCATCGGCCGCCTCAAGGAGAAGTGCGTCTCCGACATCCTCGCCGCGGGGCTCGCGGCCAAGGGCGACGAGGGCGCCAAGGAGGGCGTGGCGGCAGGCCGTAAGGACGAGGACCGCCTGCGCTCCGCCATCGAGGACAGCTGCCTCGACGCGATGCTGCTCCAGCAGCCCCTCATCGGCGACGACCTGCGCCTCGTTTCCGGCGCGTTCCGCATCGTCTCGGACCTCTCGCACATCGACGGCATGACCCGCGACGTCGCCTTCCTCGTCGAGGAGCTCCCCGAGAAGGCGGCCTCCAAGGTCTCGTCCGAGGTCGGCTCCATGAGCGAGATGTGCGCGAAGATGGTCGGCGACGCGGTGGACGCCTTCATCAATTCCGACGTCGAGCTCGCCCAGAGCGTCATCGAGGCCGACGAGAATGTAAACTCGGTGTACTGGGAGGTCCACGCGAAGCTCGTCAAGCTCATCCGCGACGGAAAGTCCTCCGCCCAGTACCTGCCTGAGCTGCTGATGGTCGCGAAGTACTTCGAGCGCATCGGCGACTTGGCAAAGCGCGTGGCCGCGTGGGCGATCTTCCGCGTGACCGGGGAGCACACCGTGGCGCCGAAGGCCAGCCAGCCGGATACGCCCGAGCAGTAAGGAAGCGTGCGCACGATGGGAGCATCGAACGTGGTCTACTACGTCGAGGACGACAAGAACATCCGCGAGCTCACGGTCTACGCCCTGGGCCAGGGCGGCATCGACGCCGTCGGGTGCGCGAACGACGCCGAGTTCCGGCGCGCCTGCGCCGAGCGGAAGCCCGACGCCGTGCTTCTCGACATCATGCTCCCCGACGCCGACGGCCTCGACATCCTGGCGCGCATCCGCAAGATGCCCGGGCTCGCCAACGTCCCCGTTATGATGCTCACGGCCAAGGACACCGAGCTCGACAAGGTCCGCGCCCTCGACGGCGGGGCCGACGACTACCTGTCCAAGCCTTTCGGGATGATGGAGATGGTGAGCCGAACGCGCGCCCTTCTCCGCAGGGCCGGCCGCGAGACCGCCCAGACCGAGGCCGAGTGCCTCACGGTCGGCGCCGTCGCGCTGTGGCCGGAGCGGCGGGAGGCGACCCTCGACGGCAACGAGCTGCAGCTCACGATGCGTGAGTTCGATCTTCTGAGCTTCCTCATGAAGTCCCCGGGCGTCGTCTTCTCGCGCGAGACCCTGCTCCAGCGCGTCTGGGGCTGGGACTTCGACGGGGGGTCGCGCACGGTGGACGTCCACGTGCAGCAGATCCGCGCGAAGCTCGGGGACGCCTCCGACCTCATCGAGACCGTCCGCGGCGTCGGCTACCGTGTTCGCGGCTAAGGAGCATCTTTGACCTGGGGTTTATTTACCAAGTCCGGCGGCGCCAAGAAGACCTCGCTCTCGCGGCAGGTCTTCTTGGCGTTCGTCGTCGCCTGCGCCGCCGTGGCCGTCGTGGTCACCGCGGCCTCCGCGTTCGTGTTCCAGAACGCGTTTCTCGCCGATGAGCACGAGCAGCTGGCGGGGGAGTGCGAGACGTTGTGCTCGCTGCTCGACCAGACCGAGGACGACCCCTCGGTGCTCGCGTCGCTCAGCCTGGGCAACCTCCGCGCGACGCTCGTGGCCCCCGACGGCCGGGTGCTCTTCGACAGCTCCGCGGACGCCTCGACGCTTCCCAACCATGCCGACCGCCCCGAGGTCGCGGCGGCCCTGGCCGACGGGCGCGGGCAATCGGACCGCAGCTCGCAGACGGTGGGCTATGTGAGCCTCTACAACGCGCAGCGGCTCGAGTCCGGCGACGTGCTGCGCATCTCGGTCGAGCGCGCGGGCGTGGTGTCGTTTCTTTCCAACGACATACTGCTGCTCACGGCGCTGGCGTGCGCCGTCGTCGGCGTGAGCTGGCTCGTGGCGCGCAGGCTCTCGGCGGGCATCGCCCGGCCGATCCTCGAGATCGACCCCGCCGCTGAGGAGACGAGCGCCCCCTACGAGGAGCTCGACCCCCTGGTCAGCCGCCTGAACGACCAGCACAAGCAGCTTATTTGCCGCATGAGCGCCATCCAGGACGCCAACGACATGCGCCGCGAGTTCACGAGCAACGTCACGCACGAGCTCAAGACGCCCATCGCGAGCATCAGCGGCGCGGCCGAGCTTATTCGCGACGGCATCTGCCGCCCCGAGGACGTGCAGGACTTCGCCGGCCGTATCTACAAGGACGCGCGGCGGCTCTCGAGCCTCGTGAGCGACATCCTCATGCTCTCGAAGCTCGACGAGACCGAGCGCGCCGGCGAGCGGTCCTCGCTCTTCGGGCCGCTCGAGCGCGTCGAGCTGATGGGCATCGCGCGCGACGTCTGCTCCAGGCTTGAGCGCAAGGCCAAGAAGTCCGAGGTCAAGCTCAAATGCGAGGGCGTCGCGACCTACATCGAGGGCAACGCGCGCCTGCTCGACGAGCTTGTCAAGAACCTCGTCGAGAACGCCATCCGCTACAACCGCCCCGGCGGCCGGGTCTTCGTTTGGGTGCTCCCTGTGGACGGGAGGCCCACGCTGCGGGTGAGCGACACGGGGATCGGCATCCCCGAGGAGGCGCAGCAGAAGGTCTTCGAGCGTTTCTACCGCGTGGACAAGGGACGTAGCCGCGACATGGGCGGCACCGGCCTGGGCTTGGCCATCGTCAAGCATGCGGCCGCCTTCCACGACGCCGACATCAGGCTCGAGAGCGACCTCGGCAAGGGCACCACCGTCACGGTGTCCTTCTGAGCGTCTTGCCGCGGGGTTCTCGGATCCTCCGATAACCAGTTGCGGCGAATACCGTGCGTCGCAGGGGTTATGTTGACGCTATCCTTTCCAATAGCTAAGTGTCACGCCGTCGGAAGGAACCGACCATGAGCCTTTGGGCCGACCTCGACAAGTTGAAGAAGTGCACGTGGGTTGAGCTTTCCCACCCGTTGACGAACGAGAGCCCCTACTGGGGCGGCATGCCCGACGGGGTCGTCGAGCTCTGCAACACCGTCTTCGACTACGACGAGGAGATTCTCTCCTGCCGTATCCAGACCTACAAGTTCCCCGGCCAGTTCGGCACGCACGTGGACTTCCCGAGCCACTTCACGCCCGGCAAGGCGGGCGCCGAGGCGTTCGGGCCGGAGTACATGGCGCTGCCGCTCGTGGTGATCGACCTTACCCCGAAGGTCGCCGCCGAGGGCCCCGACACCGCGGTCACGGTCGCCGACATCGAGGCGTGGGAGGCCGAGCACGGGCGCATCCCCGAAGGCTCCTTCGTGGCCCTGCGCACTGACTGGTCCAAGCGCTGGCCGGACAACGACGCGCTCAACAACTTCGACGAGGACGGCGGAGAGCATGCGCCGGGCTGGTCGCTCCCGGCGCTGCAGTTCCTCTATAACGAGCGCGGCATCAAGGTGAACGGCCACGAGACCTTCGACACGGACGCGAGCTTCCTTGCCGTCGAGGCCGACGACCTCGCCTGCGAGCGCTGGGTCCTCGATCAGGGGCACATTCAGGTCGAGGTCATGGCGAACCTGGACCAGGTGCCGGCCACGGGAGCGATCGTCTTTTTGAGCTGGCCGCGCATCGAGGGCGCCACGGGGCTCCCGGCGCGCGTCGTCGCCGTGTTCGAGTAGCGGCTCCTTCTTAGCGGCGCGGCAAGAAACCCCGCCGACCTGAACGATTCAGAAACCGCCTCCCGTTTCTTGGACATCGGAAACGGGAGGCGGTTCAATGATTACGCGGGGTTCTTTGCGCCGAGCGTCGGGGTGGGCCCGACGCGTCGCTCGTGTCAGAGCCCTAGTTCCCAGAGGTTCGTGTAGCCGGGCAGGGGCAGCCCCGGGTAGGGGAGCCAGATCGGCTTGTGGCGCGTGAACCCCTCTCGCGCGTAGAGGTTGTTCGCCTCGACGTTGGCCACGCTCGTGTTGATGCGCACGACGCTCGCGCCGAGGTCGCGGGCGCGCTCCGCCGCGGCGGCGAGAAGCGCGCTCGCCACGTGTCGCCCGTGGGCGGCGGGGTCGACCGCGAGGAGGTGGTAGCAGGCGACGCTCCCTTCAGGCAGCGGCTCCCAGTCGGCGCCGCCCTGGCCGCGGCCGTGTCCAGGCTCCCAGCCGTCGCCCATGTCCGCATCGTAGTCGACGGAGACCGCGCCCAGGACCTTGGCCGTCGCGGGGTCGAGCGCGGCGAGGGTCTTGCCGGCGGCAAGGAGCTCGCGCGCGAGGCCCGCGGGCGGCCAGACGCCCTCGACCCATCCGCTCGTGCCGGGGGCGTCCGTCACGTGGGCGTACATCTCGTCCACGGCGTCGGCCCAGGAGTCGTCGATGGGAACGACGAGCACGTCGTCGGGGGCGTCGAGGTCGAGCGCGGGGTGCCGGACGTCGTTTTGGGCGATGGTCTCGAGCAGGACCTGCGCCATGACCTCGGGGGTCTCCTTCGGCAGGGTGTGGCCCGCTCCGGGGACGATGTAGGTGCCTGCGCCCGGGATCGCCGCGGCGATGCGCTCGGTTTCCTCCGGCAGGATCACGTCGTACTCGCCTGCCATGATGGTGACGGGGCAGCGTATGGCCCCGAGGCTCTCAGCGTCGATCTGCGGCTGGTCGACCATGAGCTGCAGGAGCTCGGCGATGCGGGCGGCCTCGGCGGGGGAGGGGACCTCGTTGCCGTCCTCGTCATGCTCGCCTTCCCAGCCCTCGGCGGCCCAGGCGGCGTTGGCCGCGGCGGCCTCGGCCATGAAGCGCTGGTCGTCCTCGGGAAGGCCGGCGGGCGTGAGGTTCGCGCCGGACGCGGTGAGCGAGAGCACGTGGTCGGCCCAGTCGCGCGCGAGGATGAGCCCGAGGATGCCGCCGTCGGAGAAACCGAGGACGTGGCAGTCCCAGACGCCCAGGCGGCTCATGACCTCAACCGCGTCGGCCGCCATGAGCTCATAGCTGAGCGGGGCCTGCCCGCGGGTCGACTCGCCCTGTGCACGGGAGTCGACGGCCACGACAGGCCGTCCGGTTGCGACCACCGCGTCGATGACGGGGCCGAAGATCCCGTGCTCCTCCCCGTTGCCGTGGAGCATGAGGACGGGCGGGACCTCGCCGGAGATGCCGAAGGGGCGGCCCGGCTCGTCGCGCACGCCGCGCGGCGCGTAGACGAAGGCCGCGATGCGCGCGCCGTCGGCGCAGGGCACGTCGACGCGTGCCACCAGGTTCGATTTCGGGCGCTCGTAGGGGCTCGGGACGTGGACGGGCGGGGGAGTTGCTGGCATGTGAGCTCCTTTGGGTGGTTAAGGGATACCTGGGGGTTTCCCGCAAAGCGCCAATAAGCTGAGCGAAGTCTTGCCCGGCGGCCGAACTCGGCCGGTCTATTGGGCCCTTACGCGCGGGTAGCGGAGTGTACGGCAAGAAAAGCCGCCCGGACACGGGGTCCGGGCGGCCGGTGACGCGCTCAGGCCGGGCTACTTGCCCTTCTTCACCTGGCTCGGGTGCTTCTCGAAGAAGTCGAAGCGCGGCGGCAGCGGCACGATCGCGTGCTCCTCGGGCTTCTCGCCCGCGAGCGCGGCGAGCCCGGCCGGGCCCTCGAAGGCGTGCTCCCAGCTGAAGAACACGTCCGGGTCGAAGCCCATGTGCTCGCAGATCTTCTCGCAGCCGCCGGGGACCGCGGGGTGCATGAGCAGCGTGACCGTGCGCAGCGCGCAGAACGCGTCGGCGAGCGCCTGGGCGTAGGCCGCGTCGTCGCCCTTGGCCGCCTTGCTCGCGTCGTCCCAGCGCTTGTTCTCCGCGCGGCAGAGCTCTTCGGCGATGCCGAGGGCGCCGTGGGCGTCGAAGGCGTGGGCCGCGGCCTCGAACTCGAGCGTGGCCTTGCGGCAGGCCTCGACGACCTCGGTGTGGGGAGCGGCCGCGGGCAGCTTGGCCCCGCACACGTTGTTCGCGCCGTAGAAGCAGCTGCGCGCGAGGCGGTTGAAGATGTTCGTGAGGAACGCGGACTCCTTGAGGGCGGGGTCGACGATGCGAGGGTCGTCCTTGACAAGGACCTCCTCGCCGGTCTTCTTGTCCTTGTGCGAGACGCTCGTGTCGAAGGGCTTGGGGTTGAAGCTCACGGCCTTCTGGTCGAGGCCGAGCGACAGCCAGTGGGCGCGAAGCTGCTCGGGCGTGTAGGCGTCCAGCAGCTCGGCGGCCATCGGCGGCTTGATGGCGCCGGAGCTCGAGGCCTTCTTGTTCATAAAGAGGATGTGGTAGTTGGCGACGGGCGTGTCCTGGAAGAGGCCCCAGTCGAGCGCCTCCCAGAGGGCCGGCTGCGCCACGCAGTAGAAGTAGATGTTGTCCTGGCCGATGAACTGGTAGACGCGCGCGTCGTCGGCGCACCACCAGTCGCGCCAGTCGTAGCTGGAGTAGCGCTCGCCGCCGGCCTTCTCGTCCTCGCCGAGGGCCGTCTGCGTGAAGCTGATCGGGGCCCAGAGGCTCTCGGGCCAGCACCAGACGGTGAGGCCCTTCGTGCCCTCGAGCTCGGGCGCGGGCACGCCCCACTCGATGTTGCCGGTGATGCGGAAGGGCAGCAGGCACTTGCCGGTGCGGAAGCGCACGCCGCCGGCGTCGAGCACCTCGCGCGCCTCGTCGCGGGCCTCCCAGTCGGCGAAGGCGACGGAGAAGGACTGCTGGTTGCCCTCGGCCTCGGTCAGGGTGTGCGCGGGGAGCCTGTCCTCGACGGCGTCGAAGGCCTCGCGGAACTTGGTCTGCACGTAGATGACGGGGTCGACGAGCGACTCGCGCACGGTCTTGGTCACGATGGCGCGCACCTGCGGGTCGGCGTCCCATTCGTCCATGAGGGCCTCGAGCTCCGGGCGGAACGTGGGCAGGTCGAAGTACCAGTTGTCGACGGGGCGCAGCTCGGGCGTGGTGCCGGTG
>CAVJHQ010000075.1:0-10299 GCA_963649365.1 Alloprevotella sp.
GCTTGCCGCCGACGGCGAGAAGCGACCTCTCGAGTTTGGAAGGCTTCCGAACTTGAGAAGGCTTCCGAACTTGGGAAGGGCCCCTAGGGCAGGGGCTAGGGGGCGCCGACGGCGCGGAACTTCGCGTAGCGGCGGCGCTCGAGCTCGTCGGGCGGCACGGCGGCGAGGTCGTCCAAGGCGGCGCCGACCTCGCGCATGAGGTCGCGGGCAAGCTCGTCGCGCGACAGCCCGGCGTCGTCGATCACGCCGTCCACGAGCCCGAGCCTCAGCAGCTCCGGGGCCGTGAGCGCGAGCGCGGCGGCCGCGTCGCCGGCGCGCTTGGGGTCCTTCCACAGGATCGACGCGCAGGCCTCGGGGCTCACCACCGAGAGCACCGAGCTCCCCAGCATAAGGAGCCTGTCGGCGACGCACAGCGCGAGCGCGCCGCCGCTGCCGCCCTCGCCCGTGACCACGCTCACGATGGGCACCGCCAGGCCGCTCATGGCCATGAGGTTGCGCGCGATGGCCTCCCCCTGCCCCCGTTCCTCGGCCCCGACGCCGCAATAGGCGCCCGAGGTGTCGACCAGGCACAGGACGGGGCGGCCGAACTTCTCGGCCTGCCGCATAAGGCGCAGGGCCTTGCGATAGCCCTCCGGGTGCGCCATGCCGAAGTTGCGGCGCACCCGCTCCTTCGTCGTGGTCCCCCGCTCGACGGCGATCACCGTGAGCGGCCGCCCGTCTTTCCAGCCGATGCCGGCGACCACGGCCGCGTCGTCGCCGTACAGGCGGTCGCCGTGGAGCTCGAAGAAGCCGTCGAGGCCGTGCTCGATGATCTCCGACGCCGTCGCGCGCTCGGCCGACCGTGTGAGCTTGACGATGTCGTAGGGGCTTTTCGCGGCCGCATCCGCGGTCGCGTCCTTGCCCTTGGCCTTACCGCCGCGCTTTACGGCCGGCCGGCGCTCCCGCGCGCCCGCGAACCCGTGGGGCGCGCCCTCGCCCGGGGCCTTCCCCGCATGGAGCGCGAGCAGCTCGGCCAGCGTCGCGGCCATGTCGGCACGCGGCACGATCGCGTCGCAGAACCCGTGCTCCAGGAGGAACTCCGAGCGCTGGAAGCCCGCGGGGAGCTTCTTTCGGGCGGTCTGCTCGATCACGCGGGGGCCGGCGAAGGCCACGAGCGCGCCCGGCTCCGCGAGGATGACATCGCCCTCCATGGCGAAGCTCGCCGTGACGCCGCCGGTCGTGGGGTCGGTGAGCACGCAGATGTAGAGAAGCCCCGCCTCGGAGTGGCGCCGCACGGCGGCCGAGACCTTGGCCATCTGCATAAGGGAGGTCACGCCCTCCTGCATGCGGGCCCCGCCGGAGACCGTGAACCCGACGACGGGCAGCCTGAGCTCCGAGGCCTTCTCGAACACGCGGCATATCTTCTCGCCGACGGTCGAGCCCATGGAGCCCATCATGAAGTCGGCGTTCATAAAGAAGAGCGCGCACTCCCAGCCGCCGATGCGCCCCCGGCCGCAGACCACGGCGTCGTTCTCGCCCGAGGACTCGCGCGCGGCCTCGAGCTTCTCGGCGTATCCCGGGAAGCCGAGGAAGTCGTCGGCGCGCAGGCCGGCGTCCCACTCCTCGAAGCTCCCCGCGTCCACCGTCATGCGCATCCGCGAGCGCCCCGACACGCGCAGGTGCTTGCCGCAGCGCGGGCAGACCTCCAGGCTCGCCCGCAGGTCCGCCTCGTCGATGGCGCGGCGACAGCCCGGGCACTTGACGAGCACATGGCGCGCGGGAAACTCGGCGCAGACCTCGGTCATGGGCGCCTCGAGCGTGTTCAGCGCGTGCGCGATCCTACCGCTCAGCATAGATGTGCTCCATCAGGTCGGTGTGGTAATTGCCGGAAAGAAACTCCTCGTCGGAAAGAATCCGCAGCTGAAGGCCGCTGTTCTCCTCGACGCCCTCGATCACGAGCTCGCCCAGCGCCGAGCGCATCTTTCTGACGGCGCCGTCGCGCGTGGGCGCGCAGACGACGACCTTGGCGAGCATGGAGTCGTAGTACGGGGGCACCGAGGCCCCGGGGAAGAGCGCGGAGTCGAAGCGCACGCGAGGCCCTCCGGGCACGTGCAGCATCGTGACGGTGCCGCACGAGGGAAGAAACTCCGGCGTCTCGGCGTTGATGCGGCACTCCATGGCGTGGTTCTTGACGGGGACGTCCTCCTGGGAGAAGGGCAGCGCCTGCCCGGCGGCCACGCGCAGCTGCCACTTGACGAGGTCCACGTCGGCCACGAACTCCGTGACGGGGTGCTCGACCTGCAGGCGGGTGTTCATCTCCATGAAGTAGAAGCTGCCGTCGTCCGAGTAGAGGAACTCGATCGTTCCGGCGCCCTCGTAGCCCACGGCGCGCGCGAGGTCGCGGGCCGCGCGGTGCATGCGCTCGCGGACGTCGTCGCGGCCCTCGAGGCACGGGGCGGGGCTCTCCTCGATAAGCTTCTGGTTTCGCCGCTGGACCGAGCACTCGCGCTCGCCCAGCGAGAAGACGCGCCCCTCCTTGTCCGCCATGATCTGCACCTCCACATGGTGCGCCGGCGAGACGAACTTCTCCATGTAGCACTCCCCGTCGCCGAAGACGGCCTCGGCCTCGGAGCGGGCCTCGACGTAGGCGCGGGCCGCGTCCTCGACGCGCTCGACCTTGCGGATGCCCCGGCCGCCGCCGCCCGAGCGCGCCTTGATGAGGACGGGGCAGCCGATCCGCCTCGCCTCGCGCTCGGCCTCCTCGGGGCTTCGCAGCAGGTCGCAGCCGGGCACGACGGGGACCCCGGCCGCGCGGGCGGTGCGGCGCGCGGCGTCCTTGTCGCCCATGCGGCTGATGACGTCCGCCGACGGGCCGATGAACGCAAGGCCGCACTTCTCGCACTCGCGCACGAAGCCGGCGTTCTCGGAGAAGAAGCCGTAGCCGGGGTGGATGGCCTTGGCGCCGGACTTGACGGCGCAGGTGAGAACCGCGTCCTCGTTGAGGTAGCTCTCCGACAGCCGGGACCCGCCGATGCAGTAGGCCTCGTCGGCCAGGCGGACGTGGAGCGCCTCGGCGTCCGCGGGCGAGTAGACCGCGACGGTCCGCACGCCCATGTCGCGGCAGGCGCGGATCACGCGGACGGCGACCTCGCCGCGGTTGGCCACCAAGATCTTGTCGAACATCCCGCCTCCTATTTCGGCTGGTCTACCAGGGCGAACGACATGCTCGCCGAGCAGCAGGGCTCCCCGTCGACGCGCGCCTCCCCCTCGCAGAACCTGAAGGCCCCGCGCGAGCGGGTCAGGCGGCAGCGCATCTCGACGGTGTCGCCCGGGCGAACGGGGCGCTTGAAGCGAACCTTGTCGAGGCTCGTGTAAAAGGGCGTCCCGCCGCGGGAGAGCTCCTCGGCAAAGAGGGCGCAGCAGGCCTGGGCGAGCATCTCGCACTGGATGACGCCCGGGACCACGGGGTTTCCGGGGAAGTGGCCCTGCACGAAGAACTCGTCGCCTGTGATGGTCAGCTTGCCGCGGGCCTCGCCGTCGACCAGGTCGACCTCGTCGAGGAGCAGCATCGGCTCGCGGTGCGGCAGGATGCCCTTGATCTCTTCTTTGTTCACGGGAGCCCCCTATCCGATCGTCATCAGCCGGCTGCCGTACTCGACGAGCTCGCCGTCGGACGCGTCGATGGAGAGAACCTCGCCGTCCGCCTCGGCCGCGACCTCGTTCATGACCTTCATCGCCTCGATGATGCAGAGCGTCTCGCCCTTCTTTACCTTCGAGCCGACGCGCACGAAGGGGTCGGCGCCGGGGGCCGGAGCCGCGTAGTAGACGCCGACCATGGGGGCCTTGACCTCGTGGGCCTCCGGCTCCTGCGGGGCGACCGCGGCGGAAGCCGTCCCGGACGGCGCGGGGTCGGCCGCGGGCGCGGCGACCGGCGCCGCGGGCGCGGCTGCCGACGGCGCGGGGACGGCGGCCAGGGAAGGGTCGGCCGCGACGACCTGCGGCACCACGACGGTGGGCGCGGCCGGCCGGTCGACGGCGCGCTCGAGCTCGAAGGCGGAGCCGTCCGGCTCCTCGACGCGCACGCGCGTGAGGCCGCGGCCCTCCATGACGTCCGCGATCTTTGCTATCTTGTCCGAATCCATGCTCACGCCTCCTTGGCGGCGCGCAGCGCGACGCACGCGTTGTGCCCGCCGAAACCGAGGTTGGTCGAAAGCGCCCAGGCCAGCTCGCAGGCAACGGCCTTGTTGGGCGTGTAGTCCAGGTCGCACGCGGGGTCGGGCGTGCGGTAGTTGATGGTCGGGGGCACCACGCCGTCCCGAAGCGCGAGCGCGCACGCCATGACCTCGACGGCGCCGGTCGCCCCGATCATGTGCCCGGTCATCGACTTGGTCGAGCTGACGTGCGCCGCCCGGGCGGCCTTCTCGCCGAGCGCGCGCTTGAGCCCGAGCGTCTCGGAAGAGTCGTTGAGCCTGGTCGACGTTCCGTGGGCGTTGACGTAGAGCCCCTCGTCGGGGCGGACCCCGCCTTCCTCCACGGCAAGACGGACGGCGCGCGCGATGCCCGCCGCGTCCGGGTCGGGGCTCGTTATGTGGTGCGCGTCGTCGGTGTTGCCGTAGCCCACGACCTCGGCGTAGATCCTCGCCCCGCGCGCGACGGCGTGCTCCCACCGCTCGAGCGCCAGGACGCAGCCGCCCTCGCCCATCACGAAGCCGTCGCGGTCCGCGTCGAACGGGCGGCAGGCCTCGTCCGGGTCCGGGTTCGTGGTCAGCGCCCGGCACGCGGTAAAGCCCGAGATGACCTCCGGGATGATGGCGGCCTCGGCGCCGCCGGCGAGAATCGCGTCGGCGTAGCCGTGCTTGACGGCGCGGAACGCCTCCCCGACCGCATGCGCCGAGGTGGCGCACGCGGTGACCACCGGCAGCGTCGGGCCCTGCGCGTTGTGCCGGATGGCGACGTTGCCCGTCGCCATGTTCGGGATCATCATGGCGACCAGGTAGGGAGAAGCGCGCCTCAGGCCCTTCTTCTCCATAAGGTGCACCTGCTCGGTGTAGGTCTCCACGCCGCCAATGCCCGAGCCGATGTAGACGCCCAGGCGCTCGGGGTCCACGGCGCCCTGCGCGCCGAGCCCGGAGTCGGCCATCGCCTCGTCGGCGGCCGCCATGGCGAACTGCACGCAACGGTCGAGGTGCCTGGCCTCGCGGGCGCCGAAGCGCGACTCGCCGTCGAAGCCCTTGACCTCGGCGGCCACCTGGACCGCGAAGCCCTCCGCGTCGAAGCGGCCGATCCGCCCGATGCCGCAGCGGCCGGCGCGCATGGCCTCCCAGGTCTCGGGCGCCGTGTTCCCCAGCGGCGTGACGGCGCCGATGCCCGTGATCGCCACCCTGTGCTCCATCGTCATCTCCAAACCGGGCCGGCAGGCGCCGGCCCTTCTCTACATCGCCATGCCGCCGTCGACGCGCACGACCTCGCCCGTCACGTACGCCGCGGCGTCGCTTACCAGGAACCGGACCACCGCGGCCACCTCGGCGGGGTCGGCCAGGCGCCCCAGGGGAATCTGCCCCTCATAGCGCGCCACGACCTCGTCGGGCAGCCCCGCCGTCATGTCCGTGCGCACGAACCCGGGGGCCACCGCGTTCACGGTGACGCCGCGGCCGGCGAGCTCGCGCGCCACGGACTTGGTGAGGCCGACCAGGCCCGCCTTCGACGCGGCGTAGTTCGCCTGGCCCGCGTTGCCCATGAGCCCCACGACCGACGACATGTTCACGACGCGGCCGCCGCGCTGGCGCATGAAGGCGCGCGTGAGCGAGCGCGTCATGTTGAAGGCGCCCACGAGGTTCACGTCGAGGACGCGCGAGAAGTCCTCGTCCTTCATGCGGGCAAGAAGCCCGTCGCGCGTGACGCCGGCGTTGTTCACCAGGGCCCACACCCCTCCGAAGTCGGAAAGAATCGCGGCGACGGTGGCTTTGACCTGCTCGGCGTTCGAGACGTCGCATCGGTAGGCGCGCGCCGAGGCGCCCGCGCGCTCGCAGGCGGCGACGGCCTGGGCCGCGGCCTCGCCGTTGCCCGCGTACACGAGCGCGAGGTCGAAGCCGTCGGCGGCGAGGCCTTCCGCGACGGCGCGGCCGATGCCGCGGGAGGCGCCGGTGACGAGCGCCACGCGCCTCTTGCCGTCCCGGGCGCCGCAGGCTTCCCTACCGTCCATTACCGGCCCCCTTTCCGGCCATGAGCTCGCGCGACGCGGCGTCGAGCTCCTCGGGTGTCTCGACGTGGTAGGTCCGCGCGCCCTCGAGCGTCCTGCGGACGAGCCCGCACAGCGTGGTGCCGGGGCCGACCTCCACGAAGGTGTCCGCTCCCGCGGCCCGCATAGCGAGCAGCGTCTCCGTCCAGCGGACCGGGCTGCTCACCTGCCCGGCAAGAAGCGCCGCCGAGGCTTCCGGGTCGGCCGGGTACGGGCGCGCCGTGCTGTTGGCGAACACGGGGATCCGCGTCTCGCGCGGCAGGCGGCCCTGCTCCAGGTGCGCGGCGAGGCCGCGCGCCGCCGAGGCCATGTACGGGCTGTGGAACGCGCCCGACACCGCGACCTTGATCGAGCGGCCGCCCGCCTCCTTGACGAGCGAGTCGAGCCTCTCGCATGCGGCGGGCGACCCGGCCACGGCGGTCTGCAGCGGGCTGTTGTAGTTCACCGGCCAGCAGTCGCCGTCGGTCGCCGCCGCGGCCTCGCGGGCCAGCTCCTCGACGCGGGATGCCTCGAGCTTGACGACGGCGCGCATCGCGCCCGGACGCTCCGACGCGGCCTCGGCCATGAGCTCGGCCCGCCGGCACACGAGGCTACATCCCGCCCGGTCGTCGAACGCGCCGGCGAAGGTCAGCGCCGCGACCTCGCCCAGCGAGAAGCCCGCCGCCATGTCCGGCTCGATGCCCCGCTCCTGGAGCGCACGCGCGCAGGCCAGGTCGACCGCGAACACGCACGGCTGGGTGTTCTCGGTGCGGGAGAGCTCCTCCTTGGAGGCCGTCCGGCACTGGTCGAAAGTCCGGGGGCGCAGGGAGTCGGCCGCCTCGAAGACGGCGCGCGCGGCCGGGGACGCCGCCGCCAGCGCGACGCCCATGCCGGGGTGCTGGGCGCCTTGGCCCGCGAAGAGAAACGCTACCTTACCCATCTGCCGGCCTCCGAAAGGACCTTCTCGGCGCCGTCGACCAGGTCGTCGACGATCTCCGCCGCGCTTTGCCGCCGCTGGACCATGCCCGCGACCTGGCCGCAGAGAAACGAGCCGCCCTTGACGTCGCCGTCCTTCGCCGCGCGGCGAAGGGCCCCGACGCCGAACTCCGCGAGCTCCTCGGGGCTCGCGCCCTCGGCCTCGAGCCTGGCGTACTCATTGGTAAAGCGCGTCTTGAGCGCGCGGACCGGATGGCCCGTGGAGCGGCCCGTCGCGCGGGTCGAAATGTCCTTCGCGCTTATCACCAGGTCCTTATAGGCCTCCGAGACGGTGCACTCGTCCGCCACGAGGAAGCGGGTGCCCACCTGGACGCCCTGGGCGCCCAGCATGAGGGCCGCGGCGACCCCGCGGCCGTCCGCGATGCCGCCCGCAGCCACCACGGGGATGTCCACGGCGTCGACGACCTGCGGGACGAGCGCCATCGTGGTCAGCTCGCCGATATGGCCGCCCGACTCGGTCCCCTCGGCGACGACCGCGGTCGCGCCTGCGCGCGCGACGAGCTTGGCCAGCGCCACCGAGGCGACCACCGGGACGACCTTGACGCCGGCCTCGGTCCACGCGCCCATGTACTTGCGCGGGTTGCCCGCGCCGGTAACGACCACCGGGACCTTCTCTTCGACGACCACCTGGGCGACCTCGGCCGCGAACGGGCTCATGAGCATGACGTTCACGCCGAACGGCTTGCTCGTCCGCTCCCGCAGCTCGTGAATCTGCTCGCGGAGCCACTCGGGGCCCGCGTTCATCGCCGCGATGATGCCCAGGCCGCCCGCCTCGGATACGGCGGAGGCCAAAGACGCGTCGGCGATCCACGCCATGCCGCCCTGGAAGACGGGCTTCTCGATTCCCAGGATGTCGCACACCGGAGTCCTCAGCATGGCTACTTCTCCAGCTCCGCCTCGACGAGGTCGACGAACTCGCCGACGGTCGAGGGGCTCGCGTCCTGCGAGATCTCGATATCGAACGCGTCCTCGCAGGCGACGACGACCTCGACCGTGGCGAGGCTGTCGAGCCCGAGGTCGGACATCGTGGTCTCGCGCGTGAGCTCCACGTCGCCCGCGCCGGCGTTCTCGCGGACGATGTCGCACACTCGGTCGAACGTGCTGCTCTTCTGGTTCATGGGGGTTCTCCTTTGTTCTTCTCCGTTGCCGCGCGGCGCCGCGATGCGGGCGGGCGGCGGTACAGATGGTGCTATGCGTCCTGCCGCGACCAGCGGAGCAGGCATGCGCCGATGTCGAGGCCGGCCCCGAAGCCGACCATGGCGATAAGCTCGCCGGGCTTGAGCTTCCCTGCGCGCGCGAGCTCGTCGAGCGCGAGCGGGATGCAGGCGCTCGAGATGTTTCCGGTCTCCCGAAGAGTGCGCGCGACCCGGGCGTCGTCGATGCCCAGGCGCTTGACCGCCGCCGCGAGGATCCTCTCGTTCGCCTGGTGGAAGACGAAGTGGTCGATGTCGGCGACCGCCACGCCCGCCTCCGACGCCAGCGCCTCGACCTCGTCGCATATGGCGGCGACGCCGAAGCGGAACACCCGGCGGCCGTCCATCTTGAGCACGCTCTTCGGCCGGGCGCCCTCATAGAACGGCGAGGCCCCGGGCGCGCCGGGAACCTCGAGGGTGCCGACCTCGGGCAGCGTCGAGAAGCGCATCGCGAGGGGGTTTTCTCCCTCGCTGGCGCCGAGCACCGCCGCCGCGGCCCCGTCGCCGAACAACACGCAGGTAGACCGGTCGCTCCAGTCGAGGACACGACTCATTCGCTCGCACGCCACCACAAGCACGCGCCTCGCCCGGCCGCGGGAGATAAAGCCGTCGGCGACGTCGAGCGCAAGGACGAACCCTGCGCAGGCCGCCGAGACGTCGAACGCGGCGCAGGTTAGGCCGAGCTTCTCCGCCACGGCGCAGGCCTCCGCCGGCATGAGGTGGTCCGCGGTCGAGGTCGAGCAGACCACGAGGTCGACCTGGTCGGGACTGGTCCCCGCGGCCTCAAGGGCGCGCCGCGAGGCGGAGACGGCCAGGTCGTCGAGCGTCTCCCCGGCGCACACATGGCGCTTCTTGATGCCCGTGCGGCTGTAGATCCACTCGTCCGACGTGTCGAGAAACGCGGAGAGCTCGTCGTTCGTCACCTCGCGCGCCGGCAAAGCGGAACCGGTGCCTAGAACCTCGAAAGCCATGGTCTTGAACGCGCTCCTGCCCATTTCGCAATGTTGACTGGTCAACCTCTAAAGAGGAGAATACTGCATGTTCGTCAGTTGTTGATTGGTCAACTTGTAAAAGGGCGAATCGCCACGGTTGCTCCACAGAACATAAACGAGAGGACTCAAGCTGTGTTACCTGCGGTCAAAATCGTCGAAGTCACCGGATCCACGAACGACGACCTGCTCAGGGCAGGAAAAGAGGGCGCGCCGCACGGATATGCCCTGGCAGCGAGGCGGCAAACGGCGGGCCGCGGGCGGCGCGGGCACACGTGGGACTCGAGCGCCGGGAACCTGCTGCTCTCTATCGTCTTGCGGCCAGAGGTCAAGTCCGACGACCTCTGCGGCCTGGCGGCGGTATGCGGGCTGGCGGCGCTGGAGAGCCTCGAGGAGCGCGGTCTGGCCGCAGAGATCCGGCTCAAATGGCCGAACGACCTCTATGCCCGGGGAAAGAAGCTCGGGGGCATCCTCGTCGAGGCGGCAAAGGATGAGGAGGGCGGATATTTCGCGGTCGCGGGAATCGGCATAAACGTCGGCTATACCCCGCCAACCGTTCCTGACGCGGGGCTTCCCGCCGTGAGCCTCAAAGACTTGAACGGTGCCTCGCCGGACCTCGATGAGCTTATCGCCAGCATCCACCAAAGAACGGTACGGCGCTGCGACGCCTGGGCAGAAGCGCTCGCCGCCGAGGGTTCGGAAGGACCGCTCGCGCCAGTGCTGACCGAGTACCTGGAGCGCTTGGCCTGGATCGGAAAGGATGTCGTCGCACGCTCCCCGGCAGGCGCCGAGCTCGCGCGGGGCGTGTTCGCCACAGTCGACGCCCGGGGCCAAGCCGTCCTGGAGACTCCGACGGGCCCAAAGCGCTTCTCATTCGAAACCGCCTCCCTCAGGCCCCTCTAACCAACGGCCTCCTGCCCTCCTC
>CAVJHQ010000075.1:10309-12131 GCA_963649365.1 Alloprevotella sp.
ACATCGATGACCAGGGTGTTCAGCCCGCAGGCTTTCATGTCGGTTCCTTTCTCTATAAAAGAAGGACGCCCACGCGCGCGGCGCCCTTTCGGGTTCGGAAGGCTTCCGAACTTGAGAAGCCTTCCCGAGTTCGGAAGGCTCCCAAACTTGAGAAGGCTTCCGAACTTTGGTTCACTTCTCTATATGCGCAGGTAGACGGCTTGCGATCAACGGCAAGAAACGCCTCCCCGAGTTTGGAAGCCTTCCGAACTCGGAGGGGCGCGCGGAGGCCGGCCGTCCCGGACAGGCCTAGGGCAGGCCTAGGCCAGGTCTGCCCCGTTCGAGGCGATGACCTTCTTGTACCAGTGGAAGCTGTCCTTGCGATAGCGGTCAAGGCTGCCGGTCTGCTGGTCGTTCTGGTCGACGTAGACGAAGCCGTAGCGCTTGCGGAAACCCTGGTGCGAGCTCAGCAGGTCGACCGCCGACCACGGAGAGTATCCCATGAGCGGAACGCCGTCGCCCAGCGCGAGCTCGCAGGCCTGGATGTGCTGGCGCAGGTAGTCGATGCGGTACGGGTCGTGGACCGAGCCGTCCTCCTCGAGGGTGTCCGGCATGCCGAGGCCGTTCTCGGTGATGATCATGGGCACGCGGCAGCGCGCGTAGTAGTCGTTGAGGACGATGCGCAGGCCCATAGGGTCGATCTGCGCGCCGTACTCGCTGGCCTCGAGGTTCTGGTTGCGCTCGTCGCGGCACCAGCCGTACTGGTCGAAGTCGACCTCGTTGCCGCGGAACGCGCGCGAGCCCGCGGGGTGGTTCTCGTCCGCCGAAAGCGCGCTCGCGCAGAGCGTGCGGTAGTAGTTGACGGCCAGGTAATCCATACCGCCGGCCTTGAGGATATCGGAATCGCCCGCGAAGGTCTTGGGCACGATGTCGCGCTCCTCGAGGTAGCGCAGGTAAAGCCCGGAATAGCTGCCGTAACGGTACATCTCGAGCGCATAGCCCGTTTTCAGGAAGTCGTTCATCCGGGCCGCCCACACGTCTTCGGGGCGGTTGGAGAGCGGGTAGGTGCAGGTGGAGCTCACGGCAGGCCCGACTTTGCCGCCACGAACGAGCTCGTGGCAGGCCGCCGAGGCCAAGGCATTGCCCAGGAACATGTGGTAGTCCATCTGCGCCCGCAGGCGATCGGCCTCGAGCGGGTCGTCAACGTAGATGTTCATCCGCTCGTCGACGCGGACCATGAGGTTCTGCTCGTTGATGGTCTGCCAATACGTCACGCGGTCGCCGAAGTGCTCGAAGCAGATCCGGGCATAGCGCTCGAAGGCCAGCGCGCAGCGGCGGTCGGCCCAACCGTTGTACTTCTCAACAAGCGCGTAGGGCAGGTCGAAGTGGTACAGCGTGACGAAGGGCTGGATCCCGTGGGCAAGAAGCTCGTCGATGACCTGGTCGTAGAAGGCGAGCCCCTCCTGGTTGACGGCGCCGTCGCCGTCGGGGACGATGCGCGCCCAGCTGATGGAGAAACGGTACACGTCCAGGCCGAGCTCGGCCATGAGCGCGATGTCCTCGCGCCAGCGGTGGTAGAAGTCGCTCGCCACCTTGGTGTCCGCCTGTTTGTCGGAACGCTTGAACGAGTTGACGTCGGCGACCGTGAGGCCCTTGCCGCCCTCGTCCCAGCCGCCCTCGATCTGGAAGGCCGAGGACGAGGCGCCCCACAGGAAGTCCTTCGGGAAACCGTGCTTCATGCGATGCTCTCCTCTCGACGCGCGGATGGACCGCGCCGTTCACGTGGGGCGCGCGGCCGGGCGGGGATGCGCGGCGCGGCGCCCATAGGGGGGTGCGGCCCGGG